>JANOBY010000061.1:0-1565 GCA_031411935.1 Planctomycetales bacterium | reverse complement strand
GATCTCATCTCGCCTGATCGTCGCGCTGCGACCGTCCGAGTCTCGGAGCACGACCACCTGCTCGTCCTTCTCGACCACGAAGCCCGAGAGAACCCGACCGTCGGTCGTGGCCACCTGCACGGTGGCGTACCCCTCGCGGATCTCGGCGTTGGGGTGCACCACATGCAGGAGAAAAGTGGTGAGGTCCTCGCGACGATAGCTCGTGAGGTCCGGCCCCACCTGCCCCCCCTCGCCGAAGAGCGTGTGGCACTTGCCGCACTGTTGCGTGAACAGGGCCTTCCCCCGGGGCCGGTCGCCCACGCCCGTCCCGGCCAGTCGCCCGATGCGATCGACCTCGTTGAGGAGCTCGGGGTTCGTGGCCTCCCGCGGCGAGGCCCAGTGCTTCACCACCCCGGCCGTGATGTCAACATCGTTGTGGGCCTTGAGACGTTCAATCACTTCCGGAGCCACCCTGGCCGGCGTAATCACGCCACGATCGATCGCCGTGAGAAGGGCCATCGCCGAGGACTTGCGGCTCGCGAGGAGAGTCTGAGCCGCGAGGAGCACGTCGTCGGGCATCGCCGCGAGCTTCGGGATCACCGAGGCGGCGATTCGGGGATCGTTGTACGGCACCAACGAGTTCAGTGATGCCAGACGCAAGGAGATGTCGGGCGAATCGGTCGCGAGGTCGAGGAGAACGGAGATGCACTCAGGGTGTTTGAGCTCCCCGAAAGCCTCCGCAATCTGCCCCCGGAGGGACGCATCCGACTTCTGGTCCCTGAGAATTACCAGGGCCTTCTCGACCGCCTCAGGCTTCCCCCGCCGAAGGTCGAGAATCGGGGAAGTGGCCCCCACTCGCGAGAGCGAGGCCGCGAGTTCCTCGGGCATGGCGGCGAGCGAACGCCCCCTTGTTCCGGCCGTGAATCCCTCCAGGAGCCGATCGACCTCGTGGCGACTAGGAGCCAGATCCAGCAGCTTCGCGCAGGTCTGGAGGTCCTTACGACCGCCCGCAGAGGCGAACCGTTGCATCAATCGGGGAAGGATGTGCCGATCGACCATCGGAAGCCGCCACAGGTCGGGCCTCTTGAAGAGGTTGAGGGCCGCATCGCGATCCCGCTCGCAACTCGCCTCGATCGCCCACCAGAGAAGCAAGGGCAGATGGATGTCGGCGAGATCCTCGGAATGGGCGAGCAGAGGCTCGACGATCGCCAGGCCTTGCGAAGCCGGGAGACGACGGGCCGAGCTTGCGAGCTGGCTCCTCACCTGGATATCGGGCTCATCGCGAGCAAGATCGGCAAGGCGTGTCAGCACCCGCTCCGCAACGCTTTGCCCGTCGGCAAGGAGCCGAGCAGTCCAGAGGCGAACACCGGGTTCCGGGTGTTTTAAGAGGTCGATCGCCGTCGATTCGTCGAGCCCTCCGACCTGGTGCAAAGCCCAGAGGCACTCCGTGGCGGCCACGCCGCGATCCGAAGAGAGCCTTCGCTTGAGGGTGGGGATCACGGATGCATCCTTGCGATCTCCGAGCAAGCGAAGCGCGGAATGCCGAGCCCAGCGATTGCCGTGACCGAGCTGGGCCACCAGTTCCT
>JANOBY010000060.1:0-4589 GCA_031411935.1 Planctomycetales bacterium | reverse complement strand
ACCGACCTCCGCCGCGCCTTCCGGGACGCCTCGCGCGATCAGGGTGAAACGATAGATGCCTCCGGGTGCGGAGGGGACCAGAGCAACGACCCCACCGCGACCGTCCTGATCGAGCGTAAGGAACGGAACATCCGGGCCTTCGAGTTTCCACCGCAGGGGGCGGTCGGAGATGCTAGACCGAGCGTCGAGGACGATCGTCCCCTCGGGTGCCACCCTGACCGGGCCACGGATCACGGCCTTGGGTGTCTCGGCAGAGCATTGGCCGGCACTGAGCAGCACCGCCGCCAAGACGAGCAAGATACGTCGCATGAGAGTTCAGGCCTCCTTCGGGGTCACGTGGAAGAGGCGAAGAATGACTTTGTAGAAGCTCGGCCCAAACCTGAGCACCAGCGCGACAATGGCTTCAATCGTTACCGGATCCAACCCGACAGCATCGCGCCTCACCTGCGCTTCGATTTCGGACGCGACCGCCTCGTTCAACTCGTCATGACTTGTAACTGCCTTGCTCATCGATGCCCTTTCACGAGGGACCGAGGCGCGGGGGGGCTCGCAGCCGACAGTGACTGTCAGAACTCCACGAGACGTCGCGCCCCTCGAAAGAACTATCGAGGGCATCGTCCAAACTGATCACGAGCCGATCAAATCCTGGGCGGAGTCCACTCAGGGACCGTGCCTCTCGATTCAGTCGAGGGTCTCTCTGACCGCGGATTCCAGAGACGCGGCATCGATCTCCGCGGGCTCGAGCGTCGCCATTTTGTCCAGCGTGGGCGACATCGGGATGGCCTTCCCCGCGGGTAGATCGGCCATGGCAAAGCCCCACGAGGTGACGAGATTGCCGATCATTCGCCGGGCCTCGACATGGACTCCGCACTTAAAGAGGAAATTCTCTGGCAGCAGAGAGAGAATGTTCGGGGCTGACCGGGCAACCGGATCCGCCTCGACGTTCCACACAACACAACGCAATGTTCCCTTTTCAGGGTCGACCACGATGGCATAGCGAAGCATGATCGAGTGGTGTTTCCCCGATTTCTTTGCAAGCTCGACATAGGTGTCATAAAGAGCGAACGTCGCCGTCCTTGCCGCAATTCTGCTACGGCCCAGGGCCTTTTCGGCCCTGTTCAGGACCATCCCGTCGAGCGTGGAGAAATCGACCCCGAGTTTAGCCAGCGAGTCGTAGCTGATGATGGTATCGCGACCGTTATGAGTCGTCCCTAGGCCTGCCCCCACTCGGGAGAGGATGAAACGCCCGGTTCTGGGATCGGGCCTCACATCGGCGAGGACGACCGTTCGGAACTTGGTCGCGGAGACTTTGGCGAAAGTTGGGAGCGTGTCCACATCTCCGCCGGCAAGATGAGTGATCGTCTTGATGACGGAATGGCTCCATCCTAGCGGGAGTGTAGTCTCAACGATCGTCCCCGGATCCAGATACACAAGGATCGGCAATCGGGAATCGGACTCGCGAGATCGAACCTCGGATTCGGTGGGGAGTCGTTTCATAGTGTCAGGCCGAAGCATCCACCAGGCGGCTGTTGCGATCGCCAAGGCCATCAAAACTCCGACAATCGTCCAATGTCTCCGACACAAAATCATCCGGACAATCCTCCTCGCGACCGTGTCCAATTCCGGATCCGTCTCGACCTGACTGGAAGACGTGTCCGATGTCTCTAGGAGGCATTTCGGCTCAGGCGTATCCATGGATCCTTGGGGATTAGTCGACCTGACTGGTCCGTAGAGTCCAAGAGGAACGTTGGAAGCAGGGACCGCGAACTTCGGGAGCGACGCCGTCAATGCTATCGAGTCCGTCGAGCCCACTCCTGATGAACAATGAAGCCCTCGTCCGTAGGATCAAAGAGGCCCCTGAGAGCGCCGTGCGGGAACTCCTGATCCTACTCGATCGAGCCATGAGATGCCTCACCAGCTCCCGAACCGTCAGTCGCCAAAACCCCCAAGCTCGATTCTCTCTGGTGCCGGGTGGTGTCGTCCTGATCACGGAAGACGGGCGGGGAATCGCTCGTGCCGTCGCCGCGGATCTGAGGGCCCTAGGGTATCCTGTCCTGCGTGTGAGGCACGGTGTCAGCTCGAACGATGTCGAGGGTACCAATCTCGCCTCGAGTGCGTCTGTCGCTGCACTTGTCGAACGAGCGAGGGGCCTTGGCCCCGTGGCTGCCATTGTGCACCTCGCGGCGCTTCGTGAACGTTCGACCGGGTACTCGACGACTTCGGCGTTCGACGCGGACGATCGCCGAATGCTGAGCTTACTGCTCTGGGCTTCTGCCGAGGAGCTGGTGTCGGCCTCAAAGCGTGGCGGTGCATGCTTCCTAATCGCGCTGCCCCACGACCGCCGGATTGATCCGCCATCAAGGGGCCTCGGTGGTGTGCGATTCCCCCTTTTGGAGATCCATCTTCACGATGAGACCGAGGTCATCGCCGCGATGGTCGTTCAAAAAGTTCTGGAATCCCAATCCTGGAGTACGACCCTCTCAATCGGGCCATCACTCGAACCCAGATCCATGGTCTTAGCGGAAAGATCCCAGTCACAGGCGATCCTCCTGGGAGCGCCGGACCGATCCGCCTGGCAGGAGTTATCCTCCGCTCTATTTGATGTTTTAAATCGATCAAGCGAGCTCAAGCTTGCCGATCTCTCTACAACCTTGCATCTCGGCCAACCTCCATACCCCTTCCGCGTGGGTCTCGTTGGCACTTCGGTTCCCGACCTCATGGGCAAGCTTGCCTATGTAAATCGCACGCTCCAGGATCAGTCCTGCCATTCCATCCACATCACGGACGGGATTTACTGGACCGATCCCGAGTGGTCCGACTTGAAAACCTGGAACCCCGACTCCAGGAAAGCTCTTTCCTGGCCCATCCCTGATGAAAGAGCCTGGCGGACTGAATCGGATGGTGGTCCCGATGCTTTGTCGGTCAGCATTCCGTTTCCGACGGCAAGAGACTGGCTTCATCATGAGGTCGCGTCCAGGTTTGGTCACGGCCATCCGGTTCGGCACGATCTCCTGATCGAGTCACTAACCGCCAAAACTGCCGAATCATTGGGGCAGTCCGTGGAGAGAAATCCTAACGCGGAACTGAATGTAGGTCGGGGTCACGCTCTGCTTCTGAATGATGCAATCCGACTCATGGATGACATTCTTGAGAACGAGAGTCACTTTGTCCTTGACCTACTTCGAGCCTGAGATCGGATGAGGGTTCAGGATCACTTGTTCTTCGATGCGGCTTCAAGCTCCTCAACGAAAGCCTGGATCCCCGCACGCGCCACCTCGGCATCTTGCTGCCCCGTACCTCCCCCCACACCAACACCCCCGATGATCTGGCCTTCAACCTCGATGGGGAGTCCCCCGAGCAAGGGCGTGATCCTGGCCCCTCCGGCAGCGGCCGCCGAGGGAACGGAAAGGCTGAGAAGTAGGTCGACAGTCCCGTTCGCGGGCAAAGGGCCCGTGGCCTGGTGGAATGTCGCCGCCGAGATGGCTTTGGTTTGCGCGGTGGCTACGCTCGCGGGTCGACCTCCGTCCATTCGAACAAAGGCCATCAAATGGCCTCCATCGTCCACCACGGCGATATTCATCTTGAGGCCCATCTCATTCGCCCTGGCCTCGGCTGCGTTAAGAATTTTCTTTGCCCCTCCCAGAGTCAAATTGATCCGATTCCGTGTGATCAGCGGTGATCCAGTAGCCGTCCTGACGAAGTCCTTATTTAAGATGGCCGCGAGTTCCACGACCCCGTCTTTGAGGCCTTGATCCGGGTTGCCAGCCTTGAAGCCCCGCAATACGGCATCATGCAACCTCCCCCTCTCGACTTCCGTGATCCGTGGGGCGGATTTCGGATCCACAATCGGCTGCGAGATCCTCCGTTCCCCCTTGGCGATGAGCAGGAAGATGCCGTTATTACCCACGGCCTTCGCGGCCTGATTTGCCGAATCTTCGAGGTCATCCCCCTTCAGGGTGAGGATCGTCTCGACCACAGTGGGAACGCCCGAGGTTCTTTCCAGAGATTGGAGGACGAGGGTCTGCTGATCCACCACGGATTTCGCGAAAAGGCTCGCGTGATCAATGATCCTGGACTTGAGGACCACCTTCTCGGACGGCGGGGGATCCTGAGCGTAGGTTTGAGTGACGACAACAGCACTCCAAACCGCAAACAAGAAAGTAGGCTGGAGGCGATTCATGATGCGAGCTCCATCAGATCGAGATTATTTGCGCTGGGAGAGCATCCAGGTCAGCAATTCGGGGTCCGAGTAGGCACGATCCCAACTGTTGTGACCGACTCCCCGGTACTCCGTCGATAGCAGAAAGCCGCCTTCTGACCTGACCGCCTGGACCAGGGCCCTTGTCCCGCTCACGATCCTCTCGCTGTCGGCATCTCCCACGAACGTCCACACCGGCAAGCCCTTCAAGGATTTTGCCCAGGCGATCTCGCCAAACCCGCAAACCGGTGCCACAGCGACGAACTTCTCTGGCATCTTGGCCGCGAGTCCCCAGGCGCCCATGCCTCCCATCGATAGACCCGACAGGATGATCCGATTGGGGTCGATCTTGTGCATGGTCGAGACCTCGTTGAGAGCCGCGAGCGCAGCC
>JANOBY010000059.1:0-1802 GCA_031411935.1 Planctomycetales bacterium | reverse complement strand
GGGCGGAGGATCCACCTTGAGCTTGATCTCCTTGTTGTTCCTCACGCGATCGACGTTCTTGAGGTAGTAGGACTGGTCGGGCTCGACGGCGGCGTCCTCTTTTCGGCGACGGTAGGTCGTCGACCCGGCCATGATGAAGGGGAAGCCAAGCTCTTCGGCGAGGACGAAGAGGAAGCCTCCGAACCGCTCCTTGTCACGCTCGTGCGAGTATCCGGGCGCCATCAGGTGGACCTCTCCGTCGAGGTAGAGCATGCGGGGCCGCCCGCGATCGCCGCGGATGCGGAGCATCTTCAGGTAGCCCTTCCAGCCCACGTCGCGCAGGACCACGACCTGATCGCCCACGGGCGTGGGGTGATCAAGACGGGACGCCGCCGGTTCGCTGATCTCGGGTTCGGCCACGGTTGCCATGGGGTCCTCCCTCCCTCGCTCGGTCGAACGGTCGCGGTCAGCGGCCTCGGCCCAGGAATTCTTTGATCGAGTCGAAGATGCCTTCCTTGTTGCGGATCTCGGAGAGGGCGAGGTTGGGGATGTCCTCGAAGGCTTCTTCGAGCTCGCGGTAGAACTCGCCGGAGCCGTAGGGGCTCTCGACCTGGCCGTATCCGAAGAGGTTGCACTTGGGAAGGATCTGGTCGCGGAGCATGCTCACGCACTGGCGGTTGTCCTCGCCCCCGTTGTCGCCGTCGGAGAAGTGGAGGACGTAGATGTTCCAGTCGGCCGGGGGGTGGTCGGCGTCGATGATCTTGTTCGCGAGGGTGTAGGCCGAGCTGATCCGCGTGCCGCCCGATTCGCGGGTGTGGTAGAAGGTGTGCTGGTCGACCTCCTTGGCCACGGCGTCGTGGATGATGTAGCGGGTGGTCACGCCGTCGTACTGGCTCTTGAGCCAGGTGTCGATCCAGAAGGCCTCGATGCGGACGATCTCCTTCTGGTCGTCGGTCATGCTGCCCGACACGTCCATGAGGTAGAGGATCACGGCGTTGGAGTGGGGCAAAGGGACCGGGTTCCAGGAGCGATACTGCTTGTCCTCGCGGACGGGGATGACCACGGGGTCTTCGCGGTTATAGGTGTTCGAGGCGATCTGCCGCTTGAGGGCCTTCTTGTAGGTGCGCTTGAAGTGGCGGAGGCTCTCGGGCCCGGCCTGGCGGATGCCGGTGTACTTGTCCTTGTCCTCGATGATGTTGGCGCGCCCCTTGGGCTGGATGCGGGGAAGCGCGAGGCCTTCGCCCATGATGGCGGCGAGCTCATCCAGGGTCAGTTCCACTTCAAGGATATGGTGGCCGGGGCTGTCGCCCGCGGGGCCGGGCTCGTCCCCCTCGCCGGGGGCTCGTCCGATGGGCGTGCCCACGTCGCCGGGCCCCTGCCCCACGCCTCCCGACTGCTTGGAGCCGTAGCGGAACTCGGGGATCTCGATCTGCGGCATGGGGATCGAGACCAGCTCTCCGCCGGTCTTGCCGATCATCTCGCCGTGGGTGATGTATTTGCGCAGGTCGTTCTTGATCTTCCCGCGGACGATCTGCTTGAATCGGTTCGTGTCCCGCTCGATTTTGCGTACCACGGCCAAGAGTCCTCGCCGCTGGGGATGTGTTCGCCGAATTCGTCGAGGGGCCGCGCCGCACGCTCATCTCTGCGGCTCCGGGGCGCATCACGCCCTGCCCGCCTTCTGGGCGGTCCGGCCATTCGTCGAGGTCAAAGAGCTGGGGGAAAACGCTGAAGGTGGACGGGCAGGAGGCGGTCGGGAGGCCCATTCTCGCGATCGGCCGCTCGGGCGGGGGTGCTCCATCGTCCCTCCGTGCAAATTGTATTCC
>JANOBY010000058.1:0-29512 GCA_031411935.1 Planctomycetales bacterium | reverse complement strand
TCCCAGATCTCGGCTAGCCAGCGAAGTTGTTCCTCGCGGGTGCATCCCAGATGGGCTTCCGTGATCGCGATGGGTAATCCATAGCGATCCCAGGCCTGACGCAGAAGGTCTGCGGCCCCGACGGGACCGTCCGGAAGCACGCGGACAGCCTCGACGTCGGCGTAACGATCTCGCCCGTTGGACCCGATCTGTTCGGGAGTGAATCGCTCTACGCGAGGGTCCAGGTATCGCTCGCTCGTCACATAGTAATTGACGCCAAGGATGTCGGGCGGGCAGGGAGAATCGCGAAAGAAGTTCAGCGAGGACGCGGATATGCCGTTTGCCGTGAGGTAACCCCATAGAGGATGTCGCTCATCGACGCTCCCGGAAATCAGGTCATACCCCAGCCATCGTCGCTCATTCTCGAAATCCGCCTGATACTGAAGCCCCGGCGGGGCGTGGGTCTGCCCCAGGTCGTCGGTCTGTATCAGCTGCGCGTCGGGACGAACCTGACGGATCGCCCGCATGGAAAGCACTGTCCCCCGGCACTGGTTGATCAGGGCTCGGGCAAAGGTGCGAGGATCACGCCCATGCGGATACCAGTGGCCATAAAGCCCAGAGAAGCGAGCCGTGGTCAGGGGCTCGTTGACTGGAGTATAGCGGTCGATCCAGGGATATCGGTCTGCGACCCGGCCCGCATAATCCGCGAGGCGTTCCGGGAAGTTCGGGTCGATGAGCGAGGTGGATCTCGGGCCGCTTCCGTGATGTATGAGCCCTGCGATCGGCGGAAGATCCAGATCCCGCAGGAGATTGAGGCGTTCATCGGCCCAGGACCAATCGTACTGTCCGTCCCCCACCTCGGTCCGTTCCCAGAGGACGGGATAGCGGAGTGCTTTGATCCCCAACGCCTTGAGCCTCGAGAGATCATCAGGGCGTCGGTCATGGCCGGTCCGAGTCACTTGATCGAAGTAGGCATCACCTACACGATTGACCGTACACTCGAGTCCGGCCCAGACCTCGGGGCGTCGGATGATCGGGTCAGGGCTCATGCGGTTACCCAGGATTCCCCGTGCGTGACCTGGCCAATCTGCGCATGATTGGATCGCGACCAGTAGGCAAATCGACCGGTCCTTCCCCCACATTGGGGGCAAGCGGGGTAATAAATATGCTCAGGGTTTGCTTCGTGTCCCGCCCGGAAGCCCGCCCGCACCGGGATCAGCAGCCCGCAGCATTCGCAGTCGTGAAGCGGTTCGGCCTCATCGTCGTAGAGGTAGATGTTGACCAGGTCCGAGGGCAGCGTTTTGGGCAGAGGGCGATGGTCATTGACGAGCAGCGTGACCATCGCCCGAAGCCCCCGCCCCCCCGATCGAGGATCGGCGAGCACCGCCTTCACGCGATTACGGAGCGTCTGGGGGATCGCCGCGAGGAGACGGCTCTCGGCGCCAATCCAGTCGGAGGAAAGTAAGGATGCGGCACCGCGGTTATAAGCCTGCATGAATACACCTCAGTATTTGCGAAGTAGGAGGTGGGTCGTCGCATTACTTCGAGATCAACGACCGCGAGGGCGTTGAGTTTGCCTGCTGGATGCTGGGCCTCACCAGGTCGGCGACATTCCTTCCCGCCAGGAACGCGTGGTCCGAGTTGTAGTATTCCCACTCGCTGTAGCGGCCCGCGAGATGGATGTCATGCCCGGCGAGCCAGTCGCGGATCAACGCAACGTTGGTGCTTCGGGCATGGTCGTAGACCACGTAGGCATGGGGCATGTCCACTTGATTGGCAACCCAGATGGGGTCATCCTCGCGGATCATTCCCACCCGCTTGCAGTCCTCGATACAGAGACGGATGAGGTCTTCACCGTCGCAAGGAAGCGGCTTGAGGGGGCCATAGGTGATTTCGCACGTCAAACCGAACCCGCCGGGGGGATTACAGTGAGGGCTGGCATTCCCCTGCACGAAGATGCGGTGGAAGACCGTGTCTTCGGGGTAATAGATCCAGTGCTTGTCGGTCAGGTTCTCGCGTCCCACGCCGATGTTCACGCACTTGACCGAGGTGTGCCGCAACTTGGTGGCGGCAACCTTCACTTCTTCGGGAACTTCCAAGCCGATGGCCTTGATCAACAAGGGCAAGGGCATGGTGCTGATCAACTGCTGATAGGAATACTCGGAGCCATCTGTCAGGGTGAGTCGATGCTCCGAGGCCGAGATCGTCTTCACCCGGCTATTCAGGCGAAGCGGTCCCTTGAGGACGGGCAGGAACCCGTCCATGAGCGCCTGGAAGCCGCCCTTCAATGGATATCCGAATCGCGCGTTCGGGCCCATGGGTGCTGGTTTGGGAGAGAGGGCGCCCTCGATCATCTCTTCGATGTTCGGCATAGGGACACGTCCCCCGAGCCAGCTCGTCTCCATCTCGTCCAGGGGCACCGCCCAGATCTTGCGGTTGTAGGGGATGGCAAAGTGCTTGGCGATCCCGGCGCCCCAGACCTTATAAATAAACTCCTCGAAATTCTTGGGTTCCGAAGTGCCAGCCCCTTCCTTATGACCTCGCTTGGATTGCCCCAGCTCGGCGGTGCTCTCGAGCACGCCGTCACCACAGCAATCGCTTACACTAGCATCTTTCGGGTCTCCGTCGAGCGTCTGCTTGCAGGTTTGACCAATGGCGGGCGGGACGCCCCCCGGGGCCGCGTGGCCGTTTGATGCCGTCAATCCGTTGGTCCCCCCTGCGTGATTCTCGCCCTTGGAGTCCAGCTTGCCGAAGCGAGCCTCCATCGCGCCCATGATACACTCGGTGATCACGTCGGCGGGTAGGCCGTAAAGGGCTCCCTGGAAGGGGTATCGCGTGAACACGTCCTTGCTATAGATCCAGGCCTCGCGATCCTGCCAGTGGACGTTGCTTCCGAGCAAGACCTCGTACATCTGGTGAACGGCTGGGTCCTTCGAGAACATGATGTGGCCGGCGTAGTCGAAGGTGAACCCGCCGTCTTCGATGGATCGGCACCAACCTCCCACAGTGTCGTTGGCCTCGAGCAGCATGGCCTGATCGCCAAGGTGATACGCGGCACTCAGACCAGTCGGCCCGGCCCCGATCACGATCACCGGGGCTCCCGTCGCGTCGTCAAGAACGAAGCGGGGTCCGGTCATTGAATCGCTCGACTTCAGAGGCAGAGCGTGATCACGGTCCACGAGGTCCACAATCGCGTTGGCGGTCGAATCCCACGAGGTGCGATCGAGCACATTGCGATAGGCCTCCAGTCGTTTCACTCGATCGCTATTGGATTCGTTCAGCGCCTTTTCACAAGCCGCGAGAAACTCCTCTGCGTTGTCGCCAAGCCCCACGATATGCCCATATGGCTCGGCAACATCATGGATGGGGGTGCTCACGATCGGCTTGCCCGCGGCCATGTATTCTAGGGTCTTCGTCGGGCTGATGTAGCGGGTCGCCCTGTTCCGGGCGAACGGCAGGAGCGCAACATCCCAGCCGGCGAGAAAGCCGGGGAGGGCATCGTACGTCTGCATGCCCATGTAATGGATGTTCGCGTTCGTGGGCAGCGTCGCTGGGTCAATCTTGACGACCGGCCCGACCATAACGAACTGCCAGTCGGGCCGGGCGTCGGCAAGGCTCCTGAGCAGGGCCACATCGAAACGCTCGTCGATCACGCCATAGAAGCCCAACCGAGGGTGCGGGATCGACGCCTGCAGGTCGGGCTCGGCCGCTCCGGCCGAACCAGCGAAATGAGAGGCATCGACGCTGCTGGGGAAGCAGTGACAATTCGCGTGGGAATCCTTCTTCTTGAGATAGAGGCTCGGGCCCCCGGTGAAGACCAGGTCAGCCTTCCGCAACAATGCTTGCTCGAGCGAGATCAACTCGGCGGGAGCGAAATCGAAGGCCGTGAGCTCGTCCATGCAGTCATAAATGTGTTTTCGGGCCTTGAGCCGCTCGGCGACGGGAAGGGCCATCGGCGTGTAGAACCACACGTCATAAGCGGCCCTCAGTTGCTGCTCGACGAGTTCGTCGAGGAGGTCGCGAAGCACCGGATACTGATCCGTTGAGAAACCCGGCTCCAGAATGGGGGTGAAGGGCTGACATACTGTCACGCCGGGCATGGGCTCATGGAACTGCCAGTGCGGCGCGGCCTCCATGTCCTGCTTGGGTTCCTCGATGAAGAACACGCGTCGGGATCTGGCGATTCTCGAAAGAAGCTGCTGGGGCCGCTGAAAAACGAAATCCCAGCGAAGGTGCGAGAAGACGACCAGATCTGAGCGCATATCCATGGAGGTACTCCGGTCATGTTGACTGCATATTGGCGAGCCATTATTGGCCCTTGTTTCTCCTCTCGATCGGAGATGGATTAAGTCTCTTTGGAGAGCAAATTCTGGACCAATACGCCCTGAACGCGTGTTGACCCTCGCAAGAGACGACTGTGAACTAGTGAACAGGAGGGGCGACGACCGACGGATCCCTCTGCTTTCTCATCAATTCTTCTCGCCACGCAAGCTCGACGGCATGTTCTTCGGGACTCGACGGCCCGCGAGTCGCGTGCGCGATGATCCCCAGCGGGATCTTCGGCGTGCGATCGGCTTGAAGCAATCCATTCGCTTCCTGGTATGTGTCGGAGAACTGCGTGTAACAGAACCCCGCGAGCACGGGCATCTGTCGAACCACGTGCATGAGCCTGATAAAGCGTTCCGCGAAGTCTTCGAGTGTATTGGCTCGCGAATATCCCCACGTGTTCTCGCTCGACGAGTAGGTGATCCCGCCGAATTCCGTCAAGACGATGGGGTGATCGTTGTGGGCACCCGCATTCTCAAGGATAAGCATGCGCCCACCAGGACGCTCCCTCCGGAAGAGCCTCGGTATATCTTCATCTGCTCCATAACGGCCTGCGAGCTTGTCGAGACGATTGTCATAGTCGTGGATGCCGATGATATCGGTGGCTACGCTCTCCCAACCGTCGTTCCCGACGACCGGGCGAGTCGGGTCGAGCGTCTTCGTGAGGTGGTACAGGGACTGGACGAAATGACGATGAGCGGGGTTGTCGGGAAGATCCGGCACGCCCCACGACTCATTAAAGGGGACCCACGCGATGACGCACGGGTGGCTACGATCCCTGTCGATCACCTCCATCCACTCCCCGACGAGCCTATCGACGGTGCGCGAGTTGAACCGGTAGGCGCTGGGCATCTCCTCCCAGACCAGGAGCCCGAGCGTGTCGGCCCAGTAAAGGTAGCGTGGGTCTTCGATCTTTTGATGTTTGCGGACGCCGTTGAATCCCATGGCCTTGGCGAGCTCGACGTCACGACGGAGGGCCAATTCGTTAGGCGCCGTCTGCCCGGTGTCGGGCCAGTATCCCTGGTCGAGCACCAGGCGCAACTGCAAGGGCCGACCATTCAGGATGAAGCAATTGCCCTGGACCGCGATCGACCGCAGGGCGGTATAGCTCCACACCTCGTCGATCACCTGCCCCTCGCCGTCGATGAGTCTGAGCCAGGCCTGGATCAGCGTGGGGCGATCCGGGCTCCACAGCAACTCGTTTCGGAAATCCTCGACGCCCGGGTCGGAAAGGGCGATTCGGCGATGGACCTCGCCCGAGAGGACTCCGTAGGCATCATCGGCGAGCAGGACCGGGCCGGCCCGGAGCACCACGTGCAGGCTCAGCTCCGCCGCGTGGGCCCCCGTGAAGAAGGCTTCCAGGCCGATCTCATAACGCTCCAGGGTGGGGGTCCAGACGATCCGGTCGAGACGTGTGCCGGGTACCAACTCCATCCATACGGTTTGCCAAATGCCGGTGGTCCGTGGATACCAGATCGAATGCGGGTTGAGCTGCCAGTCCTGCTTGCCACGAGGCATGGTCAGGTCGTGGGGATCGTCCTCGGCTCGGACCACCAACTCGATCTCGTCCTTCCCGGTACACGGCGTGATATCCGCAGTGAACGGGGTATACCCCCCCTCATGATTCTTGAAGCAGGCCCCATCCGCCCACACTGTGGCCCGGAAATCGACGGCCCCGAAATGGATGAGCACTCGCTCGCCGGGCTTCCTCGGCGGTATGGTGATCTTTTTTCGATACCAGCACGCCTGATAAAAGCTCGTATCTCCGATCCCGCTGGCCTTCGTTTCGGGGGCGAAGGGCACGAGGATCCGACGGTCCCAAACGACCTCATCGGGCTCATACCAGCGAGCCTCGCGATCCATCGCGAATTCCCATTCTCCGTCGAGTGAGATCCAGTCCTTGCGTTGGAGCTGGGGACGAGGGTGGGTGGGCCTTTGCCCAACGGCCTGATCGCGGCCTTTCGACTCGGACATTCATTCGCTCCCTGACAAGACCGCACGAGCATCAGGCGCCCCGCTCCCGGTCGGGACCGCACGGACGATTCTACACGGTAGTGACCATTCATTCCCTTGCATATCAGGGAATGAGTCGCTTTTCGTTGTCCACGACAATGGGAGGTCCGTGGGTCCTTCCGACCGAGCCCCGATCCATCCAAGTCTTAACCCAACAACTTGGGACGTGGAAACATCGTGTTCACACGTCGATAGAGCTAACCGAATTGTTTCGGACGGCCTCTGTACCAACAATAAAGGGCAGCATCATCCGATGCTGCCCTTCTGAGGAAAATGCCGGAGACAGGACTTGAACCTGCACCCGCTTGTAAGCGGACCAGCCCCTCAAGCTGGCGCGTCTGCCAATTCCGCCACTCCGGCGAGTGTTCCTGGGAACGATCAATGAGCTCTTGAGGAGCTCTCGTACCAAGGAAGGTCTATCATAGCCGGGCAACGGCAGTCGTCAAGAGTCTGCTGACCATGGAGAAAAGTTCCCTCTCCTTCCTGGCCGAGAAGTCGTCCACAGAGGGGGGAAAATCCTCAAGTCCCGACAACCCCGAGTGTTCATGAGAATCGGCTGAAGCTGCGTGATCGGCCTTACCGATCGAGAGCCATGGGAATACACGTTGACGGCCAATTGGCGAGATCCCGGGGTCGAATCCGGCCCGATCGTCCGTTTCCCAGGGAGCCGGCGGATGTCCACACGGAGGGCGGGAATGATCGAGACGACCTGGGTGTTTGTCGGCGCGGGGTTGTCGGCCCTGGCCCTGATCGTCTCGCTCGTCTCTGGCGGCGCCGGTCCTCTGCCCTCGTCACAAGAATTGTGGTCCGCGGGAGTTCCGGCCCCCATGAAGGTCCGCAACGGGCACGTCCGCGTTTCCGTCCCCACC
Source organism: Planctomycetales bacterium (assembly GCA_031411935.1). Classification (GTDB taxonomy): domain Bacteria; phylum Planctomycetota; class Planctomycetia; order Isosphaerales; family Isosphaeraceae; genus JAQGHR01. Next base: position 22,325 of record JANOBY010000058.1, on the reverse strand, counting down.
TCGTCTCCGGCGAGCCGAATCCTTGTGGTGGTCTCTTCTCTGTCTCGCATCCCGGGCGTTTATCCCGTGACCCTCTCGACGGTCGCCGCCCGTGAGGCGCATCCTGCCGAGATCGACGAGGGACGGTCGCGGCCCCATCGAATCAGCCTCCCCCAATCTCTTGAGCCTCCCCCGTCTCGGCCGATTGTACCGCCTCCGCGAGAGCGAGATTTCTGGCTGCCGGCGCGCGACGGCGATCCCGCTCAGCTCGGAAATCATGTCCCGGTCCACGCGATCCTCCAGGGACACGCCGATCGGGTGGCCGTCTACGTCGATGCCAACGACCAGGCCCGCGTGACCGGGGAAACGATCCGCGACGTGATCGCCACTTTTGAAGATCGCGTGTTCCCCCGTGCACTGGCCGAGACCGGCGTCGCCCGCGATGAGGATGGAGACGGCCGCTTCACGATCCTGATCAGCGGGTGGCTGGGACACCTGGCCGACGGAAGGATCTCGGTCGACGGGTTCGTTCGCGGGGCCGACTTTCAGCAAGCCCAGAACGCGCCGCTTGGTAATCGATGCGACATGATGTATCTCAACGCATCGCTCCAGGCCGGTCCTCATCTTCGCACGGTCATCGCTCACGAGTACGCCCACGCGGTCACGTTTTGCAGGAAGGCCCATGGGACTGCCGGAGTGGACGAAGAAGGTTGGCTCGACGAGGCCATGGCTCACTTGACAGAGGATGCCCACGGATTCTCTCGTTCAAATCTGGACTATCGCGTGGACACGTTTCTGAACCGGCCCGAACGATACCGTCTGCTCGTGAGCGATTACAGCAACCCGGAACTCATTCGCAGTCATGGTCATCGCGGGAGCGCGTACTCATTCCTGCGATGGTGCGGCGATCGGTTCGGTCCCTCCATGCTGCGCACCCTCGTGCGATCCGAACTTCGCGGGGTGGCTAACCTGGAGGCGGCCACAGGATGCGACTTCGACACGCTCTTCCGGGATTGGTCGGTGTCCCTCTATCTGGACTCCCTGGTGGCCGACTCATCAGCCCGACAGGATCCTCCCCGAGCCTCTCAGATTGCGGTCGGGGAGACCGAGAGCATCGAACTGGACGGCACTTCAACCCACTATGCCGTGATCGACGGCACGGACGAGGGCGCGGTGTCGATCTCCGTCAGCGGTCCGCCGAACGCCAGGCTGCAGGTGACGGTGGTTCCCCTTCCCGAGAACCTCTCGCAGCTTCGCCTCTCCGCGGACCTGGAGCCGACGGATTCCGGCTGTCCCCGGATGAGGCTCCGGATCCGGAATCCGGATCCGAATCGGATAAGGTTCGAGTCATTGCGCTGGTTCTCGGCGAACCCCTCGTCGATGGCGACCGAACGCATCCGGCAGTGCGATCAGAAGAGCGGCGAGGCTCTGACCAAACTGCTCGGCTCGCCCGACCTGGATGGAAGAGGCTATCTCACCTCATGCCCGATCCCAATCGGGAATTTCCCCAGGTCCGGGCCCATTGTGGTCGTGCTCAGCGGGCGGGATGAGACCGGCCGACGCGTGGTGGCGAGGGCCGAAATGAGGCTTCCCGAGGGCGGATTTCAAGCGACACGCTGAAGGAGCCCGAGCCACGGCGAAGAGCGACGTCCCTCGCCGCAGTCTTCCGGCCAGGGCCCGAGGTTTCTCCAGGGCAAACAGGACCCGGATCGCCTGAACCACCGGCCACGGGGGCAAGGTGAGATAGCGACGATAAACCTCGGAAGCGTTGTCCCCAGGCCTTGCTCGCGACTCGCTGCGAGACGCTTTGAGCCGCCGATGAAGCCACTGACCCCACCAAAGGGTCTGTTCCACGATCAGCTCGGTCTGGTCGAACGCCGCTCGCAGCGTTTCCCTCTCGTACCGACGCCGATGGCCTTGCACGGCGTCGAACTCGGAGAACATCTCGGGAAGGGCCGGGACGCTCACGATCATCAGCCCGTCCGGTTTGAGGAGCCTCGCAAGGTTCGCAACGGCGGCACGATCGTCATCCAGGTGTTCGATCACATCGAGAGCGAGGATTACGTCGAAGCTCGCCTGCTGGTGAGGAAACGGCTGGGTCAGGTCGGCCTCGATCAGCGTACGACCGGGCGAGTCGAGGCGTTCCAGGGCCATGCGGGAGACATCAAGTCCCGTGACCTCATGCCCTGCCCGTTCCAGAGAACGCAAGGTCACTCCCCATCCGCAGCCGGCGTCGAGGATCCTCGAGGGGCGTCGCACGCCCAGCCGATCGAGGAGCGAGATCGTCAGAGAGGCCCTCGCCCTCCACCATGGATGCGCCTCGATCGTCTCGGCGAGATCGACAAGAATCGCTTCGTCCATGTGATCCTCGGCCGATCCGCGACTCCATCGGTGGATCATGAGGCCTTCCTGACCTGGATCCCCACGGAAATCCTTCGCGCGGGGTTCAACCGAGGCTCTTTCACGATGTACGAAGGCCGCCCCTTGGCTTCAAGGAAGATCAAGCGGAGGTATTCTCCCACGATCCCGAGGCTCAGGAGCTGCACCGACCCCATGAACAGGATCACGATGATCAGGCTCGCCCAGCCTCGCGGAGCGGTCTGCGACCAGACCGCATCGAGCACGACCCAGAAGGTCAGACCGAACGCCATGGCGGCGGAGATTAAACCCAGGTAGGTGACCAGCCTCAGCGGCCGGCCCCCGAAGCTCACGAGCCCATCGAGGGCTAAACGGAAGAGCTTCGACAACGTATATTTCGAAATGCCCGCGGCGCGGGCGGGGCGGTCGTAAGCCACCCCGATCTGACGGAAGCCCACATAAGCACGCAATCCCCGGACGAATCGGACACGCTCGGGCATGGACTTCATCGCCTCGACCACGCGGCGGTCCATCAGGCAGAAGTCGCCGGCGTCTCGCGGGATCGGATGCTCGCTCAGGGCCTCAAGCAAGCGATAAAACAGGGCGTACGCCGCACGTTTGGCCGGCCCCTCTTTCCTTCGTTGTCTCACCGCGTAAACGACATCGTTCCCCTCTCGCCAGAGTTCGAGGAATCGACCGATCAGCTCGGGAGGGTCTTGAAGGTCGGCGTCCATCACGATCACGGCATCCCCGCGAGCGCGATCGATCCCGGCCGTGACCGCGGCCTGATGGCCGAAGTTACGGCTGAGGTGCACGGCGACCACTCGGCGGTCGTTCGCGGCGAGGACCTGAAGGAGGCGCGGAGTGAGGTCATTGCTCCCGTCGTCGACCAGCACGATCTCCGCCGAGTGGTCCTGCTGATCGAGCGCGGCTGTAAGCCTCTCGTGCAGTTCGACCAGATTCTCCTGCTCATTGAAGAGCGGGATCACGACGCTGATCTCGGGAGCGATCATCGGGGATCGTGGCATGGGGACGCCCTCCTTGGCTCCGGGAGCGTGGAGACTATCACGTCTCAGGCCACGCGATAAGGCCGGTCGCGGCCCTCGACCGATCGGAACAAAGTGACGTTGACACTCGTTGGGCGGTTCGCGATACTCGGCTCGCGACGAGTTGACGGGTTCCCCGGAAGGAACCTTCTCAACCGCGTCCAAGGGTTTGCACCAGGAGACAAGGCCGCACGGACGGGGGCCTGGGGTCATCGTACCCGTCTTGCCTTGCCTATTTGATTGACCCCGACGACTCGACGTCCCAGGCGCGTCGAACTACCACGGATGGGCTTCATCATGCGTATTCTCGTCACCGGCGGAGCCGGCTACGTCGGATCCACCCTGGTCCCGATGCTGCTGGAGCAGGGCCACAAGGTCCGCGTCTACGACTCGCTCAGATTCGGCGGTCACGGCCTCCTGCCCTGCTGCCAGAATCGCCACTTCGACCTGATCAAGGGCGACATCTGCGACGAGCCCGCCCTGGCCGGTGCTCTTGAGGGCATGGACGCCGTCGTCCACCTCGCCGCCATCGTCGGCTACCCCGCCTGCAAGAAGGAGCCGCAGGTCGCCCAGGCCACGAACGTGGACGGCACCCGCACGCTACTCAAGGTCCGCAAGCCGGACCAGAAGGTCATCTACGCTTCCACGGGAAGCATCTACGGGTCGGTGCCCGACTACGTTTGCAACGAGAACACCCCCACGGCCCCGATCACGCTCTACGGCGAGACCAAGGCCCAGGCCGAGGACATGATCCTCGCCGCAGGCAACTCGGTCGCCTATCGCTACGCCACGGCGTTCGGCGTGAGCAACCGGATGCGGCTCGACCTCATGCCCAACGACTTCACCTACCAGGCCGTCAAGAACCGCAACCTGATCGTCTACGAGGGCGGCTTCAAGCGGACCTTCGTCCACGTCCGCGACATGGCCCGCTCGATCATGTTCGCCCTCGACCGCTGGGATCACGTGAAGGATGACGTCTACAACGTCGGCCACGAGTCCATGAACTTCACCAAGGAAGACGTGGCCCGCCAGGTCCTCAAGCACACCGACTACTACCTGCACTTCGCCGAGGTCGGCACCGACGCCGACAAGCGAAACTACGAGGTCTCGTACGAGAAGATCCGCGCCAAGGGCTTCGAGACCACGATCGACCTTGACCGCGGGATCGCCGAACTCGTCCGCGCCGCGAAGCTGATCGAGTTCCAGAATCCGTTCGCCAACGTGTGACCCAACCTCGGTCCGTGTCATTTGCGTCGTCCGCTCGTAGTATCGAGTTGCAAATGACACGGACACCATTCGGTCCCGATGCAGAGCCGTCCGAGCGAGGAGACCGAGCTGGAAAAGAAAAAGTGGCAACTTCGCTTATGGAGCCTAATGCTGCTGACACTGGTCATCGCTCTCGCGGTTTCTGCTGTCAAAGATCTGCCCTATCGCAAGGCACGTCGCGAGTACGCTTCCCAGGAACGCAAATACCGAAGCTGGGTCATTCGCGAGAGAAAGCAACGAGCCTTGTGTCTCGCTCAGTCGGCTGAAAAATCGTATGTCATCAAGTCCAAAACAGCTCATTTGATCAACGGTGAGTCTCGCCTCATTCGTTCCTGGCAGGATGAGGCCGATCTGCACGAGGAAGCCATGCGAGCGTATACCCGCTCGGTGGAGTGGGCTGTGCGAAATCGTATCGCCGCGGAACGCCGGATCATCCTGCCCTACTGATTCGCTACCGAAGGATTTGCACCATGCAGAGCTTCTGGACAGACAAACGGGTTACTGTCACAGGCGGCGCCGGATTCCTCGGCCAGCATCTGGTCAAGCGCCTGGAATCGCTCGGGGCCAAGGTTTTCGTCCCCCGCCAACGGGACTACAACCTGACCTCGCTCGATGCCTGCCTCAAGTGCCTCCTCGAACATCCTTGCGATGTCCTGTTTCACGCCGCGGCCTACTACGGCGGGATCGGGATCAATCAGACGCAGCCGGCCACTCTCTACTACAGCAACCTTGTGATGGGCGCGAACATCATGGAGGCCGCCCGCCTGGCGGACGTGAAGAAGTTCGTGGCGATCGGCACTGCATGCTCGTATCCCGGATATCTCGAAGGAAAGCTCAAAGAGGATGACCTCTGGTCCGGTCCCTGCCACGCCAGCGTGGTGAACTATGGCCTCACGAAGAAGATGATGGCCGTGAAGGCCCAGGCCTACAAGCGGCAGTATGGGCTCGACTCGATCCACCTGATTCTTACAAACCTTTACGGCCCCGGCGACAGCTACAACCCCGAGCGCTCGCACGTGGTCGCCGCCCTCGTTCGTAAGTGGGTCGAGGCCGACATGAAGAAGGCCCCGGAGGTCGAGGTCTGGGGGACAGGCAAGGCGATCCGCGAATTCATCTACGTGGAAGACTGCGCCGACGCGATCGTTTTGGCGGCCGAGACCTACAACGACTGCTCCACGCCGCTGAACATCGGGACCGGCATCGGGACCTCGATCCGCGAGCTGGCCGAGACCCTGAACGACGTGGTCGACTTCAAGGGCAAGATGACCTGGCTGACCGACAAGCCCGACGGTGCGCCCCTGAAGGTTCTGGACGTGACCCGCATGAAGTCAGCGCTCGACGGCTGGGTCCCGCCCACCTCCTTGCGAGATGGTCTTAGCAAGACCGTGGCCTGGTATCGCGCAAACAAGGCAACGGCCGACGCCAAGTGGTGATAAGTTCGCCGTGGCGGGCGACGTATCCCGTCGTGAGACATTCGCAGGCATCGTGGACGAACCACCAGGGAGGGCGGCGATGGACGCACGGACGCGTCAACTTAACGGCGACCGGAAGCTGAGGCCCCATCCTGGCCCGGCCACCCCGTCCCGAATCCTCTTCATCAACCAGTACTACTGGCCCGACCGTGCGAGCACGGCCCAGCACCTGGCCGACCTGGCCGAGTCTCTGGCCGAGCGCGGGATCGAGTGCCACGTCCTGTGCGGCAAGGGCGGCTATCAGGGTGACCGCTCGCGGGTGCCTTCGAGTGAGGTCCATAACGGAGTCCACATCCATCGCGTGGGGTCCACCTCGCTCGGTCGCCGATCGACACTTCGTCGCATGACGGACTACCTGAGCTTCTACGCCTGTGCCCTGGTCGCGGCACTACGACTCACGCGATTTGACACGACGGTGACGCTCACCACGCCCCCGATCATCGGGCTGATCGGCATGATCCTCGGCCGATTGAAGGGGTCGCGACACGTGTTCTGGAGCATGGATCTCCACCCCGATGCAGGGATCGCTCTGGGGTTGATGTCACGCCGCAACCCGATCGTGGCCGTCCTTTCCTGGATCTCCGACCGTGTCTATCGCGCCGCCGATCGAGTGGTCGTGCTTGGCCCCTACATGGCCGACCGGATCGCCGCGAAGGGTGTAAGGCCGAACCGGATCAAGACGATCCCGGTCTGGAGCCGGGGTGATGAGATCTACCCCTGGGCCGAGCCTCGGGAATCTCATCCCCTTCGAAAGTCGCTGGGCCTTGGATCGAAGTTCATCGCCATGTACTCGGGCAACATGGGCCTGGCCCACTCCTTCGATGACCTCATGACTGCAGCGGTTCGACTGAGAGAACGCGAGGACATCGTGTTTCTGTTCGTCGGGGACGGTCCTCGCAAGGCCGAGATTCTCAAGGCGAAATCCGAAGCCGATCTGGGGAACGTGATCCTGCTCGACTACTTCCCTCGCGAGCAGTTGCACCTCTCCCTGTCTCTTGCCGACGTGCATCTCATGAGCATGCGGCGGGAGATGATCGGGATCGTGGTCCCGTGCAAACTTTACGGAGCCATGGCCTCCGCGCGGCCCTCCCTGTTCGTCGGCCCGGAGCATTGCGAGACCGCCGACACGATCCGCGAGGCCGCCTGCGGATTCGTGAATCGTCTCGGCGAGCCCGACGGAATCGTCGAATCGATCGAAGGGCTCGCCGCCGATCTCAACATGGCCAGGACGATGGGCGAGCACGGCCGAACCGCGTTCTTGCAGAGCTTCGAGCGTGAAGCGTGCTGCGTCTCCTGGTCCCTCATGCTCAACGAGCTCGAAGGCGACGCTGGAGTGGTCCCGATGCCCTCGGTGGAGCCTCGACGGATCAAGTCGCCTCGCAAGCAAGTCGGGCCCGCGGTCTTGCGACGGATCTCCTAAACGCCACCATACCTCCAGAGCAATCACCAGCCTGGCGAGAGGGTCGATTCTCATGCGTCCAGCCCGATTGTGGTCGTTGCCCCTTCTGCTCTGCCTGATCTCGGCCGACGATCCCGCGAATACGGCCGTCTACAAGAACGTGGGGGAGCTACTCGACGCGAACGACCGTCGCCTGATCCGAGAATTGACCGCGTACGCGACGGCCAACCCCAAGGCGGACGACGTCGACCGAGCCTTCATGAACCTGTTCGAGACCGTGATCGAGCACGATTGGTTCGTGGAGAACGAGGCCACCGCGCGAAAATATCTCGCCGATTATGCGGAAGGGGCCGTCCGCCCGCTCGCCCAGATTGTCGCCACGATGGGCAAGGCCCAGGGGGGCGACTTCGCCTCGGCCTTGCTCGATTATCGCAACCTCATGAAGGGGCTCAGCGGCGTCGAACAGCTGGAATTCGCCTCCGAGTTCGCGGATTCGCTCGCGTCGGCCGCATCGGTCGCTGGTGAATACGATGTTTCGAAAAAAGTCTACGAGACCCTGCTCGAGCGGTTCGGCGAGAATCCCGAGCTGGCCGACAAGGTGAAGGACGACCTCGCCCGGATCGAGATGGTGGGCAAGCCCGCCCCATCGGTGATCGTGCGAGACCGGACGAACACCACGTTTCGCCTGTCCGACTACAAGGGCAAGTACGTCCTGATCGATTTCTGGGCGACCTGGTGCGCCCCGTGCGTGACCGAGCTTCCGAACCTTCAGGCTGCTTACAAGAGCTATCATGAGAAGGGGCTGGAGATCCTCTCCGTGAGCCTGGACGAGACCACCGGGCCGCTCAACGATTTCCTCAAGACGCACGCCATGCCCTGGCGGCAGGTCCACAACCCGACGTGCGGGGCCGACGTGGCCGAAGCCTACGGAGTGAACACGATCCCGGCCACCTTTTTGGTCGGGCCCGACGGCAACGTGGTCCGGCTCGAACTTCGCGGGACCGCCTTGCAAAATGCTCTTTCAGCGCTGATCAAGTGAGAGGTCTTCTGTCACTACCTTGAGGTCGCCTCAACAGCATGCTACCGTCATCGGGTCCAGTTCGCTCTCCCCGATGGACGAGAATCCATGCGTTTTCTCCTCGCCTTGACCCTGTGCCTCTCCACGTGTCACGCTCTGGCTGACGGGCCTTCCGACAACGTACCGGCAAAAGTTCGACCCGTTCCAAAGCCAGGTATCGCCGTTCCCGAGGCGGAGCGGAAAGCCCTCGAAGACGCCCTGGAGAAGCTCAAGGAGCAGATCGTCGCGATCGAGGGAGATTCCGAAGCGAAGCGGCGCTACCTCCCGGACGTGACGATCTTTCACAAGGCCGTCCGCGACGCACTCACGAATCAGGAATTCTTCGATCCGAAGGAATTTGCGAAGGCCCACTCGCTCCTGAAGGAAGGGGCCAGGCGGGCTGCCGCCTTGTTGGCTCACGGCGAGCTTGCGTGGACGAGGCAGACCGGACTGGTCGTGCTGGGCTACACCTCCAAAATCGACGGCTCGGTGCAGCCCTATGGTCTGGTCGTGCCCGAGTCCTTCCAGGCCGGCGGGCCTTATCGTCATCGCCTGGATGTCTGGTTCCACGGGCGGGGCGAAACCCTCTCGGAGGTTAACTTTCTGGACGAGCGCCAGCGAAGTCGAGGCGAGTTCACGCCCGAGGACACGTTGGTCCTTCATCCATACGGCCGCTACTGCAACGCCTTCAAGTTCGCCGGCGAGGTCGACGTCCTCGAAGCTCTGGAAGATGTGAAATCGCGATACAAGATCGATGCGGATCGGATCTCGGTGCGAGGCTTCTCGATGGGAGGCGCTGCCGCATGGCACTTCGGGGTGCACTACCCGGGGATGTGGTTCGCGGCCAATCCAGGTGCAGGTTTCTCGGAGACGCCCCGCTTCCTGGATGTGTTCCAGAAGGAGAAGTTGGAACCGACCTGGTACGAAAAATCGTTGTGGCAGATGTACGACTGCACCGATTGGGCCAAGAACCTGATCAACTGCCCGACGGTGGCCTACAGCGGGGAACTCGACTCGCAGAAGCAGGCGGCCGACGTCATGGATGAAGCCCTGGGAGGCCGACTCGTTCACATCATCGGCCCGAAGACGAAGCATCAGTATGAGCCGAAGGCCAAGACGGAAGTGGCCCGCAGGATGGATTCACTTGCGGTAAAGGGGAGAGATCGAGCGCCCGAAACGGTCGAATTTGCCACTCCCACCTTACGTTATCACGAATCCTCATGGGTACGGATCGATGCCCTGGTGGAGCACTGGAAAGCCTCGTCGATCCACGCCACTTCCAATGGGAGTGAGATCTCGGTGCGGCCCCGAAACGTTTCGAGCTTCACCTTGCAGTTCGATCCGGGTACGAGGTCCGTGGAACTAGATGACCAGGTTAGCATCCATGTCCATTACAGCGGTGAAGGATACGAAGAATTCCTCTGTTTGCCTCGATCCGATCGATCCCTCAATGTGTCATTCCACAAGGATGGGGACAAGTGGAAGCAGGGGCAAGCCCCGGTCTCGGGCTTGCGAAAGAAGCACGGACTCCAGGGACCGATCGACGACGCGTTCATGGACGCCTTCGTCTTCGTCAAGCCCACGGGTGAGAGCAAGAACGAGAGGATTTCCGGTTGGGTCAAAACCGAATCCGAGCGCGCGGTCAAACGATGGCGGACCCAGTTCCGCGGCGACGCCCGCTTGAAGGATGACATGACGTGACCGAAGCCGACATCGCCGGCAGCAATCTCATCCTCTGGGGCGACCCTCAGAGCAATTCCGTGCTGCACAAGATCGCCGACAGGCTCCCGATCCGATGGGATGGGGACTTGGTGATCGTCGGCGAGAAGCGCTACCCGGCAGCCGATCACGTTCCCATCCTGATCTTCCCGAACCCCCTGAACCCCGAAAAATACGTGGTGCTCAATAGCGGCTTCACGTATCGGGAATATGACGACCTGAACAACGCCAGGCAGGTCCCGAAGCTGCCCGACTGGGCCATCGTGGATGTTCGGACCCCACCCGACAGCCGCGCACCGGGCAAGGTCGTTGACGCCGGTTTCTTCGACGAGGCCTGGAAGCTGAAGCCGCAGGCTCAAACGCCCGCGAGAGACAACGCCGAGCCCAGCAAGAAAACATCCGATTAACCCTCGAACCTTCGGAACCTGGACGTGTCTTCGTCCGCGAGAGGTGCCAACCTGGCCGTTCTCGAGTAAGATGAGATCTGTCTCGAACGGCCCTGCGGACGGATGGATGCGATGAGCGACCCGACGAATAATTTGATCGACGGTACGGCGAATTCCACGGGCGACGGATACTCGATCCCCGTGTCGGCGCGGGTTCGAAACCTGCCGCCTTACCTCTTCGGTAAGATCAACGATCTGAAGCAAAAGATGCGTCGCGCCGGGCACGACGTGATCGACCTGGGCATGGGCAACCCGACCGACCCGCCCAGCCCGGCCATCATCGACAAGCTCTGCGAGGCCGCGCGCGACGACCGCAACCACCGCTACAGCATGGCCTCGGGCGTGCTGAATCTCCGGCGGGAAGTCGCCAAGCGATACGCAACACGCTTCCAAGCAGAACTGGATCCCGACACCGAGATCGTGACCACCATCGGATCCAAGGAAGGGTTCAGCCACATGTGCCTGGCCCTCCTCGGCCCGGGCGACACGGCGCTGGTCCCCGCCCCCACGTTTCCGATCCACTCGCATGCGATCGCACTGGCCGACGCCAACGCGATTGCGCTCGACGTGAGGGACTCGGGGAAGTTCCTTAAGAACGTGGCGAGCATGTGCGAGAGCCTCTTCCCGAAGCCCAAGCTGCTCGTCCTGAATTACCCCCACAACCCGACGGGGACCGTCGTCGAGCAGGCGTTTTTCGAGGAAGTCGTGGCCCTGGCGCGAAGGTTCAAGTTCCTGGTCGTCCACGACTTCGCCTATGGAGACGTGAGCTTCGATGATTACTTGGCCCCGAGCTTCCTCTCGACCCCCGGGGCGAAGGAGGTGGGCGTTGAATTCATCACCATGTCCAAGGGCTACAACATGGCCGGCTGGCGCGTGGGGTTCGCGGCCGGGCATCCCGAGATCATCCGCGCCTTGAAGACGATCAAGGGATACTACGATTACGGCCTCTTCCAGGCCGTCCAGATCGCCGCGATCGTCGCCTTACGCCACGGTGAGGAGGCCCGTCTGGCCCAGGTGGCCGAGTATCAGATGAGACGCGACGTGCTGGTGGACGGGTTACGCCGGCTCACCTGGGAGGTCGACACGCCGAAGGCCGGCATGTTTGCCTGGGCGAAGATCCCCGAGCCCTGGGCGTCGCAGATGGGCTCGATCGACTTCGCCATGAAGCTGCTCGAGGAGGCCGAGGTCGCCGTGAGCCCCGGACGAGGGTTCGGCGAGGTGGGCGAAGGATATCTGCGGCTCGCGCTCGTCGAGAACGACCAGCGACTTCGTCAGGCCGTCCGGCAGATCTGTAAGGTCACGAAAGGCTGATCTTCAGAGCGAACGGTCGGCCGGAAGGTCCATGTCGAACAGGAAGATGCTGTCTCCCACCCGCTCCACGAGCTTGCGGGTGCGGAGCCAGCTCATGTCGTTCTGCGAGTAGAGCCCCTGGAGCCGCGACACGCTGACTGCAACATATCGCGTGTAGACCGGGATGTAGCTCCCCTCGCTGTCATACAGGCGACGATTCGGGGCGGTCTTGTCCGGGACCTGGAACGCGCGGCTGGGGTTCGCCACGGCGAAGATGCCCGGCACGTTCAGGCGGCGTTCGGTGCTGATGTCGGTCGTGACCTCGTGGATGTTCAGCCTCACAAGGGTATTGGCGAGGGCATCAAGGTCCTGCCCCCAGTCCACGTTCGAGTCGGCCAAATACCGCCAGCTCTCGCTCGGCCCGCCGATGATCTCGTTGAACGAGGACAGATAGCGAGGGTGCGCCGCGATCGAGGCCACACCGAACCAGACGGCCGCCGTGATCGCGATCGGGGTCCATACGCGGTCGCGAAGTCCGTCGCGGTCGAACATCCGAACAAGGAACGGGATCACAAGCGGATAGGTGAGCAAAGCGTATCGGACGCCGATGTTCACCTTGTTGCGGAGGAGCATGGTCCAGAGAATGCCGAGGAAAGCCAGCGCGATCAGGTTCCAGGGGGTTGGGCGAAGGCCCCTCCATCGTGCGGCGGCGAGGATCATGAGCGCGAGCAATCCGGTGGGCGTCTTCAGCACGAAGGCGATCGGGAAGTACGAGGCCCAGCCGTCCTGCCGAACTTCTCCGCAGAGGAAGGCTTCGTGGCCGGCGTTCTGATGCCGGACCTGCTTGATTACGCTCAGCGCCGAACTCGGCACGGGTAGGCCCGCCACGTCGACCGGACCGATCCTCACGGGTAATCCCCCCGCGGCCCGGCCTGCCACATCGCGGAGCGGGACCGTGCCAAGTCCATCGCCCACCCAGAGTACACAGAAGGCCAACGCGCTCATGGAGGCGGTCGCGAGGCCCGACGAGGCAAGCACTTCGGCGATCGCAGCCAGGCCGGGTTCTCGGGGCTTTCGCATAGCCACGATCAAATGCGTGATCGCCGCGATCATGAGCAGAAGGAGCGCCGTATGACGCATGGCCCAGGCGAGACCCACGGCGAGCGAGACCAATATCCATCGCCGCGCCGACGGGGCCTCGGCATAGCGCACCAGGCAGAGGATCGCCAGGAATGCGGACGTGGTGAACGGCATGTCGCTTCCGGCGATCGACGAATGGGCCAGGATCTCGGGGACCATCGAGACCAGGCCGGCCGAAACAAGCCCGAGTACGGCCCCCTGGGCTCTTGCGACCGACCAGAAGACGAGGCCGACGAGCCCAACGCCCCAGGCGATGGCCACCAGGCGCGCGGGCACAAGCACGCGCGGCCGGCCCGAGAGGACTAGCTCGGCGATCGCTTCCGGCTCGTGCGATTTCGGCAAGAGATTGGCCGCTCGTAAGGCTCCATACGAAGCCAGTCCGCCCAGCGCGTGCGGGAGCCGCGGCGCGCCCAGTTCCCACATGGCCAGGTCGTCGCCGTTGTGCAGGAGGTTGAGGATGCGGATCAGGTGGGTCGTCTCGTCGGAGGTGATCGAGTCCCACCGCGCCGAGGTCCAGCACCTCGCGCCGAAGAGGCCCACCACGAGCATGAGGATCGCTGCGACCACCAGCCCTCGCCAGACGCGAGGACGTGTGACCACGGGCAGAGGGGCGAGATGAGTTCGTGCGGCGGATCTCGGCTCGGAGAGCGAGGTGGCGATCATCGAGGTGCATCCTCCGTGATGGCCCTCAGCGTCGGGTCGCGAACGCCGACGGCGGATCGACTCCGCGATCCCTGGTGGCGCCGACTATATCCGTATCCCGGCCCGGCCTGCAAGACGAGGTTCTTCTGAGCGGGACTCCGCGGCTCCAGATCCTCGGCTCAGCGAGGACCGGAGGTGCGTGTGGCCTGCGGGTCGGTCGGGGACTTCTCCTGGACGGTCGTCGGGGCCGACTCGGTGCCCTCAAACAGCGGCGAGGAGATCGCCGTCCGCTCCCTCAACTTCTTGAGGTACGTCGTCACATGCTTGGAGAACCGCTCCTGGAACAGCATGTCGCCGATCTGCTTCTGGACCTCGACGAACGTGGCCGGTCCTTCCTTACGACGCGAGGTCAGCCTGACCAGATGCAGACCGCGAGGACCTTCGATCAGGCCGCTGATTTGACCGGGCTGGAGCCCATTGAGGACCTGATTGACCGCGGGCACCGCGTAGCCGTTGGGGGCGGTCTCCCACAGTCCGCCTTTCGCGGCGGTGGCCCCTGCGCTCTCGCTCTGCGCGAGCTTCCGGAAGTCCTCTCCGGCCAGCACCCGGGCGCGAATCGCCTCGGCACGTTTCCGCATGGCGGGCTTGTCCTCCTTCTCGCGGGGGGCGATGAGGATCTCGTGCCAGACGATCAGGGCGTCGCGATGGAAGATCGGGTCGTTGCGGTGGGCCAGATAATAGGCGTCCAGCTCGGGCTTGCCCGGTCGTTCAACCATCGGGTGGACGCGGAGCATGACCATCTCGCGGGCCATGGCCTCCTCAATGAAGGCCGTCTTCGCGTCGTCGAGCGACTCGCCGCGGCCGTCGAGCTTTCGGGCCAGCTCGAACTCATCGGCCACCTTCTCCTGTCGGAGGAGGGAGGGGAGTTCCTTCTCGGCGAATTGCTTCTCGAAATGCTCGGTGAAGAGGGACCAGTTGGCGGGCTTCTTGCCGATCTCGCGCTTGGCTTCCTGAAGGATCATCACGCGGTCGATCAGGTCGTCGAGCGTCTGCTTGGCCATCGCGTTGAGGTCATCGCGAGGGACCTCGGCCAGGTCCGACGGCTTGCACTTCATGCGTCGGCAGAGTTCCTTCTTCAGCTCGCGGAAGGTGATCACGGTCCCGCCGACCATCGCCGCGGTTCTCGCCGCGGGCTTGCCGGGATCGAGGCTCGGGCTGGTCTTGAGGGGCGGAGGGTCGCCTTCCGCCCTGGCTGCTTCGGGAGCGGTGGCCCCCGAGGGTAGGGCGGGCGGCACCTGCAAGGGTCGGGCGGAAGGGCCGTCTCGTGGAGGCAGGGACGAGGGCGCTGCTGGCGCGAAGGGCTCGAGGCTGGGTCCGGCCGGAAGGGGGGCGGTCGGGTCTTGCTCGACCTCGTAGCTTGCGCGGACGGTATCGAGGTCGTGGGGGATCTTGCCCTCGTTGATCGAGGCCTTGATGGGCTCGATCGGGGCCATCTCCACGGGACCGGGGTCGGCTTTCCGTGTCGGGTCGGGCGGCATGGCCGACCTGGCCCGTGCGCACCCGCACGAGACGAAGGCCATCGCGAACACAACGATCACGGCGGCGCGATCCATCGCGGGTGACCCCTTCGCTGAAGAGACGAAACGCGGACGCCCCAAGTCCCTTCAGGCATCCTGCCTGAGGTCCGGGCGGCGACTTTTAACCGGATCTCAGGAAACCTGCAAGAGGGCTTTGACCTGCGCCGCGACCACGGCACCGGGCGGTCGCTTGCGCTCGTCATCCAGCGGCACATAAGCCGTCCGTTCATCCACCACGCGAATCTGGCCGGGATGATGACGGGCCAGGGTCTCGATACGGCGGGCGCTCCGGAAGGTGAGCACGGCGTACTCGTCCTCCACATGGATCCGGGCGATTTGCCAGCGTTCGGCGAGCACGCGCAACTCGGCCTCGGTCATGAGGTTCTCGGCCGGAGGCGGCAAGGGGCCGAACCGGTCGATCAACTCGCGGCGGAACTCATTGAGGCCGTCCATGCCCCGCGTCCTGGCGAGACGCCGATAGAGCTCGACCTTGAGCTTCGGCCCGGGCACGTAATCTTTCGGAAGATAGGCCCGCCAGGAGAGCTCGATCAGCCCGTCATAAGCGGGCTTGTCGGGCTGATTGGTGAGAGCCCTGACGGCCGACTCGAGCAACGAGCAGTAGAGCTCATACCCGACGCTCTCGATATGCCCGGACTGCTCGCCGCCTAAAATGTTGCCCGCACCGCGGATTTCGAGGTCTCGGAGCGCGATCTTGAATCCCGCGCCCAGGTCCTTGAACTCCTCAATCGCCTTGAGCCGCTTGATGGCGTTGTCGGTCACCGGCTTGGTCGATTCCAGGATCAGGTAGGCATAGGCGCGGTGCTTGAAGCGACCCACTCGACCGCGGAGCTGATGAAGATCCGCCAGCCCGTATCGGTCGGCCTCGTGGATGAAGATCGTATTCACGTTCGGGATGTCCACGCCCGACTCGATAATCGTGGTCGAAACCAGGATGTCGGCCTCATGCCTCACGAACGCAAGCATGGCCCGCTCCAGTGCTTCTCCGGCCATCTGGCCGTGGGCGACGATGATCCGTGCATCGGGCACGAGGTTCTTCAGGCGATCCGCAAATTCCTGGATGTCGTACACCTTGTTGTGGACGAAGTAGACCTGACCCTCGCGGTTCAGCTCGCGATGGATCGCACGTTTGATCATCTCGTCGTCCCAGCGCGAGATGCGGGTCTCAATGGCCTTGCGATCGGGAGGGGGCGTCTCCAGGTTCGAGATGTCGCGGATGCCCAGCAAGCTCATGTGAAGCGTTCGAGGGATGGGCGTGGCCGAGAGCGTGAGGATATCCACCGTCGAGCGGAGCGTCTTGAGCCACTCCTTGTCCTCCACGCCGAACCGCTGCTCCTCGTCGATCACCACCAGGCCGAGTTCCTTGAACGCCACGTCCTTCTGCACGATCCGATGCGTCCCGATCAGGATGTCGACCTGACCGGCCGCGGCGCGTTTGAGCGTGTTCTTGATCTCGCTCCTGGGCCGGAAGCGATTCACGACCTCGATCGAGAACGGGAATTCGGCCATCCTCTGCGTGAACGTGCGGTGGTGCTGCTCGGCCAGGACGGTCGTCGGGACGAGGACCGCCACCTGCTTGCCGGCGTCCACGGCCTTGAACGCGGCCCTCATGGCGACCTCGGTCTTGCCGTAACCCACGTCGCCGCAGATCAGCCGGTCCATCGGGCGAGGCGTGGCCATGTCCGCCTTGATCGCCTCGATCGCCGAGAGCTGGTCGGGCGTCTCCTGGTAAGGAAACGCGGCCTCGAACTCGGCCATCCAGTGCGAATCCTCGGCAGGATAGGCGATGCCCGGCTTGCTCGCCCTCGCCGCCTGGATGTCGATCAATTCGCCGGCCAGGTCAACAACGGCCTCGGCCACCCGCTTCTTGCGCTTGTCCCAGGCCGACGATCCGATCTTCGAGAGAGGAGGATTCGCTCGCCCTCCGCCGACGTATTTCTGGACGAGATCGACCTTCGCGATCGGGACGAAAAGCCGGGTCTTTTCGGCGAATTCGAGGACCAACTGCTCCTCGGCGAAGTCCTCCCCCTTGTCCACGACCTGGAGCCCGCGATAGACCGCGATCCCGTGGTTCAGGTGGACGACGAGGTCCCCCTCGTTCAGGTCGAGGAAGCTGTCGATCGCGCGGCTCTCGTACCGCCGTCGGGTCGTCCCCCGCCGGATGTCGGCGCGGGCGAAGAGTTCGTGGTCCCCGATCACCAACGTGCCCGCGTCGATCAGCCGGAACCCGCTGCGGATTCGCCCCACGGTCAGGTCCAGGCGGCCCGATCGCGAGAGATCGGTGTCAATGAACACCTCGCCCAGGCGCTCGACCTCCCCTGCGTTGTGGCACGCGATCAGGACCCGATCCACGCCCGCGGCGCTATCCAGCTCGGCCTTGACCTTGGTCAACTCGCCCGAAAATCGCTCGACCGACTCGATCCGCAGGTGACACGCGGTCTCAAGCGTGCTGGCCGAGAGGGTCGAAAGCGTCACCGACGGAAACTTCAAGAGTTTTGCGAACGTCGACTCGATCGAGTAGAGCCCTCGCGGATCCTCCACCCGGGAGAAGTAGTGCTTCCCCTCTTCGCGGAGGTCGTTCGGCTCGACCAGGGCCACCCAGGCGTCTTTCGGGAGGAAGTCGGCCAGATGCCCGAGGCTCTCCGGTCGGGCTACATCCATCGTGCTCAGGGCCGTGAGCGTGACGGAATCCGTCTTGCCCAGCGACCTCTGGGTCTCCGGGTCGAACGGGCGGACCGACTCCACCTCGTCGCCGAAGAATTCGATACGCAGGGGCTCGGAGGCGTCGGGGGGGAACACGTCGAGGATCCCCCCCCTCAGGCTGAACTCGCCGGCCACCTCCACCACCTCGACCCGGCTCATCCCCTGCTCCACGAGCGACGAGGCGAGCTTCTCGACCGGGACCACGTCGCCCAGATGCAGCGTTCGTGATGAGCGGGACAGACTCTCGACCGAGGGGACCGGCTGGACGAGAGCCTGGAAGGAGGTGACGACAAACCTCGGCGGGAGCTTGCCCGAAAGGCGCTTGGCCACGCGTACGCGACGCCCAAGAACCTCGTCTCCGGGCTGCGATTCCTGCGGCAAACGGTCCCAGGCCGGGAAGACCTCGGGCTGCACCCCGGCGAACGTGGCCACGTCACCCGCGTAATCATCCACGTCGGCCACGTGGGCCAGGACGACCAGGACGCATCGGGGAGCCTCGCGCCCCAACGCAGCGAGCGTGAGCGGACCGGCCGACCCCCAGGCGCCGTCGATCGTGGCCGATCGTCCGCTCTTGAGGCTCTGGACGACCTCGGGGAATCCTTCGGACCGGCCCAGGACCGCCGTCAGCTCGGCCAGAGATCCGGAAGCGGGGCTGGCTGCGGCGTTCCGTCTCGACATGCGGGTCTCGTCAACGATCATCCCTGGGGCTCAGGCCAGACGACTCATTCTAGGAACCCGAGCCGCGAACCGCCAACGGCAATCGAGCCGCCCGCGCGATCTTCATCTGGGGCGGCACAGCATGCGGCTGGTCGAGAGCGTAGGCGTTGACCGGCCGACTCGCGACCCGATCCAGCACGAACGCAAGGTCCGCAGGGTCGAACGGCAGGTCGAGCCAACCGGAGGCCCCCGCCCCCGCGGCACGGGCGACCAGGTCGCGATCGGCGAACCCCATGAGGCAGACGACCGATCGTCGCGAGCTTTCCTTGCGGAGCACGGCCTCCCACGAGGGGCTCAGGAGGGGGACGTCCCACACGACCAGACCGTGGGAAGGCGCCTCGGGCCAGTCATCGAAGGCTCGCGAACCGAAACCCGCTGCGGCGCAGCAATCGACAAAAAGCCTCCTCGGCTCGAAAAGGGAGGAAACGACCGAGACGATGGGGCGGAAAGCGAGCGGGCGGTGGTGGTCGGCCACGTGGCGGGCGATGACCTGCGAGGCCGTGGCCTCGGGCAGGATCACGTCCGCGCCCCCGGCCCAGCGTTCCAGGTCGGCCGCCCGGATCTGGGGCCCCACGCAGAGGATCACCCGGGTCGAGGGGCCCGGGCGTGACTTGATCGCCTTGATCGCCTCGGCGTCTCGGACCGTGAGGATCGTCCGATGAGCCACGACCACCCGGGCCTGCGGACAGGATTCGGGCCAGGTGTTCACCAGATCGACCCGCGTGACCGGATCCGGAAAGGCGTCGGCGATCTCGGCGACCCAGGGGTCGGAGAGATCGCCCAGGAATACGACACCGGCTGCGGGTTGATCCACGACGATCCTCCTCATCTCGGTGAAAGCAGGTGGGCGGGAAGGCTAACGCTTCTCCGCAAAACGGGCAAGGCGGGATGTCATACGCACGCCAGGATTCCGATTCATTCCCGTTGGCTCGCGGATGAGCTAGAATCGGGCAAAACCATGCTCCTGGAGCCTCTCCGCGATGCCCGCCGTTTCCGAGATCATCGTCCCCGTCCCGCTCGGTGTGCGTTCCTACGAGGTCCGCGTGACGGCGGGCGATCCCGCCGGATTCGGCGCGTTCGCAAGCGAGGCCCTCGCCCGAAGCTGGGCAGGCCGCTCCTGTCGTCGAGGCCTGATCGTCACCGACCAGAACGTTGCACCGTTCACCAAACCCTACGAAGACAGCCTTAAGGCGGCAGGCATCGCCACGACCGTGGCCGTGATCCCACCGGGGGAGGCGTCGAAATCGCTCGATCGCGCGAGCGATCTGTACGACAAGCTCGTCGAACTCCGCGCCGATCGGCATTTCGCCATCATCGCGATGGGAGGGGGAGTCGTCGGCGACCTGGCCGGCTTCGTGGCGGCCACGTTCGTCCGCGGTCTTCCGCTGCTCATGGTTCCCACCACCCTGCTTTCGCAGGTCGATAGCTCGGTGGGGGGCAAGGTCGGGGTCAATCATCCCCGGGCCAAGAACATCATCGGCGCCTTCCACCAACCCATCGGCGTGCACATCGACGTAAACTCGCTTCTTACGCTCTCTGGACGCGAGTTACGCTGCGGACTTGCCGAGGTCGTGAAATACGGAGTTATTCTCGATCCGGCCTTTTTTGCGTATCTGGAAGATCATGTGGATCTTATTCTGGCGAATGAGCCTAACGCCGTACGTCACATCGTCGCCCGAAGCTGCGAGCTGAAGGCGGGCGTGGTCGCCATGGACGAGCGTGAGGAGACAGGACTGCGCGCGATCCTGAACTTCGGACACACCATCGGTCATGCCATCGAGGCCGTGGCCGGATACGACGGGGCGTATCGTCATGGAGAGGCCGTGGCCGTGGGCATGGTCGCGGAATCGCGGCTCGCCGAGGCAATCTACGGCACGAATCCCCAGGTCACGGCCCGGATCAATCGCCTCCTGCTTCGCTTCGGATTGCCCATATCGGCCCCCGGTCTGGATCGTTCGAGGATGATCGACGCGATGACGCGCGACAAGAAGAATCGCGAGGGACGCATGGGCTTCGTCCTGCCCCGTTCCATCGGTCATGTGGAACGGATCGAAATCGCGGATCGGACGCCGGTCGATCGGGCCCTGGACGCGATGGAGGCTTCCTCATGAGCAGTCACGAGGCGGAGGAGAAGAACCTCCGCGACGTGATCGGCCTGGCGATGGTGCCCGGCGTGGGGCCGTTGACGAACATCGCCCTCATCGAGCACTTCGGCACGGCGGGCAACGTCTTGCGGGCGTCGGCCTCGGCCCTGCGTGAGGTCCAGGGCGTGGGACCCAAGCTGGCGTCGCGGATCGTGGGCGCGAGAGAGGAATTCGACCCCGAGGTGGAGCTGGCCGAATGCCGCCACCATGGGGTCCGGCCGATCCCGCGCGATCACCCCGATTTCCCCCCCTCATTGCGAGAGATTCCCGACCCCCCGGCCCTGCTCTACGTGAAGGGCACGATCTGCCCCCAGGACCACCTTGCGGTCGCGCTCGTGGGGTCGCGCAAGTGCTCGCCTTACGGGGTCCGGGTGGCCGAGCGGCTCGCGGCCTCGCTGGCGAGGGTCGGGCTCACGGTCGTCTCGGGACTGGCCCGCGGGATCGACGCGGCCGCCCATCGCGGGGCGCTCAAGGCGGGCGGCCGGACGATCGGCGTGATGGCCAATGGTCTGTCGGAGATCTATCCGCCCGAGCATGCGGGGCTCGCCGAGGAGGTCGCGGCCTGCGGCGCGGTGGTGTCGGAGATGCCCATGAGGCAAGGGCCGCTGGCCGAGCTTTTCCCTCGCCGAAACCGGATCATCAGCGGGCTGTGCCTGGGCGTGGTAATCGTCGAGGCCACGCCCAAGAGCGGTTCGCTCGTGACCGCCCACCACGCCATGGAGCAAAATCGCGAGGTCTTCGCCGTCCCCGGGCCGGTGGATAGCCTGTCGAGCCGCGGCTGCCATCGCCTGATCCGCGATGGGGCACGCCTCGTCGAAACGGTCGAGGACATCCTCGAAGAACTCGGGCCGCTCGTCAGGGAAATCAAGCCCGACGACGGGGCCACCCCGGTCCGACACCCGGCGGAGCTGGCGCTTTCCGAACGGGAACGGTCGCTGCTCGGCCACCTCGACGACCTGCCCCGCGCGGTGGACGAGGTGATCATCAAGACCGGGATGACCGCCTCGCAGGTCATGGCCACGCTCAGCGTCCTGGAGATGCGGCGGCTGATCAAGCGAGTCCCCGGAAATCAGTTCGTCAGGCTATGATCTCGTCGGCATCCCAAATCCATCCGCACGCGGGGTGAACGTCTCCCTCCCGCGGGCCGCAACCGGAACTTTGGAAAGCGACGCACTCGGTATCGTTGACCTCTACGCAACGCAGGATCGGGCGCCTGAAGATCGGTGGCCAGGTTCATCCCGATAGTATCGGAAGCCGAGGGATCCCGGATCCCACTCCAGCTCGTTGACAATTGAGAGGATGAAGACGGGCAAAGCCCGATCGCCAGAAACTGGCCTCAGCGAAAAAATGTG
>JANOBY010000057.1:0-2812 GCA_031411935.1 Planctomycetales bacterium | reverse complement strand
AATCTGGGGGAGGCCGTTTACCCCTCACAGTCCCGGAAATTGCCCGCCCAAAGGTCGCAGTTTAACGATCCTCGCATCAGCGAACATTAAAGTAAGTACCATTGGGCAGGGACGCCCGCCCCACCGGGAGAATCGCTATGTGCTGAAGGGAGCTGCTCTGGCCCTGGGAACACCAGGGAACCCGACCCGGTGTCGCTCCCGGTGGCTTCGTTTTGAAAATTCACCGAGGGGCACGCGGGCGCGTTTTCGATCGCTCCCGGCTCCCCCTCGTGAGGCCCAAGATCGCTTCCATCTCCCGCTTGGGGAGGAGGTTGCGGCGAATCGGGGTCGTCGCGTTCGCCGTCTTCCCGGAGCTTCGCGAGGTCCCGGATTGCGCGGTGGAGGTCGCGGCTGGCCGCGGTGGCGTACCGCAAACAGAGGGACAGCGACCGCGATTCCTCGAACATGGCCCGGTCCGCGGCCCCGGCGCGATCCTCGGCGGCTCGCGCCGTGACGACCCGCCTCAGGACACGCGCCAGCTTCTCGCGTTCCGAGCGGACCAGCGCAGCCAGCCTCTTCCTGTCCGCAGCCTCCGTCCCGACCACGGCCCGCGTGGCGACCGCGCGCACGCAGTCGAGCCAGATCGTGCCGGCCTCCCCCATTCCCCGCCCCTCGGCCTCGGCGGCCGCGTCCAGTGCCCCGTGCATCGCCGGGTGCTCGAACCACGAACCACCCCCCGGCGGCCCCTCCAGTTCGGTCGATCGCGGCAGGATCCGGCCGATGACCGGATGCTCGGCGGCTTGGTCCGGTCGCAAACCCAGCAAGCGAACGGCAACGAGCCCCTGCGACGTGCCCCAACCTCCCGGCGCCTTCAAGGCCCGGGCCAGCTCGCCCCACCGGGCCATCAACCACCCAACGCCCGCGCTCGACCGACGAAGCTCGGCCACCAGCAACGCCGGAGCCTCGTCCCCAGGCCAGGCCGTTCGCGGGGCCGCGTCACCGTCAGGATCAGGATCCACGGGGATCAACCCGGCGAGCAACCGCCGACCGATCGCCTCGACGCGAACCGCCTCGGCCAGCTCATAAGACTCGCCCGCGTCCCGATCGCGCCGGAAGGCGGTGGCATCCTCATACCGATCGCACCGACGAAGGTTCCACGCCGCACGACACGCCCGCTCGGCCAGCGTCCGCTCCACGATGCCCCGAGGCTGCAAGTCGTCGACCCACTCCGCAAGAGCCTCCCGATAAGCCTCGGTCGGCTCGCCGGGCTGGGCGGTCAACCCATGAGTCACCGCATTGCGGCTCGACCGCGCCTTGCCCGCGTCCGTCCTCGGCCCGGTGCTCTTGCGGGCATTGTTGCGATTGGCGTCACGCTTCTCGGGGCTGATCACGGTCGGACCGCGCTTCTCAAGCCGGGCTCCTCGAAACGCGCGGCCCGTCTCCCAGGCCCAATGGCCCAACCCGGTGCCGTCCCCCCCAAGTTCCTCGGGGAAGCGGAAAAGTCGTGCTCCTATCGTCGTATCATCGCGAGCACACAGCGAATTCTTCTGGGATTCCGATCACCGCATTTACTCATGGCGTCATTCTCGTTGCCCACCGAAGACGATTCGTGGCAAAATATGGGCGTCCGCGACGGTGAATAGGGACATGGGAGATAGACTGACTCGACTAATTCGCTCCGTCCCGTTTTCCTCCCCCAAGTAGCCCCCGGCGGAGCGGAATAGGGGACGGGAGTGGAAAAGGGGACGGAGGAGATAAACTAACAACCTAATTTTCTCCATCCCCTTTTCGGTCCTAGGGCACCCGGCGGACATTTTGGACAGCATTCTCGTCAGCCCGTACAACGCCTGATCGCCGCTCAGGCCCAGGTGCAACGTCTCAGGAGTCTTGATCGGCATGTTCGATAGCCTTGGAAGCACCCTGATCGGCCTGGCTGCCGGAGCAATTGGGTTCATTCTCACGAAACACTTGGATCGATGGTTCTTTTCGCCACGAGTCAGGATCGTCTTCGACGACGACGATGGCAACAGGGTTGACTACAGCGACTTCAATGATAGGAACATGCTGACCGAATCCATCTATCACAGGCTAAAGCTGACTAACGACAGCACAACAGTCGCAAGAGACTGTCGTGTCTACCTCACGAACCTTGAGGTTAACCCTGGAGATGGATTCATGCGGACCAGCTTCAGGGATAGCGTACGGCTGCAGTGGGCACATGAGAAAGCCGACGAACTGGAGGGCAAGGTCCATTTGCCGAAAGGAGTTGGGATGTACTTCGATATTGCCTATCAGACAAATGAGCACCCCGAATACATGGAGAAGGTCGATTCATTCACCCCGAGAATCGTTAACAAGGCCCTCCGATCTGAAAATAGCATGCATCGTCATGTCCCATATCGGTTCACCATCATCGCTACGGCAGACAATGCTGAGCCCTACGTTGCCAAGGTTGTCGTCGGCAGAAGGAGAGAAGGAGGATGGATCAAGATTCTGAGCTTGGAGGGCAACAGCATGTCTGTCCTTCGACAAGCCCTAGACTCGGTTGATAAAGAGCTGAAAAGGGGACGGATGGAATAAATTGAGTCCCTAATCACTGCCTTCCCGATTTCCTCGCCCGTCCCCATTTCGAAGGGTACAAGGGACGCAGTCAATAAAATGACTCCATGATTTCCTCTGTCCCCTCATTTTTGCGCATCTCATATTGCGCATAAGAGGGGACGGAGCGAATAAAATTAGTGTGCGAAAATAGGGGTGGTGGGAATAAAATGGTTGCCTGATTTCCTTCGTCCTCTTTTCTCGCCCCCAGAACGGGGAAAAGGGGACATTCTGC
>JANOBY010000056.1:0-9360 GCA_031411935.1 Planctomycetales bacterium | reverse complement strand
GCGCCGCGAGCCTCCCCCCGGCGTCGAGCAACCCCTCCTGGTAGCCGTAGGCGAGCGCCGCGGCGGTCGGCTCGTTCAAAACGTCGACCACCTCGAGCCCCGCGAGCCGGCCGGCCTCGGCCGTGGCTTCCCGGCGAGCATGATCGAAGTAAGCCGGCACGGTGATCACCACGCGACGGATCGGCCCCACGCGAAGTTCCGCGTCCGCCTTCAGCCGTTTGAGGATCACCGCCGAGATCATCTCGGGAGAGACCTGCTGGCCCGCGATCGGGCGATGATAGTACCGCTGGCCCATGTCTCGCTTGGGACACTCCGCCACGCGGTCGGGTTCCACCAGCGCGAGCCTCTGGGCTTCCTTCCCCACGATCAGCCCGTCATCCTCGAACAGGACCACCGACGGGGTGGAGAGGTCACCGTCCCGGTTGGGGATCGTGACCGGGCGGCCGGTCGGGTCCAGGACGGCCAGGACGGAGTAGGTCGTCCCCAGGTCGATGCCGACGATCGCTTCCTTACTTGCCGCCATGGCGGATTCGCCCCGGTCCCAGAAGTTCGATCATCACCAGGATCGACACCCTTCGATGGCCAAGCCGCTATCGATTCGAGGGGAACGCGAAGGTCGATCCGGCTGCGCAAGAACGTCCCTCGGCTTCGCGCGGAACCTCGGACATCCCGCCTCCCTCGATCCCGGCCCAGTTTCTCACGACGGGCGTGATCCGATCAACAAATTTTCTTATGAATCACTCGTTGGAGCTCAGACGCCAGTCTGAGATCAAGCCTTCTCCGCATCGACTGTTCGGGGCAACGTCGCCATCTCGGAGCCTGGACAGGGAGGTCTCCGCCGACACCAATCCGGTCGGCGCAGGCTTCCTGACCCTCCGTCCCCGCCCTTTATATGCAAATTCTCTTTATATAGCAATGGCCAGGAGCGGCGCTGCGCCTGGCAAGGACGGGGACAATGGCCTCGTCTTTTCGGGGATCCGTCCGTTCCTCAGTGCGATCGACGCGAGTCGCTGGCGACCCGGCCTCAATCATCGTCCGAGACCGGCGCGGGGGCCACGGCGCCGTCTCCGTTGGCGTCGATGCGGAACTCGCTGATCTTCTTGTGGAGGGTGTTTCGGTTGATCCCGAGGCGGGCGGCGGCCTTGATTTGCACCTGGTCGCAGGAGGCGAGCACCTGCTGGATGAGCTCGCGCTCGACCTGGCCGACGATCCTCCCGTGGAGGTCGTCGGAGTGCGGGCCGGCGGCCACGATGCCCTGGCGGACGAGCTCGGCGCAGAGGGTGGCCATGTCGCCGCCCCGGGCGCGGATGGGGCGGGGGGCGGCCTCGCCTCGGAGCTGCGGGGGGAGGTGGTCGGCCAGGAGCTCGGGGCCTTCGCCCAGGACCACGGCGCGTTCCACGTAGTTTTGCAGCTCCCTCACGTTGCCCGGCCAGTCGTGCTCGACGAGCAGCCTCATGGCCTCGCGGTGGACGGTGCGGACCTCGCGGCGGTTCTGCTCGCCGTATCGTTTGAGGAAGTAGGCCAGGAGCATGGGGATGTCGTCGCGACGCTCGCGCAGGGCGGGCAGGTAGATGGGCACCACGTTCAGGCGGTAGTAGAGGTCCTCGCGGAACCTCCCGCCGTCGATCTCGTCGAGCAGGTCGCGGTTCGTGGCGGCGATGAACCGGGTGTCGACCTTGAAGGTCTTCACGTCCCCCACGCGCTCGAACTCGCCCTCCTGCAACACGCGCAGGAGCTTGACCTGGAGCTTGGGCGAGGTGGAGTTGATCTCGTCGAGGAAGATGGAGCCGGTGTGCGCGGCCTCGAACCGGCCCGTGCGGTTCTCCACGGCGCCGGTGAACGAGCCCTTCACGTGGCCGAAGAGCTCGGATTCGAGGAGGCTCTCGGTCAGGGCCCCGCAGTTCACGCGGATGTAGGGGCCGCTCACGCGCTGGGAGAGGTCGTGGATTGAGCGTGCCACAAGCTCCTTGCCGGTGCCGGTCTCGCCCACGATCAGGACGCAGGCGCGCGAGGGGGCGACCTGGCGCGTGGTCTTGGCGACCTCGCGCATGGCGGGGCCGGTGCCGATCACGCCGGGCAGGGCCATGTCGGGCGTGGGGGTAAACGGGCGTCCTGCTGCGGGTCGGTCGTAGGGCATGGCCATGGTGCGGAGCATCCTTCCCGGGGGCCGGTCATCACCTGGCGGCGATCGCCCGAAGCCCCGCCCGGTCGGATCGGTTCAACCGTTCCTGAGTCCGGAGCGGGGCCCGAGGGCCGGACCCTGGCGACGAGGGAAGAGGCGTCGCCGGGCCCGGATCGCCGGGGTTCCTAAATCCTTGAGACGAAAGGAGAGGCGGACGGGGGAGAACGACGGGAACGGGGACGAGGGCTCGCCGGGCCGAGCGAGGATCCCCGGCCGGGGGGCGGGCCTCACGGCCCTCCGCGCGAAGGGGGACGGTCGCGGGCGTCAAGGCTTCTCCTCGCCGCTGGGTGCCTCGGCCGGTTCCGGCGTTTCCGCGGCCGGGGCCGGGGCCGGTGCCGGGGCCGGAGCGGGCTCGACGGCGGGCGCGGGGGCCGGAAGGACGACCTGGGGCCGGAAGGCCTGCAGCCGTTTGCCGGTCGCGTCGCGGGCGGGCTTCAGGGCCCCGTACACGGCCGAGAGCATGCTGCGGATTGCGGGGTCTGGCTCGGAGTCCAGCGCCTGGATCAGGCCCTGCTCCTGGTCGCGGTTCATGAGCGCCCCGTACTTCTGGATGTGCCGCTCGAGCGCCCTGGCCGACTCGAACCGCAGGGCCGGGGGCCGAGCGTTGTCGAGCACGATCTTGATCAGGTCCTGCTGGGCGTTGTTGCCCGGGATGTCGCCCAGAACCGACGCCGCGGACTGGGCCGTGGCCGGGACGTTCAGCGCCCGGGCCAGGGCGGGCTCGGCGGAGGCGAGGTCGGCCGAGAACGGGCTGTTGGGACGCGAGGCGATCGCCCCGAGCTTGGCCGAGGCGCCCAGGGCGAACCCCGATCGCTCCTCGGCCGACAGAGGCTTCGTGCCCATGCGGACGAGCTGCGGGTTGATGTTCGCCGTGGCCGTGCCGGGCTGCGTGGGCGTGACCACGAACCCCACGCGGGGATGGTCCTGGAGCATGGTGCCCAGGTGGTTCTCCAGGCTCTGCGGGCCGTACACGAGCACCGGTAGGCCCGCCGTGCGGCTGTCGGCCCGAAGGTTGGCCAGGGTGTCGCGGGCGTTCCACGCGCCTTGCAGGGTCGTGGGCTCGAGCAGGATCAGCTCCACATCGGCCGACTCGGCGGCCTCGCGGAACGCCTCGGGGCCGGAGTTGGCCACGTCGGCCTCGTAACCGATCTGCTCCAGGGTCTGGGCCACGGTGTTGCCCCGGCTGGGATTGCCGTCGATCACCAGGGCCTTCAATGCGCGATTCGTGACGAACCGGGAGAGGATCGGCACCACCCGGCTCGACCCCACGAACGGCCGCGACGGGTTGAGGTCCACCAGGGCGCTGGCGGCGGCGTACTGCACGCGGCGGTCGCCCGAGGACAGGGCGGCGACCAGCGGGCTCACCGGGTCCACGGCGCCCGAGGGGTCGCGGTCGGCCACGCGGCCCAGGGCCAGGGCGGCGGCGGCGGCCAGCCCCCCCTTGTTGTCGGCCATGGCCGTTTTGAGGACCTGCCTGAGCACCGAAGGCCCCGCGGCCATGGCGGCGGCGAAGGCGCCCGAGGGGTCGCGGCCGGAGACCACGCCCACCCCGTCGCGCTCCACGGTCTTCTCCAGGGCGAGGCCCACCAGGGCCACCTGGGCGCTCAGGTTCGCGGGGTCCAGGGCCAGGGCCTCGCGGGCGAACCGGCCGCCGAAGATGGACTCGGCGGCGGTCGCGGGCACGGTCTGCGGCGAGGGCGAGTCGCCTTCCAGGATCCAGACCACGGTGGGGTCGGAGTCGAACTTGATCGTGTGCCGGTGATACTTCCAGGCCTCGTCGGCCAGCAGGTGCGTGGGGGTCTTCGCCTGCAGGGCGAACGCCTTGCCGGTCAGCCGCTCGATCGCCTTGCGCGAGGCGTCGCGCAGGGGGGAGCTCTCGCCCACGGCGGCCGGATACGTGAGGAACGGGATCGCGCGGGCGTCGCCGATCGCCCCGAGGGCCGAGGCCACGTCGGCCGCGACCGTGCGGTCGGGCACGCCCAGGGCCGCCACGAGCGCGGGCAGGGCCGAGCGGTCGAGCCGCCCCATGTTCGCGACGATCAGCGGGCGATCGGTCGAGGACAGACCGGGGCTCTGGAGCGTGCGGACCAGGGCGGGCACGGCGTAGGGGCCGGCCTCCCGCAGGCGGGCCACGCCGTAGTCCTGCTCGGCGCGGCTCAGGGAGAGCTGCGCGATGGCCCTCTCGATGCGCTCGGGGTTCGTGGCGGTGCGCTGAAGGGCCTTGCTGAACAGGTCGAGCACCGGGCGGGCGAATCGCTTCGTCTCGGCATGATCGTCGAGCCGCAGGACCGACCCCACGCCGTAGCGGTCGCGGACGGCCAGGAGGTCGGCGTCGCTCGGGTTGCCCTTCAGGAAGCGGTCCAGGTACGGGACCGCGAGCTTGGCCTGGCCGGTCCTCACGAGATAGTCCGCGGCGTCCCACAGCTCCAGGGGCGTGGTGGGCTGCTTGGCGAAGCTCTCGGGGCCGGGGACCTGGCCCATGGCCGTGTTCGCGAGACCGGGGCCCGCCATCCCCATCCCCAGCGCGAGCGAGGCGATCGCCAGGGCAGATCGTCCGCGATTGGTTCGGATCCGGTGCATGGTACTCGTCCAGAACAGAGGGCCGGGGCTCGGAAAATTCGTTTCACGCCGAGGTCGCGGAGGGGATGCAGGGGACGCGGAGAAGTCGAAAACCCAGGTTCGTTGAAAAATCTCCCTCTTCTCTGCGTCCCCTCACCGTCCTCGGCGTGAAACTCTTCAACTCATCGAAAATCGCCTCACCCAAGCTCATGCGCGATCAGGTCCTCATAAGTCTCGCGACGTCGGACGACCTTCGCCTCGCTTCCGTGGACCAGGATCTCGGCGGCTCGGGGGCGGGTGTTGTAGTTGGAGGCCATGACCATCCCGTAGGCTCCGGCCGAGAACACGGCGAGCAGGTCCCCGGAATCGAGCGCAGGCAGGGCGCGGTCCTTGGCCAGGAAGTCGCCCGACTCGCAGACCGGGCCCACCACGTCCCACGGCTCGGTGCCGGGGATCTCCGCCTCGTAGTCGAGCGGGGGGGCGGGCAGTCCGGCGGGGACGTTCACGGGCCAGATCCGGTGGAAACTTTCGTACAGGGCCGGGCGGATCAGGTCGTTCATGGCGGCGTCCTGGATGAGGAACCGCTTTTCGCCCGACCTCTTCGTATATAACACACGACTGACCAGCACGCCCGCATTGCCCGCGATCACCCGGCCGGGTTCCATCGCCATGCGGCATCCCGTGGCCTTCAAACCCGGCACAATCGCGCGGGCGAAGTCGGAAACGGGCTTCGCCTCGGTCCCCCGATAGGCGATCCCGTATCCTCCTCCCATGTTGTACCACCCGATCGGATGCCCCATCTTCCGCATCTGGTCGATGATCTCCACGCCCTTGGCCACCGCGTTGGCATAGGGCTCGACCGTGGTGATCTGCGACCCGATGTGCATGTGCATGCCGATCATGGTCACCGACTTGAGCCCCGCGATCCGCTGGGCCAGCGCGAGCGAGCGGTCGATGTCCATCCCGAACTTGGATTCCTTCTTGCCCGTCGAGATGTAGCGGTGGGTCTTCGGGTCCACGTCGGGATTCACGCGCAGGGCGATCGGGGCGACCTTGCCGAGTTTGTCGCTCACGCGGACGATGGCGTCGAGTTCCGCCTCGCTCTCCACATTGAACATGAGCACGCCGGCGTCCAGCCCCGCGGCGATCTCCTCATCGGTCTTCCCCACGCCCGCGAACACGGTCTTGCCGGGGTCCCCGCCGGCCTTGAGCACGCGGAAGAGTTCCCCGCCCGAGACCACGTCGAACCCGCTGCCGTTCTCGGCCATGACCTTGAGGATGCCCAGGTTCGAGTTCGCCTTCACCGAGTAGCAGACCAGGGGGTCCACCTCGGCGAACGCGGTCTGGAGCGCCTTCAACTGCTCGAGGATGGCCGACTGGCTGTAAAGATAAAGCGGAGTCCCATACTTCGCGGCCAGGTCGGCCACCGAGAGGTCTTCACAATAAAGCTGCTGGCCGCGGTAGTGGAAGTGGTCCATGAGTCTCTGAGGTTGGGGAAGATGGGGAAGCGACGGAGAGAAACTCTATCAGATCGCCGCGATAAATTCGGCGGCGGTCAGTCCTGCGGTACGGATGAGGTCCCGGAGTGTTCCGCGTGCGAGCTCTTTGTGGTCCGGAATCGAGAGCGAGTTGATGTCCCCGGGTCTACCCATGACGATATGGTTACGGTGTCTGACGATACGCCAGCCAAACGTCTCGAAGACTTTCGCCGCGTCACGTCCACTTAGGGACGGGATCGCGGGCATCAGGCGATGACCTCGACCTGCTGAGTTTCAATGGTCAACGGAAGGCCCAGTTCTGCTCGCGCTTCCAGGCAAAGCTTGATCGCGTCCTTGATGTTCGCGAGGGCCTCGTCTCTCGTTGTCCCCTGGCTGAAACAGCCCGGGATGGACGGACAACCCACGCACCACATTCCGTCCTCGTCCTGATAAATCGTGATACCGTACGTCATCGGAAGATCTCCTCGATCGAGGGTCAGGATGGCGGTCGCGACCTCACCGCCGCCTTCGGGGCGCCGGGCAGGCCCAGGCGGGCAGGGGTTGCCGCTCCGGTGCGGCGTTCCTCTGGGCTCGATTATAGTGCAAGCAGCGTCCATAGAAACTGTCGAGCACCTGGCCGGCCTCCATGTCGCGGAAGCTGATCTCGTCCAGGAGGTCCTCCCAGCCGAACACGCGGAGGTCCAGCCTCTTGAGCGTGGGCTCGAACCAGGCTTCGAACCACGCGTCGAGCGACCCCTCATAGGGCTCGATGCGGGCCTGCACCTTGTGGCGGATCGACCGGGGGCTGATCGCTTCCTCGAACAGCCCCTCGTCGATCCGAGAGCCGGGAGCAACCAGGAAGAAGCCGATCGAGTCCATGTCCCCGGGCGGGCGGTCGGCGCGCCGGAGGATCTCGGCGAGGCACCCCACGCTGCGGGCGGCCTGGTCGAAGAAGGGAGCGTTTTTGACGCCCGCCGAGAGCCGCCCGTAAATCTTCGCCTCGACCACCGCGAACTGCGCGGCGTCGGGACGCAACGAGATGTCGGTCGATCCGCGACGCGCCACGTCCAGATGGCCGACCACCCCGTCGGCATGAGTGCGCGACTCCGCCAGCCGGTCCCCCCGGTATCGGGGCAGGAAGGCCGAGGGAAGGAGCCCCTCCGAGAACCACGACGCCCCCTCGACCGGGGCCAGGGGATGCGCTGGGTCCAGGCCTTCACGATGCTCGGCGAACCAGTCCAGGACGAGCCGCAGGAGCCAGTTCTCATTATAAAGGACCGTCGGCGGGAACGGGGCCCGGCCCCGCTCGCACGCCTCGAGAATCGCTCTCATCCGGTCCATGAGCATGAAAGGTGATGTCCGTCCGAGAGAAATTCCGCTCTTGAAACAACCTATCCACGGTGCTCCGTCAATTCTAGATAAAGCAATTCGTGTGACAGGTCACGCGGCTCATGAGGATTTTGCTCATTTTAAGCGGATGACGCGTCGAGGCCCCTCATGCGACCGTTTCCTCTGTCGGAACCGGCGACGATCCCAGCCGTGCCTTCCACCGCTCCAGCTGCTTCGCGACCTGATCCGGTGCCGTCGATCCGTACGACCGGAACGCCTTCACCGCGTTGGCGACCCCCAGGGAATCGCCTACGTCCGCCCCGATGATTGGCGAGGCGGCGGCGAACTCCTCGGGCGAGAGGTCCGCGAGGCGGCATTTTTTGGCGATGCACTGGGCCACGAGCTTGCCGACGACCTCGTGCCCGGTTCTCTGCGGGACGCCCCGGGCGATCAGGTACTCCATGAGCGTGGTCGCGTCGAGGAACCCGTCTTCGAGCTTCTCCCCGATGCGGTCGGCCCTCAGGGTCGCCCCGTCCACCACCACCGCGGCGAGTTCCAGGCTCCCGATCACCGTGTCGAAGGCGTCGAACAGGGGCTCCTTGTCCTCCTGCAAATCGCGATTGTAAGCGAGCGGCAAACCTTTAATAAGCACCAACAACGTGGTGAGCGAACCGATCACGCGGGCGCATCGCCCTCGGATGAGCTCGCACACGTCGGGGTTCTTCTTCTGGGGCATGATGCTGGAGCCCGTGCACACGGCGTCGGGCAGGGCGAGGTACGAGAACTCCTGCGTGCTCCAGAGGACCCACTCCTCGGCCCAGCCCGAGAGGTGCTCGGCGATCATCGTGAGCACGAACACCGACTCGATCGCGAAGTCGCGGTCGCTCGACACGTCCATGCTGTTGGCCGCCACCGAGTCGAAGCCCAGTTCCCTGGCCACGAACTCGCGGTCGATGGGGAGCGTGGTCCCGGCCATGGCCGCGGCGCCTAAAGGCAACACGTTGAGACGCTTGCGGCAATCGACCACGCGCGAGCGGTCGCGTTCGAGCTTCTCCACGTAGGCCAGGAAATAGTGCGCCGCGAGCACCGGCTGCGCGGGCTGCAGATGCGTGTAGCCGGGCAGGATCAGGCCGTCATGACGCTCGGCCGCCCCCACGAAAGCCCCTTGCAATTGCTTAAGTAAATTTTCCACACGATCCAGGGCGTCGCGGGTCCAGAGTCGGGAATCGAGCGCCACCTGGTCGTTGCGGCTGCGGGCGGTATGAATCTTGCGGCCTGTATTGCCAAGTTTGGCGATGAGGGCGGCCTCGATGTGCATGTGGATGTCCTCGCGTTCGAGGACGAAGGGGAACTCGCCCCGCTCGATCTCGGCGCGGATCTCCAGCAAGCCTTGCACAATTTTCCCGCACTCGTCCTCGGTCAGGAGGCCGACCGACTGGAGCATCCGCGCATGCGCGATCGAGCCCCGGATGTCGTGCTCGAACAGCCGATGGTCAAAGGAGATGGATTCCGTGAATTGCTCGACGCGGCGGTCGGTCGGTCCCGAGAATCGGCCGCCCCAGGGCTTGCTGTCCAATCGAATAGTCCCGGTCATGCGTAAGACTTCAGCACAGATTTTCGCCTTCTTATTGAATGATGAGGAGGTCCGATTGTCAACCGCGAGGGGGCAGGGCGCGCGGAGGGAAGCGTTCCACGCCGAGCCGCAGAGGGGACGCCGAGGGCGCGAGAAAATCGGCCATCGGAAGCCTTGTTCTCCGCGGCCCCCCGGCGTCCTCGGCGTGCGACTGCTTGAGATCTCCACGCCGAGGATTT
>JANOBY010000055.1:0-27646 GCA_031411935.1 Planctomycetales bacterium | reverse complement strand
TTGTCGGAAAACTCGGTCTCGGCGGCCATGCGACACGCTCCGGGGCGAACGGGAGGCCCGTCGAGTTGTTTCTCGCGAAGCCGCGAGGCAGTTTAATCCGGCAGGACCGTCGCGAGCAAGCAAGCGAAGACCCTGGATCTCCAGGGAGGAATCTGGTTGCGGCTCGAACGTCAAAACCAGCTTGGCTTCGTGCTGAGAACCGACGCCCTCGTGGGCGAAAGGGAATTCCTGATCGCCATCACGTTTCTTCGCGATGGTGATTGTGAACGATCGCGCCTGCGGTCAGCTTCACGATCGCCTGGTCGGCGTGGTCCCTGGTGGCTTGTGCGGCTGGACTCGGGATCTATGCCCTCGACCTTATGAAGGCCTCGTTCCGCAGACGTTGATGCCGTTGCCCTGGCCTTCGTGGAAGAAGGCCTGGTCGCGCGAGAGGTCCCGGATTTCGGTGAGGCCCGCCGCCTCGAACCATTCCTTCACTTCCTCGACGGTAAATCGGAAGAGGAACTGGGGGGCGTACCAGTCCAGGGTGTCGCACACCCGCACTTCGGGGTCGGGGTGCATGGACACGCCGATCGTGAGGAGATTCAGGGCCACGCCCGCCCGCTCGATGACCTTGTGCCGGCTCGCCATCATCTTGCGCTTGAGGCCGCCGATCGGTGCGGTGATCCGGCTGAGGGCCACGAGCATGCCCAGGGGCAGGCGGGTCGAGACCGCCCGATGAAGATTCATGGTGGCCTCGACCGCCCGGCTCTCGCGCTGGTAGACCCAGACCACGATCCGCCCTCCCGGCTTCAGAAGGCGGGCGAGTTCCAGAAAGACGGCCCTGGGCTGCGGCGTGTGGTCGATCACGCCGAGCGAATAGATGTGGTCGAAGGATCCTTCGCGGAAAGGCGTACGCAAGAGGTCGGCGCGGGCCAGGGTGACTCCGGGGAGGTCGCGGGTCAGGTCGCGAGCGGCCTCCACCGCGGCGCTCAGGTCGATCCCCACCACGCGGGCCCCGGCCCTGGCGGCCACGATCAGGTAGCGGCCCATCCCGCACCCGGCGTCGAGCACCTGCTTGCCCGCGATCTCCTCGGGCTTCAGGCCGGTGCGGTTGCGGAACGTGGCCTCGTCCTCGTCGGGGCGGAGGATGCGAAACCGGTTCCACTGCAGGCTATAGGCGGAGATCGTTCGCGATTGGTCGGCCATGATCCGATCGTCGGGCTAGGGGAGGGGGCTGCCGGAAGGGGGGCGCGGGGAGGTGAGGTCGCGGGCCCGCCAGAGGTCCTCGGCCGCGCTCTCGCGGAAGTAGCCCGGCTCCAGCGAGTGAGCGTCAGAAAACCGTCCCTCGGCGATGGCGGCGTGAGCCATCGCGAGCAGTTCGTAGGGGGCCGCCTCGTCTCCGGTCAGGATCGTCGATCCCGATGGCCAGGCGTGCTTCCAGGCCGTCACGCCGGGGCCTCCGATGGTCTCGGGCGTCGGGCTCGAAGTGGAGAGGAGCTCACCCGAGATGAGACGGGTGGGGCCGAGCTTCCGGAGCGGAGCATCGCGGTCGATGCGTTCATAGTCCGCCACGTGAAAATCGCCGCGCTGGGCGTCGATCAGGATCCGGAGGGATCCGCCCAAGATCGGCGCCGAACGGGCGAAGAACTCCAGGCTGTCGAGCGCCACGAGGTGGGCCCCGGTCGCGTAGGCGAGGGTCTTCGCCGCCATAACACCGACGCGCAACCCGGTGTAGGAACCGGGGCCGATCCCCACGGCGATTGCCTTGAGGTCCTTGGCCGCGATCCCTGCCTCGGCCAGGAGCGTCTGGAACGTGGGCACGAGCATCCGTCCGTGCCTCTGGGCCGGGTCGGTGGAGGCCGACCAGAGGGCACCGTCGTGCCTTCGGATCGCGATCGAAGCTCGCAGGGTCGAGGTGTCGAAGGCGAGGATGTTCAAGCGGTCTGTCCCATGAGAGGCGGAGGGGCGGGCACATCGAGCGCTTGCCCTTGACCCCCGACCTCATACCGAATTAGATTAACACAAGATTCGGTTGCGTCGCGTCGTGTTGTCATTGCGCCGGACACCTCTCTGCTCTTCTAACCTCGCTCGGAGGTCCCCCCGGTGCGTCGCGCTCTGATTAGCGATATTCACGGGAACCTCGAGGCTCTTGAGGTCGTTTTAGACGACATCAAGGCCCAGGGTGTCACCGAAGTCTTCTGCCTGGGCGACATCATCGGGTACGGTCCCAACCCCCGCGAGTGCATCGACCGGGTGATGGAACGATGCAGCATGTCGCTGCTCGGGAATCATGACCAGGGGGCCCTGTTCGATCCCGACGGCTTCAATGTCGGGGCCGAACGCGCGATCTTCTGGACCCGCGAGCAACTGGAGAGCCCGAACGACCGCACGAACAACGAGAAGCGCTGGGAGTTCCTGGGCGAGCTGCCCCGGACCCATCGCATGGGCCCGTTCCTGTTCGTCCACGGGTCGCCCCGGAACCCGCTGTCGGAATACATCTTCCCCGAGGATATCTACAACCAGCGGAAAATGGAGCGGCTTTTCCAGCTCGTGGAGAGGTATTGCTTCCAGGGGCACACCCACGTGCCGGGCGTGTTCACCGAGGGCTACCAGTTCTTCTCGCCCGACGAGATCGACCACGAGTACACGCTCGGCGATGGCAAGGTCATGATCAACGTCGGGTCGGTCGGCCAACCTCGCGACGGCGACCCTCGGGCCTGCTACGCGATCCTGGACGACGGCAAGACCGTCAAGGATACGTTCGAGACCGTGGTGTACGAGTCTCCCGACGAGGAGGCCGCCACCGGGCCGATCCGTGTCTCGTTCCGTCGGCTCGAATACGACTTCGAATCGACGATCAAAAAGATCTACGCGATCACCGAGCTTGAGCCTTTCCTGGGCGACCGACTTCGTCAGGGGCGTTGATCTGCCGTCGTCGCCCTGACTCCCGGCTCGCTTCCGATTCCCGCCTGGCACGGCCCACCTCTTGAGCCCTCTCCGACGATGAGCAAAGAATCCAAGCGGATGTTCTTCCTGGCGGCTCTCGCCTTCGCCTGGATCTGGGGCGCGCAGTTCCTGATGGATCGACTGGGCTTCCTGCCCAAGCGGAACCCGGCTCAGGTTGCCAGGCCCGCGGCGAACGCCCCCGATCCCGCTCCCGTCCCGCCGGTCGCCCTGGATCCCTCGGCCGCCGCCAAGCCGGCCCCAGGACTTGTCGCCGCGCCCGCCGATTCTCAGGTGAAGACCGTCCCGCCCGAGAAGCTCGTGATGGGCGGTCTCGGGGCCGACGACGGCTACAAGATGAAGGTCCAGCTCGCGCAGGTCGGCGCCGGCGTGGAGATGCTCGAGCTCAAGGAGCACGAGGCCGAGCGCGTGGCGAAGAAGGTGGATCGCCTCCCCCTACGCCTCATCCAGCCCGACAGCGAGGCTCGAAGCTCGTTCGCCATCCAGCTCGTCGACGTCCGCGACCCGACTGATCGCGGCGAGACCTCCCCCGCGAATCTGGTCCTTCTGCCCCCACTGTGGGACGTCCTTCCCGATGCCGAGGGCCGCATCGTCAGGCCGTTGTTCGCCGAGGGCAAGCCCGCTCCCTCGCCCGAAATTGGCCAGGAGGTCGTCTTCCAGGGCACGCTCCAGGGCACGCCGAAGGTGACCATCACCAAGACGTTCCGCCTGCTCAAGGGCGCGGACGGTCTGGAGATGAAGCTCGAATTCAGCAGCCCGGAGGCCGATCGGAAGCTCACCTATGCCCTCTACGGGCCCCACGGGCTCCCTGTCGAGGGGGAGTGGTACACGAGCCTCTATCGCGAGGCCCTGATCGGGTCTGTGGATGGGACCTCGACGAAGATCGAGACGCGTCTCGCGAACGACATTGCCAAGCTGGCCGAGCCCGAACGCTTCACCAGCCTGCCCCTGAAGTTCGCCGGGGTGGAGAATCAATACTTCGCGGTGTTCTATGCCCCGGATCCGGTCCGAACGCCCGAAACGCGGGTCGATGCCGAGAGCTCGCCCATCGTGGTCCGGCCCGACCCGAAGGACAACCAGCGGGCGGATATCACCGTGGCCATGACGTCGCGTCCGATCGAGATCGGGCCGAATCGGCCCGTGACCCATCAATACCGGATCTTCGCCGGGCCCAAAAACTCCGACGCCCTGCTTCCGTATGGGGCCGAGGGGCTGGCCGCCTATCGCAAGTCCGGCTCGTTCGCGATCCCGGGCGCCTCGTGGCTGGCGCAGAGCGTGATCTCGCCTCTCTTGCAGAGAATCTACGCCGCGACCGCGACCATCTCGCAGTCGCTCGGCGGGAAGACCGGCAATTACGGCATCGCCATCATCCTCCTGACGATCACCGTCCGACTCATCCTCTTCCCCCTGAGCCGCAAGCAGGCGATGTCAGCGAAGAAGATGCAGGACCTTCAGCCGTTGATGACGGAGCTGAAGGAGAAGTACAAGGACGACAAGGAAGCCCAGACCCGCGAGACCTTCGCCCTCTACAAGAGGCACGGGGTGAACCCGGTGGGCGGGTGTTTGCTCGGCCTGATCCAGTTGCCGATCTTCGTGGGACTTTGGCAGGCGTTGAACAATAGCGTTGCCCTCCGCCATGCCCCGTTCCTCTGGATCGACAATCTCGCCGCGCCCGACATGCTCCTGAAGTTCCCGAGCGAGCTGCCGTTCCTGGGCAACTACTTCAACATCCTTCCGCTCGCGGTCGTCGGGCTCATGCTCGTCCAGACGAAGCTCTTCTCCCCCCCGGCGACCACGCCGGATCAGGAGATGACCCAGAAGATGATGAAGTACATGATGGTCTTCATGGGCTTCATGTTCTACAAGGTCCCCTCGGGCCTGGGCATCTACTTCATCACCAGCAGCAGCTGGGCGATCTGCGAGCGGTTGCTGTTGCCCAAGATGATCAAGTCCAAGCCGGTCTCGCTGGACGCCCCGATGTCGGACCCGATCGCTGACGCCAGGCCGTCTCGGCCGAAGCTGACCTCCTCGGGATCGGCCTCCCCCGGCAACGCCCAGCCGGCCCCTCCCGCGACCGGGCTCGGCGGCTTCCGTGAGCGGCTCAAGGAGCGCTTCGAGCAGCTCAAGGACGAAGCCGCAAAAGACCGCACGGTCAGGAACAACGACAAGGATCGTGACTGGGGCAAGGGCAGCGGCAACGGAAATCGGCCCCGACCCAAGCCGGGCGGGAAGCGGTAACCCTTTCAGTTAGCCCCGACGCCATGATCCCTGTCGACTCCGTCGATACGATCGCCGCGATCGCCAGTCCCCCCGGGCCTTCGCCTCGGGGGATTCTTCGGCTTTCGGGCCGGAAAGCCATCGAGATCGCGGAGACGCGGTTCCGGGAAACGCTTCCGGGGCCGTCCCGAGATCGTGCCTGGCGTTCCGAGGGAATGCTTCGCGTGGAGGGGCTGAGGCCCGAGGTCCCCGCCTCGCTCGTGGTCTGGCCGAATGCCCGGTCGTATACCGGTGAGCCGCTCGTCGAGATCCACACGGTCGGGTCACCACCGATCCTCCAGGCAATCCTCTCGGATTGCCTGCGCGGTGGGGCGAGGCTGGCCGAGCCCGGGGAATTCACTCTGCGGGCCTTTCTTTCGGGGCGGATCGACCTCACGAGGGCAGAGGCGGTCCTTGCGGTGATCGATTCTCGCGACTCCGCACAGCTGGAGGTCGCCCTGGCGCAGCTCGCGGGGGGGATCGCGCAGCCGATCCGGGGCCTGAGGGATCGTCTGCTCGGAGTCCTCGCCCACCTCGAGGCCAACCTGGATTTTGCGGAGGAGCCCGACGTCGATCTCCTGGCGAGGGAGAAGCTGCTCGCCGACCTGCAGAAGGCCTCTCGCGAGCTTCAATCGCTCGCAACGAGGCTCCGGGCGCTCGATCGCTCGGAGGACCGCCCGCGGGTTGTGCTGGTCGGTCCGCCAAATGCGGGCAAGTCGCAACTCTTCAACAGCCTCGTGGGCTCCGATCGGGCGATCGTCTCGCCCATCGCGGGGACCACGCGAGACTATCTCTCGGCGCGAATCGACTGCGAGGGGATGATCGTCGAGCTCGTCGATACGGCGGGCACCGACGAGGCTCATGATGCGATCGAGCGGCAATCCCAGTTCTTCTCCGACGAACAGGCGGCGCGTGCGGACCTGATCCTCGATTGCCTCCCGGCGGATACTCACGCGAAGGGCCGAGAGGATGGTGCCGGGGCCCGCCGGTCGATTCGCGTGATCACGAAGGCGGATCTCGGACTTCGGGACGATCCTCACGCGGTGAGAACGGCGGCCGTGACGGGCGAAGGATTGGCAGAGCTTCGATCGGCCATTCGTCGGTCGCTCCTCAGCTCGACGAACGAGGGGGGGGCGGTCGTGGAGACCTCGGTCCGTTGCCGCGATAGCCTGGTTCAGGCCGGCGAGGCCTTGCAATCGGCAGCCTACGCCTTACAACGAGATCTTGGCGACGAGCTGGTCGCGGTCGACCTCCGGCAGGCCCTGAATGAACTCGGGCGGGTGGTCGGCGAGGTCGTGACCGACGACATTCTGGACCAGATCTTCAGCCGGTTTTGCATCGGCAAATAGACGAACGGCGATCCCATGCCCAACGTTCTTGTCCTCGGATCGAGCGGCTATGACCTCTCGATCCAGCTCGATCGTCTGCCCCGTCCGGGCGAGACGCTTCTCGGCGGCAAACTTCATTCGGCGCCGGGAGGGAAGGGGGCCAATCAGGCGATCGCGGCCCGCCGCGCGGGGGCTCGCGTGACCTTCCTCACAGCGTTCGGCGACGATGATCTTGGCAAGCAGGCCGAGGCGAATTGCCGGGCCGAGGGGCTGGACCTCACCCACACCCGGATCGTCTCCGGGGTGGCCAACCAGGTGGCGCTGATTCTCGTGGGCGAAGGGGGGCAGAACCTGATCGCCGTGGCCCCGGGCGCGAGCCAGGAGCTGCACCCTTCCGATATCGATGCGATCCCCGCTTCGCTCTTCGTCCCCGGAAGCATCCTGCTCGCCAGCCTGGAAGTCCCCCTGAACACGGTGGTACGGGCCCTGTCGCGGGCACGGAACGCAGGGATGAAGACGATCGTCAACCCGGCCCCGGCCGTGGTCGATCTGTGCGATCCCTCGATCCTGGAACTCATCGATTTGCTCACGCCGAACGAGGAGGAGCTTTCGATCCTCGCCCCGTCTGGCCGGGCCCGACCGATGGAGGATGTCTCGGCATGGCTGAGGCAACAGGGGCCGACGGCGGTCATCGTGACCCTGGGCGAACGGGGATGCCTCGTTTGCGAGAGTGGGAGCACCTCGCAGGTTCCCGCTCCTCAGGTGCGGGCGATCGACACGGTTGGGGCGGGCGATGCGTTCAGCGGGGACTGGCGGCTGGCCTCGCCGAGGGGCAATCGCTCGCCCAGGCCGCGCGATGGGCATGTTCGGCAGGGTCCATTGCCGTGACCCGTCCCGGGGCTCAAGGCGCGATCCCCGATCGTGAACAGATCGCGAGGTTGTGTGGTGCGACTTATCCGGGCTGGGATCGGATGTAATCTTCGGATTCGCTCAAGCCTTCGTGGATTGATCGAGAGGGTTGCGGTGAGCTTCGGGATTGCCTCTTCGTTTTTTGACTTTCGATGGAGCGCGTGTAAACTCCACAACGGTTCGCCCTGTTTCGCCAGGGTCCCCGGTTTTCCACGCACTCCATCCACGGAAGGTCGAGCCGCCCGGGCATCAACAAGCCCCCGCGGTATTGCACTCCGGAGGCGATAGCTATGCGACGACTCTCGTTCGGTCTCGAGTCCTCCCGCCCGAAGGGCAGGCGGAAGAACGCCTCCCAGCTGAGAATCGAGTCGCTGGAAGATCGGCGTCTCCTGGCAACCTTTCCCGTACTCAACACGAATGATAGCGGTCCGGACTCGTTGCGACAGGCGATCATCAACGCCAACGCGAACGCGGACTTCGACAACATCACGTTCAACATTGGCTCGGGCGTGCAGACCATCTCCCTGCTGTCGAGCCTGCCGGCGATCGTTGCGCCGGTGAATCTCGACGCCTCGACCTCGCCCGGGTTCACCGGGACGCCCCTGGTCGAGCTCGACGGCTCGACGATCCCTCCGGAGCTCCCCGCAGCGAACGGGATCACGCTGGCTCCTCAGGCCGGCACAGCCTCGCCCTCGACCATCCGCGGACTGGCGATCGGCGGGTTCTCGAACGCGGGCATCTCGATCCAGGGCGTGGATAACAACGCGATCCAGCAGAACTACATCGGGCTCACGGCCGCAGGGGCGGCCCGCCCGAATACGGTGGCGGGCGTGGAAATCCGGGCTTCGGCCGACGTTAACGCCACGCCGGCGAACGGGAACACCATCGGTGGCGGGACCGGCCTGGGCAACGTGATCTCGGGCAACACGGGCGCGGGCGTCTCCATCTCGGGCACCTCCGCACGGAACGTGATCCAGAACAACCTGATCGGCACCAACACCACGGGGACCGCGGCGATTGCGAACGCCAACGGGGTGGTCATCGCCGGCTCGGGCACGAACACGATCGGCGGGACACTGCTCGTCGCCCGGAACGTGATCTCGGGCAACACCGGGTCGGGCATCCTGATCTCGGGAGCCGGGGCCACGGGCAACGCGATCCAGGGCAATTACGTCGGATTGAACCAGTCGGGTACGAGCCCGATCGGCAATCTCGTCGGGATCCAGGTGACTACGGGGGCGGCCTCGACCTCCATCGGCGGTACGGCCGCGAACACCCGGAACGTGATCTCGGCCAATACCGACGCCCAGATCATCCTGACGAACACCTCGAACAACACCGTGGTCGGCAACACGCTGGGACTGCTGACCGACGGCGGGATCGCGCTGATCGCCCAGGCCAGTACGGCCGGGCTCCTGATCCAGGACGCCTCGCTCACCAACACGATCGGCGGGATCACGGCGACCGCGGCCAACGTGATCTCGGGGTCGAGCGGGCCGGGCGTCCGGATCCGCGGCCTCTCGACCACGGTGACCGGGACCGTGGCGGCGAACAACCTGCTCCAGGGCAACCTGATCGGCACCGACCCCGCCGGAGCCCTGGCCCGCCCCAACCTGGGCGGCGGCGTGGTTTTGAGCGACGGCACGACCGGCAACACGATCGGCGGCACCGCCGGC
This sequence comes from Planctomycetales bacterium, assembly GCA_031411935.1. Taxonomy (GTDB): domain Bacteria; phylum Planctomycetota; class Planctomycetia; order Isosphaerales; family Isosphaeraceae; genus JAQGHR01. The sequence goes on along the minus strand of JANOBY010000055.1, from coordinate 18,531 downwards.
GGGCTCGCCCGGAACATCATCTCGGGCAACACCGGCGACGGCGTGCTCCTGTCTGGCGCCGCGACGACCGGCAATCTTGTGCAGGCCAACTCCATCGGCGTCCTCTCCGACAATGTGACCGCCCTGGCCAACAGCGGCAACGGCGTGAGGGTGAACGGCGCGATCAACAATCAGGTCGGCGGGAGCCTGGCGGGCGCGGCCAACACGATCGCCAACAGCGGCCTGAACGGCGTGCTGGTCGATTCGGGAAATCGGATCGCCATCCGTCGTAACGCGATCTTCGCGAACTCGGGCCTCGGGATCGACCTGAACACGACGAACAATGCCAACAATTCGCAGGCCGCGCCTGTCCTCACCAGCGCCGTGACCACGGCGGGGACGACCACGATCGTCGGCACGCTTACCAGCGTGGCCAGCCGAACCTATACGGTCGATTTCTATTCGAACCCCACCAACGATCCCTCGGGCGCGGGGCAGGGCCGGGTGTTCCTGGGCACCACGACCGTGACCACGGGCGCCGATGGTGTTGGAGCCTTCAGCTTCCCGACGACCACGGCGGTTGCCGCCAATTCCTTCGTGACCGCCACCGCCACGGACGCCGACGGGAACACGTCGGAATTCGCCACCAACGTGACCAGCGGCGCGGCCTCCGTTGACCTGAACCTGACCCTGACCGACGCGCCCGACCCGGTCGCCGCCGGCGGAGTCTTGACCTACACAATCACCGCGTCCAACAGCGGCCCGTCGACCGCGACGACCGTGGTCGTGACGAACACGCTTCCCTCGGGCGTGAACTTCATCGGCGCCACATCGAGCCTGGGCTCGATCACCCAGTCGGGCTCGACCGTCACGGCGAACCTGGGGACCCTGCTGGCGGGCCAGTCGGCGTCGATCACGATCACCGTGGTGGCCCCCACGGTCGGGACGATCACCGACACCGCCACCATCACGGCCACCGAGAGCGACACGAACCAGGCCAACAACACCGCGTCGGTCACCACCTCGGTTGTGCAGGGCGTGGATATTCGCGTGGCCACGCAGAGCACCCCGTCCCCGGCGTCGGTCGGGTCTCCGGTGGTCGTCTCGTTCATCGTGACCAACTCGTCAACAACCACCACCGCGACGGACGTGAACCTGACGGCCCCCCTGCCTTCAGGCGCGACGGTCACCGGGTCCTCGACGACTCAGGGGACGAGCACCACGGCCAACAACACGCTCTCGGCGGCGATCGGGTCGCTCGCCCCGGGGACCTCCGTGGTCGTGAACGTGACCCTGAATCCCACGGCCACCGGGACGCTCACGACAACCGCGACGGTCACCTCGACACAGGCCGACGTGAACCCCGCGACGAACATCGTGACCTCGGTCGTCACGGTCGGTTCGGCCGTGACCCCCGCCGTGGTCGACGGGCCTCGCGTGGTGGCGCTCGATCGAACGGGCTACCAGAAGCAGCCCACGACCTACATCGTGACGTTCGACAGCCCTCTGAACGTCGCCTCGGCGATCTCGACGGCCAATTACCGGCTCTTCGAGGCCGGCCCGGACGGGAAGCTCGGAACCCGCGACGATGTCCGCGTGCCGCTGCGAAGGCCGTTCTACAACGCGGCCACGAATACCGTCTCGATCCGCACCAGGAGGCGAGTCTCCCTGCACCGCCTGGTGCAGTTCGCGATCAACGGGAGCGCCCCCAACGGCGTGAGGGGCACGAACGGCCAGTTGATCGACGGCAATGAGGATGGCCAGCCGGGCGGCAACTTCATCCGTGTCTTCAAAGGCGTAGGGCCCGGCCGGATCCTGATCTCCTGACCCATCCGGACGGTTCGGCAATGGACTCGGGAGAGGCGATTCCCCCCAGGGAGTCGCCTCTCTCGCGTTGTCGAATCAGGGCAGGGGGCGATGCTGATAGTACTGGCTCAGCGCCCGTACTCGCTTGACCTGATACCCCACGATCAGCCCCGAAACGGCCAGCAGGGCCATGAACAGGACGTGGAGGTGCGGCAGCAACAGGGATTTCATCGCCAGGGCGTCGATGCCCACGAGCACCGTGTAGGCGATGACCGAGAGCGAGGTCGTGTACCAAACCAGCCGCTCCTGGAACCATAACCCCGAGGCCACGATGAGGATGAAGTACCCCGCGACCAGCGGCGTCTTCACGCCCTCGACCGTCAGCAGGATGATCACCGTGAGCAGGACCACGTCGGCCGTGGCCCAGGCGAAGCGAGCAAGATTCGCCCAGTTCTCTCGCTTCAGGAGCCCCTGAAACGAGAGCGAGGTGATCGCGCCGAGGGCGAGAACCCACGAGATTCTCCGGTTCAGAGCCCCCTGGCCCTGGGTCTCGCGGAAGAACTGATCGACCTGGAGGATCGAGAGGCAGATGGCCATCGCGCTGAGCCGGGAGACCAGCGAGGGCTCTCGCCTTGACCAGCGACGAAGCATGGACCAGACCCCGACCTTGCGGGCCTCGACCATCTCGCCCGTGACGAATCGGTCGAGGTCGTCGGCAAGCTCCTCGGCCGATCCATAACGCTCGCGGGGCTCTTTCTCCAGGCACTTGAGCGTGATCCACTCCAGCGCCCCGGGGATGCCCTTGCGAAGGCTGGTCGGCGGCGTGGGCTCGCTTTCCAGGACCTGGACGAGGGTATCCAGCGGGTTCCGTTCCTCGAACGGCGGGCGGCCCGTGAGCATCTCGTAGAGGATCGCCCCCAGGCTGTACACGTCGCTCAGGGGGCCGACCTCGCCGGGGCGTGCCGCGGCCTGCTCCGGAGCCATGTAGCTGGGGGTGCCCACGATCGCGTTGGAGTAGGTCTCGGGGCGATCGCCCGAGAACATCTTGGCGAGGCCGAAGTCGGTCACGAAGGGACAGCCCTGCTCGTCGAGGAGGATGTTCGAGGGCTTCAGGTCGCGATGCACGATCCCCCTCTGGTGGAGGCGTCCCACGGCGCGAGCCATGATCGACACGAGCCTGGCGGCCTCGTCCGGGGTCATCGGCGAGGTCTGGAGCCTCTGGGCGAGGCTCGGCCCGTCGATGTACTCCATCGCGAAGTAATGCTGGCCCTGGATCTCGCCCACGTCGTGGATGGCGACCACGTGAGGGTCGCGCAGGAGGGCGGCGGCGCGTGCCTCGGCGTAGAACCTCGCCACCTGGTCGGCATTCGCCAGGTGGCTTCCCAGAATCATCTTGATCGCCACATGGCGTTCGAGGCCCTTCTGGCGAGCCTTGTAGACGACGCCCATCCCGCCGCGTCCGACCTCCCGCAACAACTCGTAGTTGCCGAAAGGTGCGGCGTTCTCGGAAGCGATCACGGGGCTTCCGGCCGCGGCCCGCGAGGCCGAGAGATCGGGCCAGACCGGGGTCAGCTGGGTCGTGAAGGTGGTGGTGGCTTCCTCAAGTTCGGCCGAGAAGCTCATGCCCAGGGAGTCGTCCCCGAGGTCGAGATGCGCGGCCGAGTCGGGCCCCCAGGTCGGCGGCATCGGGGGCATCACCGGCGACGCGTCGAGATCGACATCGTCGCCATCATGATCCGCGGACGAGACCTGTACCACGGGTCCACCATGAGCGAAGGGGGGCGAGACCCAGCGTCCCGGGCATGCCGGGGAAGGATCCGACAGATGCCCGATTGTACAGATTTCCGAAGTCATCGTCACGAAAGATCGGTCGAGAATTCGCCCCGCGGCGACGGGTCGAGACCGAGCAGGGCTTCGAGTTCGGCCTCCTCAAGAATCGTGATCCCGAGGGTTTTCGCCTTCTCCAGCTTGCTGCCCGGCTCCGCGCCCACGAGCAGGTAGTTCGTGGATTTGGACACCGAACCGGTGACCTTGCCCCCGGCCCGCTTGATGATCGCCTCCGCCTCCGAGCGAGAGCGAACCGGGAGGGTCCCCGTGATCACGAAAGTCTTGCCGGCCAGCAGCAGAGGCGTCCCGGCCTGCTCAACGGGGACGAGGGGTTGCGGGGCCACCCCTACGGCGAGGAGCTCGTCCAGAAGCTCCGCGTTGGTCGGGTCGTGGAAGTACTGGAACACGCTCTTCGCGACCACGGGGCCGATTTCCGGCACGCCCTCCAGGGTCTCCAGCGAGGCCACTCGGAGGCTCTCGATCGCGACGAACCGGGCGGCCAGGACCTCCGAAACGTGGGTCCCCACGTGGCGGATCGTGAGCCCCGTGAGCAAACGGTCGAGCGTCCGGGAACGGCTCGCGGCGATCGCGGCCACGAGATTCGCGGCCGATTTCTTTCCCATGCGTTCCATGTCGGCGAGGGTCGCCTCGTCCAGCCGATACAGGTCCGCGAGCGACTTCACGAGTCCCGAGTCCACGAGCTTCGCGATGAGCTTGTCGCCCAGGTTCTCGATGTCCATCGCGTCGCGATGGGCATACCAGCGGATCGTCTCCTTGAGCTGGTCGGGGCATCGGGCTGAGGTGTTAGTGCAGCGGTAATCGACCCCCTCGGGCTCCCGGTCCACCGCGGCGCCGCAGCTGGGGCAGGCTCTCGGGAAGTCGTAGACGACCTCCTCGCCCGTCCGGGCCTCGATTTCCACACGCACAATCTGCGGGATGATCTCTCCGGCCTTCTGGATGACCACGGTGTCGCCGATGCGGATGTCCTTGCGTGAGATCTCGTCGGCGTTGTGCAGGGTTGCGCGCTTGACGGTCGTCCCCGCCAGGCGCACCGGGGCGAGGTCGGCGACCGGCGTGAGCTTTCCGGTCTTGCCGACCTGGACCGTGATCGCCAGGATCTTGGTGACCGCCTGCTCGGCCTCGTACTTGAAGGCGATCACCCAGCGGGGGGACTTGCTCCGAACGCCCAGCCGCTGCCTCTGGCCGAGGTCGTCCACCTTGATCACAAGCCCATCGGTCTGAAAATCCAGCGTGTTGCGCTGGGTCTCCCAACGCGTGGCGTGCTCGATCACCGCGTCGATCGAGTCGTAGATCGCGGAATTCGGCGTGACGGGGATCCCCCATCGCTTCATCTGTGCGACGAATTCGGAGAAGGAGGCGACTTCGTCCAGCCCCTTGACCTCCCCGAGACCATGCGCCACGAACTGGAGCCTTCGCGAAGCGCAGATGCGTGAATCGAGCAGCTTGAGCGACCCAGCCGTGGCGTTGCGGGGATTCTCGAACGGCTTGAGCTCGGCCGCGGTGCGAAGCTCATTCAGCCTCACGAGTTCGCGGTTGGTCATGTAGACCTCGCCGCGGACCTCGAGCAGCTTCGGGCCTCCGCCGCTGAGGGACAGCGGGATGCCCCGCACGGTGCGGATGTTCGCCGTCACGTCGTCGCCGGTTTCTCCATCGCCGCGGGTCGCGCCAAGGACGAGCTTGCCGGCCTCGTATCGCAGGGACACGGCCACGCCGTCCACCTTCAGCTCGACGAGATACCGGACGCTCTCGCCTGCATCGAGCTGGCGATGGACGCGGGCGTCCCACTCGCGCACCTCGTCGAAGTTGTAGGTGTTGTCGATCGAGAGCATGGGCACCGAGTGCCGGACCTGAGTGAACCCCTCGATCGGCTGCCCTCCCACTCGCTGGGTGGGGCTGTCGGGCGTGATCAGGTCGGGATTCTCGGCCTCAAGGGCTTCCAGCCGCTTCAGGAGCAGGTCGAACTCGCGATCGCTGATCTCGGGCTCGGCTTCCACATAGTAAAGCCGGTTGTGGCGATCGATCTCGGCCCGAAGACGGTGGACTTCCTGTTCCGCCTTCCGCTTCTCGTCGAGCATCGTCCGTGCCTTCCATGAAGTGTTTACGGCTTTGGGGCGCCGAAATGGCGATCCGTCGCCATGGCCAGGATGGCCAGCAGGAACATCATGGCGAACTCGATCGCCAGTGCCAGTTCCCCCTTGCGATCGAACCAACCGGCCAGGGCCAGCGAGCCTGGCGTTGGTCCGGCTCCCGGCTGCGCGATCGCCTGCTTGTGGACGTAGGGGCCCACGAGATAGCCCATGGTCGTGACGAGGAAGACCGTGCTCACGACCATGAGCATCACGTAGAACGGGTTCGTCCGGGGCTTTCGCGTCCTGGGAGAGGTCAACGTTCGATCCGCCTTGCGGTCATCGTTCGTGGAGGGAGGAAGGGTGCTCAGGCCACGACCCACTGGCTGCCCGCGATGTCGTATTCGACGACCTCGCCGGGCTGGAACCAGAGGGCGATCTCGCGGTCCGCGGATTCCGGGCTGTCGCTCCCGTGCACCAGGTTGTTCTGCTTGCTGTTCGAATAGTCGCCGCGGATCGTCCCCGGCTCGGCCTCGGCCCCGTTGGTCTTGCCCAACATCTTGCGCACCACGGGAACGGCGTCGGGCCCGGCCAGCACGCCCACAACCACCGGTCCGCCGGTCAGGAAGTCGATCAGGCCGCCGAAGAAGGGGCGTTCCTTGTGCTCGGCGTAATGCTTCTCGGCCAGGGCGCGGTCGACCTGCATGAGCTTCAACGCCGAGGGGACGAGCCCCTTGGCCTCGAACCGGGAGAGGATCTGGCCGACCAGGCGGCGCTGGACGCAATCGGGCTTGAAAATCACGAGGGTACGCTGCATCGGGTCGCTCGGTCACGAGTTGCGGACGATCGGGTGGACGAAGATCAGTGAGTTTAGCCCGTCCCCCCGCCGGATTCAACGGTGTCCGGCTTGAGCTCGATGGGGATTTCCTCGTAGGTCTCCGCGTCCAGCCTCCAGGCCCGCGTGACGGGCGGGTCGGACTGGAGAGAGACGATGATCCTGGGCAAATCGCCGTAATAGTTGCGCCGAAGGTCGGTCTTGCTGGGGATCGCGGGCCATCTCGGATGGGAGTGGTAGAGGGCCACGAATTCCGCCCCGCGTTCCCTGAGCTCGCGGACGGCGACGATCACGTCCTGCGGGTCGGCCTCGTACAGGGTCTCGCTGGCGAGATGGTTCCTGAAGGCGTGGAGCGAATCCACGACCCGGCCGCTTCCGCCGAGGACCCCGCAGCACTCAAGCGGGGACTCGCGGAGGCAATGATCGACCATGGCCCGAAAAACAGGCTCCGGGATCGTGAGAGCGGGGAGGTTGGTCATGGAGAGAGTTGATCGCCCCACGATCACGATCCACCCGGCCCGACGCTAGGCCGGGCCGGGAGAGGGATCGTGATCGCCGATTCTTATTCGGGGAACAGCGGGGTGGACAGGTAACGCTCGCCCAGGTCGGGCAGGACGACCACGATGCGCTTGCCCGCGTTCTCCGGCCGGAGCGCCACCTGGATGGCTCCGAACGCGGCCGCCCCGCAGGAGATCCCGCAGAGCATGCCCTCTTCCCGGGCGAGGCGACGGGTCATCTCGAACGACTCCTCGTCCTTGACCTGCACCACCTCGTCGATCACCTCCACATTGAGGATGTCGGGGATGAACCCGGCGCCTATGCCCTGGATCTTGTGGGGTCCGGGCTTGGTGGGCTCGCCGTTCCGCCTCTGCGTGAGGATCGGCGAGTTGGCGGGCTCGACCGCGACGACCTTGAGGTTCGGATTCCTCTGCTTGAGGACCTCGCCGCAACCGGTGATCGTGCCGCCGGTCCCCACTCCGCAGACCAGAATGTCGACATTGCCGTCGGTGTCGCGCCAGATCTCCTCGGCGGTGGTCTTGCGGTGGATCTCGGGGTTGGCCGGGTTCTTGAACTGCTGCGGCATGAAGGCGTGGGGGGTATTCTTGACGATCTCCTCGGCGCGACGGACGGCACCCGGCATGCCCTCGGACGCAGGCGTGAGCACGATCTCGGCCCCGAACGCCTTGAGCAGGCGGCGACGCTCCAGGCTCATGCTCTCGGGCATGGTGACCATCAGCTTGTAGCCTCGGGCCGCGCAGGTGAAGGCAAGGGCGATCCCCGTGTTGCCGCTGGTGGGCTCGACGATCACCGTGTCGGCGGTGATCTTGCCGGCGGCCTCGGCCGCGTCGATCATCGCCACGCCGATCCGGTCCTTGACCGACCAGAGCGGGTTGAAATTTTCGAGCTTGGCCAGGACCTCGGCGTGACATCCGGCGGTCACACGTCTGAGGCGGATCAGCGGGGTGTTGCCGATCGTTTCCGTGATATCGTCGTAAATGCGGCCCCGAACGCGATCGGCGACGGCCATGCTCTAACTCCTCGATCAATCTGAAATCGTGGGAAACGCGGTCCGGTGACCGGATGGAGAGGACGTTGCCCTGCACGTCTCCCGAGAGGTTCCATAGATACCCGATCGGGATCATGATGGCCATCCCCGGAAGCCGATTCGGAGCGGTTACGGTCCCCGGTTACTTGATGGCGATGGGCCTCAGGGCGAAGCCCGCGGCGGTCCCCCGGATCTTATTCGTGGTCGCCATGTAGCAGAATTCGTAGGCCTTCTCGCGGCTCAGAGCCTCCAGGTTATGGAACTCGGCCAGGTGGACGCCCTGATCCACGAGAAGGTACCGGTGGACCGGGATGAACCGGTCGGACGCCCCAGCGGCGGGCGTGACCTCGTAGCCGCTTGTATCGGATCCTACCATGATGGCGCCCATCTCCTCGACGAGCCATCGCGTGGCGGCCACGTCGGGACCGGCGGTGTCGCTCGCGGCGATCTTCGCATGATCGGCCCCATCCTCGCCCCAGAGCCCGCCCGCCCCGGTACGCACAAGGACCACGTCGCCGGGGTGGATCTCGACCTTCTCCCAGGCCAGCGTATCCTGGAGGTCCTTCGCGCTGATCGCATAGTGCGCGGGCAGAGTGTCTACTTTTTTGAAGGCGGCCACGTCGATCAGGACACCCCTCGCCACGATGGGGGGGATGGTGGAGGCGTCGCACTTGCGGGGGCCCCAGTCTCCGCCCCAGTCGCCCTCCTTGAAGCCGTTGTACCAGTGGAAGTCGGGCCCCGCCGTGATGTGGGCGAGGCTGTCGATCTGCGTGGCGATGTTGTCGCTCAGAAACATGGCCGCCGAGTGCCAGGAAACGGCGTCGCGGTTCGCCGAGGCCGGAGGCGCATCGGCATCCTTCATCCGGTTGATCCCGTCGGGGCTCCGGAAGGTCATGATCTCGCCGGGGCTGTGGCCGGGCCACTTGAAGGAACGCCGCGAGTAGGTCTGGCCCAGGTCAAAAACCTTCCCGGCCGTCCCCAGCTTCAGGGCCGCGGCCCGGGAGGCGTCGGTCATGGCGTTGAGGCTTCCCACCTCGTCGTCCTTGCCCCAGACCCATCCCCACCCCTTGCCCTTCGTCCAACCCCTGGGCGGCTCATCGGCAACGGCAATGGAGCCCGCCGAGAAGGTCAGGGCCAGGATGCCGATCAGGCGAACGCGCCGGGAAGCCAGCCCTTGGATCATGAGGTGGGCCTTTTCTTGAAGGGGAGAAGTCGATCGACCGTTGCCGTGTTCAAATGGATTTTAGGGCCATGCCCCGTGAGCAAGCAATCGCCCGATTGTTTGGGGGGACAGATCGGGTCTACAATGGCGATCCAAGAAGCCCGCGAATCAGGAGTCCGTCACGATGTCCCATGGATCCGAATCTCCGCCCCAGGGGCGGCCCGCCGGTGCCCACGAAGGGCGACGGCCCCATCAAGCCGAAGAGGTCGTCTCGTCTCTCGTTCCGCCCGTGGGCTGGCACTTCCTGCACCTGTTTTACCGCATCGATCGGGCCATCTATGCGGCGCTTTCTCCCGAGAACAAGGCCGAGGGACGTGCCCAGCTCCTCGCCGCACTCGACCGCTCCGCGCCCTCGTCGCCCGAGCAGATGCAGTGCTTCGGCGTACTCGGCCACAAGGCCGACTTCGGCGTGATGATGGCCGGGTCGGACCTGCGCAAGGTTCACGACATCCAGATGCGTCTGCAATCCTCGGCGATCGGCCCCGCGCTGATCCCCACCTATTCCTTCTACTCGATCACCGAAATTTCGGAATATGTGCCCGACGTCGAGGCCTACGGCAAGATCCTCCGCGACCGAGAAGGGGTGGACCCCGAGAGCTCGATCTACCAGACGAAGCTCAACCAGTACGCCAGCCGCCTCGAACCCATGAACAAGCAGAGGCTCTACCCGGAATTCCCCGACTGGCCCTGCCTTTGCTTCTATCCGATGAGCAAGACGCGGCTCGAGGCGCAGAACTGGTACGTCGAGCCCTTCGAGCGACGCGCCGAGATGATGAGCGCCCACGGTCGCAGCGGGATGAAGTTCGCGGGCAAGGTCACGCAGGTGATCACCGCCTCGACCGGCCTGGACGACTGGGAGTGGGGCGTCACGCTCTGGGCGAAGAATCCGGCGTATTTGAAGGATATTGTCTACACCATGCGGTTCGACGAGTCCTCGGCGCGCTATGCTTTGTTCGGACCGTTCTACCCGGGCTACATCCTTCCGGCCGCGGAATTGCTGGATGCGATCAACGTGTGACCTCGGGGTCGTTTTCCCTCGTGCCCCCCTCCCGCAATCGAGGATTCGCTATGTGGACCTGCCCCCAATGTGGCTCGAAGGTGGACCCAGGCTTCGACGTATGCTGGTCGTGCGGGACTTCGCGCGACGGGACGAAGGACCCGGGGTTCGTCTCCGCCGACGACTTCGTGCCGTCCGAGGCCGACGCGGGGTCGTCCGTGGATGACCCGGTTTCCGGCAAGCTTACGGGCGATGATACCTCGGCCCTTGTTCCCTGCTATCAGGCCTTCAGCCTCATGGAGGCGAAGTTCCTGGCGGACCAGCTTGGCGAGCAGGGGATCACCGCGGTGAGCGATTCCCAGGACATGCAGGATGCGCTCGGCGGATGGAGCGGCAACCCTCGCGTGTATTGCCAGGAAGACGACCTGCCCCGTGCCCGCACCTTCCTGGAAGAGTACGAGCGAAGGAAGGCCCAGCATAATCCGCTGGAATCTTGAGATCCTGGACTGAACGATGCGCCACCCGGGCGGCGAAGCATGCCGCCCGGGTGGCCCGGATTCACGGCAGGTTGAAGATGTAGGCCTTGTTGTCCGACGCTGCCACGCCGAGCTGCTTGCCGTCGGGCGACCAGGCCAGGCCGTAGCAGGGCGTGTTGTTGCCCACCTTCTGCTGGAACGTGGGCTTGCCGGCCTCGACATCCCACACGATCAGGTTCCCTCCGTACCCGATCGACGCGATCCTCTTGCCATCGGGGCTCCAGGCAAGGCTATACACGTCGTCGGGATGGCCCGAGAGGACCTTGATTTCCTTGGCGTCGGCCGTGTTCCAGATGCGGATCGTCTTGTCCACGGAACCGCTGGCGAGCTGCGATCCGTCACCGGGCTTGAAGGCCACGCAGTAAACCGCCGCAGCGTGCCCCGCACCCTTGCGGACCTCGGCACCGTCGGCCGGGTTCCAGAACTTGACGAGCTTGTCGTCGCCGCCGGTCGCGATCAGCGAGCCGTTGGGATGATAGGCCACTCCATACACCACGTTCTCATGAGCCTTCTCGACCGCGCGTTCCTGGGCCCCTTTCTCCACGTCCCAGATACGCAGGGTCTTGTCGGCGGCACCGGTCACAGCCTTCTTGCCGTCGGGCGACCAGGCCACGCTGTAGATCTGCCCGGCATGACCGGCAAAGGTCTTGGCCGCACCCGGGGGCGGGACGGTCCACACCCGCACGGCCTTGTCTTCCGAGCCGGTGAGGACGGTCACGTTGTCGGGCTGGATGGCCACCGCGAGGACCGGCCCGGCGAACCCGGAGATCGTGTGGAACTCGGCCTTGAGCGGGTCGGCCTGCGAGAGGTCGAGGATCTTCGACGACGGCGGCTCGGCCAGCCCCACGGCCAGGGTCTTGTTATCGTTGCCAATGGCCAGCGAGGTGACCGGAGCGTTCAGCGTGTAGGTGAGCATGGGCTGGCCGTTGCCCGCGTTGAAGGTCTTCACGGTCTTGTCGGCCGACCCGACGATGAGCTTTTGCTGGTCCTTGGCGTAGGCGATGGCGCGGACGGCCTCGCCGAATCCGCCGATGGCGCGGACCTCGTTCCCCGCGTTCACGTCGAAGGTCTTGACGGTCTTGTCGGCCGACCCGGTGGAGACCTGCGACCCATTCGGATGCACCGCAACAGCGAGCACCGGGCCCTGGTGGCCTGCATACACGCGTACCGCCGCGGGCTTCCAGATCCGGGCCTGGTTGTCGGCCCCGACCGACAGGACCTGCACGTTGTCGTTCAGGACCGCGGCGCCGACGATCGCGGCGTTGTGCGCCGAGAGGTCCTGAAGCTCGCGAGTGGCCGCCGGATTGGTCGTATCCCAGAACCGCACGGTGTTGTCGGCCGATCCGCTCACAAGCCGCTGGTTGTTGGAGGCGAACCCGACGCTCGTGACGGGGCCTGCATGGCCGTTGATCGTGGCCAGGAGCGCCGCGTCGCCGGTCTGGAAGATGCGGATGGCCTTGTCGGCCGATCCGGTCGCGATCCACCCACCGTTCCGGGTCAGGTTGAGCGAGAGCACCGCGTCACCGTGTCCGCCGAAGTCGCGGATCGGCTTGCCCTCGCCAATGTTCCACAGCTTGGCGAGCTTATCGGAGGATGCGGAGTAGAGGCCGTTGTTGTCGACCGGAGACCAGCTCAGGGCGTTGATCCGGGCCCCGTGCCCGCCCATGGCCTTTTCTTCCTTGCCTTCGCCCACGAGGTACACGCGAATCTGGTTGTCCTCGCCCGCGGTGGCGATGCGGCCGCCGTCGCCCTGGAAGGCGATGGCGGTCACGGGGGCGGGCAGGTTCTCGAACTTCTTGACCTCGTTGCCGTCGCCCACGTTGCAGATGCGGACGGTCTTGCTGGCGAGGGCGAAGGCCACCTGGCCGCCGTCAGCCTTCAGGGCCACGGCCACGACCGGCTGATCGGGCGCGGGGATCTCTTTGATGAGGGCACCGTCTCCCACGTTCCAGATCCGCACGACCTTATCATCCCCCGCGGTGGCGAGCTTGTTGCCGTCCAGGCTGAAGGCCGCGACCTTCACCGGGCCCTTGGCGTCGATCGCCTTCGGATCGACCACGGGGAGTTGCCAGAGTCGGGCCAATCCGTCGGACCCGCCCGAGATCAGCTGCTGATTGTTGGGCAGGAAGGCGAGCCCGAGGATCGTGTCGGACGGGGTCTCGATCACACCTTGCGCGGCGCCGTCGGGTCCGTTCCAGAGGCGGATCGTGCGGGCCTTGTCTCCCGAGGCGACCTGGGCCCCATCGACCCTCCAGGCGATCGACTGCACGTCGCCGGCGTGGCCGTTGAGCGCCTGCGGAGCGGGAGCCGCGAGGTCCCAGAGGTTCACGGTCTTCGCGGTCGCGAACGCCGCTTTCTTGCCGTCGGGCGAGGTGGCGAGTGAGGGAACTCCGCTCGCCAGGTTCGCGAGTTCCTTCGAGGCCCCCGCGCCGGGGCGGAGCCACACCTTGGCCGACTTGTCGAGGCTGCCTGAGAGGATCGACGAGCTATCGGGGCTGGGAGCGACCGAGAGGACGAGGCTGGCGTGTCCTTCGAACTTCTTGATCTCCTTGCGGGTCGCCGGATCCCACACGCGGACCGTGTTGTCGAACCCGCCGGTGAGGATGTTCTTGCCGTCGGGCGTCCAGGCGATCGAATACACGGGCTCGGTGTGGCCGTCGAGCGTTCCGACGAGGGCCGCCTGCTGGGCGATCGCGATGCCCGCGGTCAGGGTGCACGCCAGGGTGGCGATGAACCCTCGGGACGAGACAAAACGTGGTAGGCGCATGGGTGGGACTCGCAAGGAGGGAGGAACTTCGCCGCGGGTCGAGGGCCTCGCAAGCCCGGCCCGGAGGGAACGTCATCGGTCGAAGGCAGGAGTCGGCACACCTCGGGGGAGGTGAGCCTTTGCCGAGGATAGACGGTCAAACGCGCGGTAGCAACACAGGACCCTGCCGGGCCATCCTCGCAATCGAGTGCATGTGATTGCTATCGCCACGACGACCCTTCACGAAATCCGCCGCATTTGCTTGCGACTCGCGGGGCGGGGGGGATATGTTAAGTCGAGGTGAACCTGGACGCGGCCGGGTGCCCACGCTCTCCAGAAGTCCTCAACACTAGCGCGATCCCTTCATGGCCGAGCGGTACTGGCTGGTCCTGCCCAATGGCGGAAGGCAACTGATCGACCCCGGTCAGTTCGACATCGATGCGCTTCTGGAAACGGCCCGGAGGATCGGCGGCCGACTCGTCGTCGAGGCCCCGTCCGCGACGGCCCCGACGGCGGCGACCGCGCAGACCCTGACACGTGATCCGCGTCGTTTCGAGCCCCCGATCTCGGCGCTTGGCCTGCTGTTTCGCGACCGTCTCCGCCGCATCTACCACTGCCAGGTCGAGTTCGAGACGGACATGAACACTCGCCCCACCGCGAGGATGCTCGGCGGGTACTACCGCAAGCGGCGGCTCGTGAGGATCTACACCCACGACGTGCTTACCGGGCGCAGGCCGATGGAGGATCTGTTCGACACCTACCTGCACGAGGTCGCCCATCACCTCGAATACACGGAGCATCTCCGCTTCGACGCCGAGGAATGCCAGCGAGTGAAGGGCACGATGCACAGCCCGCTCTTCTGGAAGATTCTCGGGCATCTCAAGGCCCGATGGGCCAAGCTGCAATCGCCCGACGCCTGATCGCAGGAGGATCCGGCGTCGGGCTCGATCGCTTCGGTCAGTCGGCCAGCTTCAGGCTCTTGAGCTTGACGGCCACGTCGGGGGCGGCGTCCTTGGTGTTGATCTTCTTGTCGATCTCGCGGATCACGCCGTCCTTGTCAATGTAGAAGGTCCAGCGCTGGGCCACTCCGCGAGGCCCAAGCACCCCGTAGGCCGTGGCCACGGACTTGTCGGGGTCGCTGAGGATCGGGTAGTCGAGGTCGAGGGACTTGGCGAACTTCTTGTTCTCCTCGGCCGTATCCACGCTGGCCGTGAAGTAAGCCACGTTCAGGGGCTTGAGCACGTCACCCTTCTCTCGGAAGGACTTGCACTCGATCGTGCAGCCGCCCGTGAAGGCCTTCGGATACCAGGCCACGACCACCGCCTTCTTGCCCTTGAAGTCGGACAGCGAATAGGTCTTCCCGTCCGAGCCCTCCAGCTTGAATTCGGGGGCCTTGTCCCCGACCTTAAGCTCGGCGGACGCGCGGGCCGAGGTCGCGACCAGGCCCAGGAAGAGCCCCGAAAAGAGGACGCGGCGTGTCCATTGGATGCGCATGAGAAATGTCCTTGCCGGGTGAAAAGAGGGATACAACTCGAGTGCCACCAGCCCAGGAGCCTATCAGCGCCCCGTTGCCGGTTCAACGAGCACCCCGCCGACCCTCGACCGCCAGGCGGGGCGGAGCTAAAGTGGAAGGGTCGCGCACCAAGACGTCCCGGGACCGATCACGATGCCGCCTCCACCGGCACCCGCCGCCGCGGAATTCCCCTCGTCCGAACAGGCCAAAACGCCGCGGCAGACGAAGGCGCCTGCTCCCTCGGCGCTTGGCGTCGCCGATCTGGGGATCGTTGCGCTCTTTCTTGGGCTCGCCTTCTTGCTGGGGATCTTCCCCCTGAACGACACCGATTTCTGGTGGCATCTCCGTACCGGCGACCTGATCCGCCAGGACGGGAAGGTGCCCCGCACGGACTGGTACACGTTCGGCGCCTCCGACCATGCCTGGATCGACCTGCATTGGGGATTCCAGGTGGCCATAAGCTGGCTGTATCAGATGGGCGGAGTGGATGCGACGAACGTGGCCAAGTGCGTGGTCACGACGTGCGCCGTGGCCTTCTTGCTGCTCGCTCGGCGTAAAAGCTGGCCGATCTGGGTCATGGCCTTGAGCTGGATCCCCGCACTTCTGCTTCTGGGCGGGCGGATGTATGTGAGGCCCGAGACTCTCACGCTGCTTTATCTTTCGATCGACCTCGCGGTGCTGTTCCGCATCGAGACACGCCCTCGGCTGGCCTGGGTTTTGCCGATCGTTCAGGTCTTCTGGGTGAACACGCAGGGGCTCTTCGCGTTCGGTCCGATCGTGCTGACGATGGCCCTGATCGACGCCGCCCTAAGGCCCGGCGCGTTCTCGACTGAGCGGCGCGGCTGGTGGAGGACCATCCTTGCGGCAACCTTCGCCACGGGATTCGCCTGCCTTCTGAACCCCTACGGATTGTTCGGAGCCCTCTTCCCGTTGCAGCTTGTGGGCACCATGGGCAACCCAGTTTTCCGGCGGATCATGGAGCTCCAGCCGATTCTCGATTTCGTGAAAGATGTGGGGTTCGATAGCCTCCCGCTCCAGATCCATTTCGTCACGCTGATCCTGGGAGCCCTGAGCTTCCTCATCCCCCTGAGCTGGCGGGTCATGGTGCGATTCGAGGACTTCCGCAAGAAGGAGCCCGAGCCGACGCGCAAGCGAAAGAAGCCGAGCAAGGCCCTGGAGGAGCCCGGGTGGAGGCTGTCGCCGTTCCGGCTCATGCTCTACAGCCTCTTCAGCTATCTGAGCTTTCAGGCCACACGGAATAGCCACCAGTTCGCGGCCGTGGTGGGCACGGTGACCGCCTGGAATTTCGGGGAGTGGGCCGCCGCGATCGCTTACCGTCGCGGCAAGCAAATGACAACGCGAAACAGCCGATTGGGTCTGCTCCCGCGACTGGCGGTGATGGCCACCCTGGTCGCGACAATCGGCCTGGTGGGCAGCGGACAGTTCTATGTGTGGGCGAACGAGGGCCGCCAGGTGGGATGGGGCGAGAAGCCCTTGTGGTATCCGCACGAGGCCACGAAGTTTGCCGGATCGCCCGGAATGCCCGAGCGGTTCCTCGTGTTCCACAATGGACATGCCGGACTCTTCGAATATGACAACGGGCCGAAGCAGAAGGTTCATGCCGACGCCCGGCTCGAAGTGATGGGCCCCGAGGTCTACGGCGCCGACGCGGAGCTAGGCGCGATCATCTCCTCGGGGCAGGCCGGCTGGTCCGATCGCGTGATGGCCCTGGGCTCGCCCGTGCCGGGCGCGCTGGTCGATCACGTCCAGCCGGCCATGGCCGGTCTCGCGGCGTCTTACCTCGCAAATTCGTCCTGGCGATGCGTGTGGTACGACCCCATCGCGTCCGTTTATCTCCATGAGTCGACGAATCCGCGGTTCCCGAAGGTCGATTTCGCGGCGCGACATTTCGGGCTCGACCCGGGCTCGGATCCGAAGGGGGCCGCAGCGCTATCCGCCTCGGCGAAGGGCCTCATGCTTCATGCGATGAGCCTCACAGGGGGGAGAAGCCGACCGGACCTCTCGCCGGCGATGATCCTGCTGGGACTCGGACACGGGAGGCGGGCCCTCGCGCTGGACCCCCAGTCCGCGTCGTCGTGGAAATCCCTGGGGCTCCTGGAAACCCTGCGAGATCCGGCGGGCCAGTCGGAGCCGATTGCTCGATTTCGCAAGCCGTTCGACCCGTTATTCGACCTCCCCCAGATCCGCACGACCTACAACCTGCTGCAGGCCGATCGGCTCGCTCGCGACGAGTTCATGACGCTGATCGGTCTCTTCAAGACCTTCGCCCTACGGGAGATGAACGAGGCGGCCGCACCGATCGCCGACCGGCTCATCGCATCGGTCACGACCCGGGAACAGGAACGCTACGTGACGTCCCTCGCCCCCTTGATCGGCCGCGTGAAGGCCACGATGATGCGTCCTTTGAGCACCTCTTGGTCGAACCTCGGGGAGCTCGAACAGACCGTGGCCAGGCTCCTGAACGACGGATATGCCCAGAGCGCCGCCGACCTTCTGGAGAAGGCGTACGCCCCGGCGGTCCGGACCTGGGAGCAGACCGACCGGATTGCGACCCTTCGCCTCCACCTCGGGCAAACCGCGGCGGCAAGGTCGCTCTGGAAGGAGGCTGTGAACGTGCCCCGGCCTGCGGTCCGCGACGCTCGCATGGCCGTCACTTACCTTGTCGAGGGGGATTTCGAATCCGCCCGCGGGCTTTACGAAGCGGCCCTGAAACGGGAACCCGACCTGTTCGAGGCTGCGTATGGCCTTGCCGTCCTCGAACAGGATGCGGGGCGGGCCGATCCGGCTCTGGCTGCGGCCCTGGTCGCGGTCAAGACGGGGAGCACCGACGTTGCCCGCTCGGCCGCGAGTCAGATCGCGGAATTCGTCCGCCCTTACACTTCCGCCGCGAGAGAATCCATCAGGAAATCAGGGCGCGAAGCTCTTTGATGTGACGCGGGACCGCCACGCGGGCCTCCTCGGCGGCCTCGTATTCCAGCACGATGTAGCCGGAGTATTTCGCCTCACGCAGCAGGGAGACGATCCGCGACAGGTCAGCATTCTCCTTCTTCTGTCCTCGCCGCGAGATCTCGGTCTTCACCTGCACGTTGATCGCGTAGGGGGCAAGTTCGGCCAGGTCGGCGTAGGGATCCTCGCCGTGGAAGTTCCCGGTGTCGAGGTTCACACCGAACGTGCCCTCGGGGGCCTTCACACCGCGAACGATCTTCAACAACTGGTGAGGTTCGAGTGTGATCCCGCCGTGGTTCTCGACGGCAAGGGCCACGCCCCTTTTCTCTGCGTGGGGCAGGACGCTTTCGATGCCCTCGATCACCCGGGCGATCACGGCATCCTCGTCCTCGCCCTTGGGCGCGGTCCCGCCGAACACGCGGATCACGGGGGCGTCAAGCTCGGCCGCGTGGTCGATCCAGGTCCGGATC
>JANOBY010000054.1:0-7375 GCA_031411935.1 Planctomycetales bacterium | reverse complement strand
GGCCGTTTACCCCTCAAAGTCCCGGAAATGGCCCGCCCAAAGGTCGCAGTTTAACGATCCTCGCATCAGCGAACATTAAAGTAAGTACCATTGGGCAGGGACGCCCGCCCTACTTGAAGAGAGCACCCCTACGTTCGAACGTGAACCACGGTCGCCAGGTCAATCAACAAGCCCCGCGACATTTGCGTTGCTCGGCGTCCCCCGGCGCGGTGCAATGACTCCCGAGACGGCACGGAGCCAGGACCTCGATCGGGGGAGATGACCGGATGCGAATTCGCCTCTTCGCGTGCGCCGCGGTGGTCGCCCAGATCGCGGCCGGCAACCCCGCGACCCAGAAGCCTGCCGACGAGCTCAGGCCCGTCACGGTCGTCGTTCTCGACGAGGCGACCGGCAAGCCCATCGAGTCGTTCACGTATCAGGCCTGGTACGACGCGCCCGGTGGTGCCGAGGCGAAAACCGACGACAAATGGACCGCGGTCACCTCGCCATCCGGCACCTTCGCCCATCCGGCCCCCCCTTCCTGCCGGCTGAGCGTTGTCGCGAAGGCTCCCGACTATGTGGACGAATATCCGAGCGTCAGGGAGTTCGTGATCAAGGCGCAGGACGCCCCCAGGCGGGTCGAGGTCCGCCTGAGACGGGGGATCACCGTGAAGGGCGTGGTCCGCGATTCTCGCACCCGGGGCCCCATCGCCGGGGCGTCCGTGGCCCCCGTGTACCAGGGGAGCCCGGGGACCTATCCCGACGAGGAGAGGGAGGTCAAGGCGGACGCCGACGGGCGATTCGAGTTGCGTGGGGTCGACCCTAAGCTTGGCGTATGGGCCTCGCACCCCGACTATGTGCGGTTCCCGCCGTCGCCCGCGGGCGATCCCACGGGGCCCGACAGCGACGTCTTCCTGACCCAGGGGCCCACGATAACGGCCAGGGTCCTCGGACCCGATGGCGAACCCCTGGAGGGCGTGACCGCCAAGGATCTCTCGAAGGAGTGGACCGCGTCGGGAAAGGACGGAGTCCTCGTCCTCCGCAATGCCGAACTGATCCTGGGCCTCAAGTTTTTCAAGGAGGGGTTCATCACCAGGGAGGTCGAGCGTGAGGAGATCCTTCGCGATTTGAAGAAGCCCGAAGGCCTCGTCGTGAGGCTGGAGCGTACCATCCCGCTGAGGGGTCGGGTCCTCTCGCCCGACGGCCAGCCCATCGCGACGTTCCGCGTGGCCGCGGGCCCCGGCAAGCTGCCTTCGGAGCGGAACAGCTTCGGCAAGGACGTGCAGGAGGCCGAGGGCCGCTTTTCGCTGGGTCTTGCTCAGGAGGGCACGACCTGGGTCGGCGTGTCGGCCGACGGGTTCGCGGCGTGGGAGGGCTGGATCGACCTGAAGCGAGGCGGCGAGCCGATGGACATCCGCCTCTCGCCGGGCGTGACCCTCTCGGCCTCGATCGGCCCCGTAACCATGTCGAGGAAATTCACCAAAGCGACCCTCTTTCCCAGGCGCGACAAATCGGCCATCGGCGGGATGCCTTCCGACCCTCCCGCCGAGATCCTGCCGATCCGGACGGCGAAGATCGCGGCCGACGGCACGATCAAGATCGAGCACGTGCGCCCCGACCGCTACCGGCTCGCGATCCAGGGGGAGGGACGATCCGGGATCGAGCAGACGCTGGACGACTTCCGGCTCGCCGTCGAAGGGACGGATTCGCCCGACATTATTCTGGCGGTGGACGTTCCCGAGGGCGGCATCGACATCGGGGCCATCCCCGTCGCCGCTCCCGCCTCCACAGGCCGGGTCGTCGGACGCGTGTGGCACTCGGAGAACGAGAAAAAAGGCGTGTGGTCGTTCGCCGAGGGCCACGTGGGGGGCGTCCCCTTCCGCGCCGACGAGGAGGGCCGATTCGCCGCCGAAGGCGTCCCCGTGGGGCTGCGAACGCTCAGCATTCCCTTCCAGGTCTACGACGTGATCAGCGCCCACACATGGTCGGTGCTGGTGGTCGAGGGGAAGACGACCGTCGTCGGCGCGTTCGAGCCCGACGCCCATCGCACGTTCACGCTGGCGGTTGCCATTGGGGACGGGTCGAAGCTCCACCACGATTCGGGCACCGGGCTGGGCGCGGCGCGGAAGGTGGACAACGTCACCAAGCGTTCCGAGCTCTTTTCGATCCCCGGCGAGAAGGACACCTCGCCGAAGCCGCAGTTCTTGCGGGTGGACCTGGCCCCGGTCTCGAAGGAGCCCCTGGCGTTCGCCTCGCCCGAATGGGAGGAACTCGACGCGAAGAGGAAGATCAACCTTCCCGACGTCGGGCCGGGCCTCTACCGCCTGCGGATTTACGACTGGCTCGGCCAGCGAGGTTGGGACGGGGCCCCTCTGTACGAAGGGGACGTGGCCGTCCCGCCCGGTGGCGACGGCGAGGTCAAGATCCCCCTGGGGGCCGGGTGCATCACGGGCAAGGGCCCCGCGCTGAGGACCGAGCTCCAGCCGCCCGACGCGGCGATCGACCTGAGGCCCGTGGAGGTGTTCGCGGTCGCGATGGGGCGGAACCTCCCCCCGAGGACGGCCCGTTGCGACGACGACGGGAACTTCTGCGTCCGCTACCTCACGCCGGGCCTCTATTCGCTGTTCATCCACGACCCGCGCGCGGGGTCCTGCGTGGTCGAGGGGGTCGAGGTCAACAGCGCGGCGGTGGATGTGGGCGAACGCGTGGTCTCCGCGAAGGCGAACGCCGATTGCTCGATCCGCTTCGCGAAAGCCTCGCCCGTGCCCGATGAGCTGGTGGCGACCGACCCCTCGGGCGTGACGATCCGCCATGAGCTCGAAGTCTATTCGAGCTTCGACGCGGCGGAGTTCCGGGGCCTCTGGCCGGGCCGTTGGACCTTCACCGCGAGGCGAGGGGGCGAGGTGCTCGCCACGAGCGAGGCCGACGTCCCGGAGACCGGCACGATCGCCGTGACCCTGACCGTGGGCGGAGGCACGAAGCCCTGAAACCTGCGCCGGCTCAGAACAGCTCCTGGATCACCTGGCCCGAGGGGGTGAGGCCGATGTCGGTGATCTCGGCCGCTCCGATGCCGAGCTGGTTGAGGATCGTGGCGCCCAGATCGGCGGGGGTGGTGGGGCGGTCCACGGGCTGCTCGCCCCGTTTGTCGGACGAGCCCACGGTGCGTCCTCCCTGGATGCCCCCTCCGGCCACGAGCGCTGAGTAGCAGGGGTTCCAGTGCTCGCGACCGGCCTTGTCGTTGATCCTGGGCATGCGGCCGAATTCGCCCACCGCGACGACCATCGTGGTTTCGAGCATGCGGCGGTCCTGGAGGTCGTCCAGCAACGCCGACAGGGCCCGGTCGAGCATCCACCCGTGGCGGTCCTGCATGATCTGGAAGTAGCGGTCGTGCATGTCCCACCCGCCGTCGCCCGCGTCCTCGGGGCCTTCCACGTGGGTGCTCCAGTTGACCTGCACGAAGGGCAGTCCGGCCTCGACGAGCCTGCGCGCGATCAGGCAGCACTGGCCGAAGCGGTGCGGGCCGTAACGCTCGCGGGTCCTGGGCGATTCCTGGGTCACGTCGAGCGACCCGAGGCTTTCCTTCGACGAGATGAGCGTGCGGGCCAGGTCGTAATGCCGCTCCATGACCGCAGAGGGCTTGCCGGGGATCGCGGCCGAGGTGTCAAGCTTGTGCAGGAGATCCCAGCGCGCCCCGAGCCTCTGCGCCGAGACGGATTCGGGAAGCTGCACGTCGGGCAGCTTCAGGCCCACGCCGGGCTCATAATCCAGGCGGAAGGGGTCGTACGCGCTGCCGAGCATCCCCCCGCCCTCGCCCACCACGCGCTTGAGGCCCTGGTGCAGTTGCCCGCCGAGGATCACGTACGGAGGGAGGGCCCCGGCCTTGTTGCCGCGATCCTTGAAGACCCGGCCCACGATCGCGCCGGTGCTCGGCTGGACGGCCCCGGCGGCGGCGGATCCGCCGAGCCCCACGGCCCCGGCGATGTTGCCCGTGAGGCCGATCGTGCCGGCGACCCCGTGGTCGTTGGACTCGTGATGCATGGCGCGGAGGATTGCAAACCGGTCCGCGCGCTTCGCTAATCCGGGAAGCAATTCGCAGACCTGCAATCCGGGGACGGGCGTGGCGATCGGCTCGAACGGCCCGCGATATTCGAGCGGGGCGTGGGGCTTCATGTCGAAGGTTTCGAGGTGGCTGGGCCCGCCCCAGAGCCAGAGCACGATCACGCTCTTCGCGGGAGGGCTCGCCGGGCTCGCCTTGGCCCTCATGGCGAGAAGGTCGGCCATCGAGAGCCCGAGCGCGCCGAGCCCGCCGACCTGGAGGAACGCCCGGCGCGACACGCCACCGCAGGTCCGCCCACGAAGCCGCCCCAGGCTGAGCATCGTCTCGACTCCTTCAGACGGGAAGGTGGGCAACCCGCACAACCAATCCGCCCACATGAGGTCAGTCTAGCAGACGGGGCCGCCAAAGTCCCATCCATCCCGAGGGGCCAACTCCATCTGCCCCCCGGGAACGGGAGTCACCACGGGCGATAGTCGCCATAGGGCACGAGCACCGGGTAGACCGGCGCGGGGACGTATCGCCCGGGGATGTACACCGACACGCCGTAGGCGGGCCGGGGCTGCCACCGGGGTCCATAAGGCCCGTATCCGCCATATCCGCCGCGGTAGCCTCCGCCATACCCGCCGCCATAGCCTCCGCCATAGCCGCCTCGGTGGTGGTGGCCGCAGCCCGAGTAGCACGGGCCGTTGTGGTGGCCGCAGCCCGAGTGGTGGCGATGGTGCGAACCTCCCCCGTAGTGGCCGCCGTAATCGTCGTCGGCCTGCGCCGAGGTGCCGAATCCGAGCAGCGACGCGGCCGTAACCAGGGCCGCGAGCGTGGTCGTCCTGATGCTGTGTCGCATGGTCCTTCTCCCTTCCTTGCCGGTCTCTCGCCGGGCTGGTTCCGGGGTCGTTCTCCCCACGGGACTATCCGCACGACGCGCCCGCGACGTGTCAGGCCATTCGCGAGATTTTGCAAGCCGTGGTCCGCGGCGAATTCGCTTGAGCCCGGCCCGCCGGTCGTCTTTAATACGGCTCGTCGCAAGCTCCGCTCGATATCGAGGAAGAGTCACCCGATCATGAAAACGTCCTTCCTGCTCGTCCTCGGGTTCTTGACGGCCCCCCCGGCGTTCGCCCATGCCCAGGACGGGCTCCCCGAGGGCTACTGGCCCGAGGCGAAGGTCGCCGAGATCCTGGCCAAGACCGAGACGATCCGCCTGGCGCCTGACCTCTCGGGGCTCGCCCCCGCCGAGAAGCGGGCCGTCGAGCATCTGCTCCAGGCCGGAGCGATCCTCCAGAAGGTCTACGAGGACATGCGGCACCACCAGGCGTTGAATTCGTCCAGGGACCTCGTCGAGCTGGACGCCCGCCTCCGCAACCCGCAGAGGACGAAGGACCTCCTCACCCTCTACCGACTATTCCAGGGCCCGATCGCCAGCACGCTCGACAACAAGCGCGAGCCGTTCCTGCCCGTCGATCCCCAGAGCCCGGCGAGGAACGTTTACCCGCCCGACGCGACGAAGGAGGAGCTGAACGCGTTCCTCGACGCCCATCCCGAAGCCCGCGACACGATCCTGGCCGAGCGCACCGTGGTGCGTCGCGCAACGAACGAGAACCTCGCGCGAGACATGCTCGCCCTCATGCGGGGAGGACTTCACGTCCTGCACGGGAAGCTCATGGGTCATCTGATGGCGATGGCCAAGAATCCCGACCCGAAGGCCTTCTATGCCGTCCCCTACGCGGTGGCGTATGAAGATGAGATGCATCGGGCGCTCATCCACCTGTTCAACGCCGCCGACGAGTTGCAGCCCTCCGACCCCGAGTTCGCCGCCTACCTGCGCAACCGGGGACGCGACCTCATCTCCAACGACTACGAGAGCGGCGACGCCTCGTGGGTCACGGGCCGGTTCAAGAGCCTGAATGCCCAGATCGGCGCGTACGAGACCTACGACGACGCCCTCTTCGGCGTGAAGGCGTTCCCCAGCTTCAGCCTGCTCCTGACCGACAAGAAGGCCACCGAGGACCTGCGCAAGAAGCTCGGCGGGCTCCAGAAGGTCGAGGACGCCCTGCCCTACGACCACCACAAGCGGGTGCGCGAGGAGATCTCGGTGGGCATCTACGACGTGGTCGCCGACTTCGGCCAGGCCCGCGGGACGAATACCGCGACGATCCTGCCCAACGACCCGCTCCACTCGCGCAAGTACGGCCGGACGATCCTCCTTCGCCGCAACGTGATGGAGAACCCCGAGCTGTTCGCCGCCGACCTGCGCGTGTGGAAGACCGCGACCGCCGACAGCTTCGCGAATGACCTCGTGCCCGCGGGCAACTTCCAGAGGACACTCTGGCACGAGGTCGGCCACTACCTGGGCGTGGACCGCGACAGGAACGGCCGCACCCTGGACGTGGCGCTCGAGGACCAGGCCGACGCCCTGGAGGAGATGAAGGCCGACCTCGTGTCGCTCTTCACCCTGCACCGCATGGCCACCGACGGCACGATCGACGCCCCCCTCCTCCGCGCCGTGCAGGCCGGGGGGATCCGCCGCACGCTCCAGAACGTGAAGCCCCGCAAGGACCAGCCGTACCAGACCATGCAGCTGGCGCAGTTCAACTTCTTCCTGGACAGGGGGTTGATCGCCGCCGACCCCGCGACCGCCCGGCTCACGATCGACTACGCGAAATATGAGGAGGTGGTCACGGCCCTGCTCAAGGACGTGCTCGCCCTCCAGTACGAGGGGGACAAGGCCGCCGCCGAGGCGTTCTTCACGAAGTGGGGCGCCTGGACGCCCGAGGTCCACGAGAAGCTCGCCGAGCGCATCCGCGAGGCCCAGGGCGCGCGGTTCCGGATCGTGCGGTACGGGGCCCTGGGCGAGTGACCTCCGCGGAGGAGGCGATCGGGCGAGGGACGCCGGAGATTGCCCGGCGTGCCCATTCATGCAATAATATCCGCCTGTTTATGGCTTCACGTGTGCCTCCCGCCGCGTGGTCCTCCCCTCTCATGGGCGGATCGGGCGGGGTCCACGCCGAACCTCCGGGAGTCTCCTTATGCCGTCGGACGCCGCGAACCCGTCACGCTCGCGCCTCTCGGTCGACCAGGCCGTGGTGCTGCTGATCGACCACCAGGCCGGTCTGCTGTCGCTGGTCCAGGACTACACGCCCGACGAGTTCCGCAACAACGTGCTGGCCCTGGCCGACACGGCGAAGCACTTCCGCCTACCCACGATCCTCACGACAAGCTTCGAGAACGGCCCCAACGGCGTGATCATGCCCGAGCTCCGGGCCGCCTTCCCCGACGCCCCGTTCATCCCCCGGCCCGGCCAGATCAACGCCTGGGACAATGAGGACTTCGTGGAAGCGATCAAGA
>JANOBY010000053.1:0-3376 GCA_031411935.1 Planctomycetales bacterium | reverse complement strand
TGCCTGGAAGCCAACGCGATCCGCCATGTGGAGTTCCGATCGATCCTTGGTATGAATGTTCTCGCCCTCGGCGAGGCCCAGCACGAGGCCTTTCGGGAACAACTGCGTCTGAGGGGAGTCGGCCTCAGCGCGATCGGGTCGCCCATCGGGAAATCCTCCCTTTCTGAACCCTTCGCCATGGAACAGAATCGCCTCTCCAGGGCGATCGAACTCGCAAAGTTCTATGGAACCGCGAATATCCGCATCTTCAGCTTCTATCCCCCCGAGGGCACGGACCCTTCAGACTCGCGCGACGAGGTCCTCAGGCGTCTCGAGGCCATGGCACACGCGGCGGGCCAGCATGGGGTACGCCTTGTCCTTGAGAATGAGAAGGGGCTGTACGGGGACAACGCCTCCCGGCTTTCCGAGATCCTGAACGGGATCGAGTCCCCGTCGCTCGGGATCGCCTTCGATCCCGCCAACTTCCTCGAAGTCGGACAGGACATCGACGAGGCCTGGCAGACGCTTCTCCCCAGGGTCGTCCACTTCCATGTGAAGGATTTCGACCTGGCGTCGAGGAAGAACGTGGTGGCCGGTCAGGGACAGGGCCAGATCCCTCAACTGATCGCCGATGCCGTGGCCCACGGGTACGAGGGCTTCTGCACCCTCGAACCTCACCTGATCGTGGCAGCGCACTCGCACGGGTTCACGGGGCCGGAGCGTTTCGGGGAGGCGGCGACCGCACTCAAATCGGAACTGACGAAGCTGGGCGTGGCCTTTCTTTGAAGACTCGCCCCCGCTGTCCGATTTCCGCCACGACGTTCCCCGGCAAATGGGTTCGTTTCCCGTCCGGAGAGCCCAAAATTGGCTTCGTTTTGGGTTCGTTTTGGGTTCGTTTTGGCTTCGTTTTACCGTTACAAGCCCCCAGGACCAGCCCCGAGGCTCGAACAAAACTCGACCTAAAGGATTTCCTTCAAGCGGCTTCCGAAGAAGGATCCCTGTGAGCCTCGTCCGCCCCATTGGGTTCGTTCTGCAAAATCATGTTTTCGCGAATCTCCGCTTCCATTGTGTACAAGTGTCTCCATCTCTAGGTGCCCCAAATTTTCAACGAGCCGGATGAGGTGGTCCAGGGCCCCCTGCCCCTCGATATTATCGCATCCTGAGCGCATTCGTACTCGCCAAAGCATCGCGGACCGGTACTGCCGAGACGAGCGATGTTCGCACAAAATGCGGTGCGGTTCCGCGGCAATGCCGGGCTAGACCGCGGTCGATGGCAGCGTGACGACCCAGACGGGAAGGACCCTGACCGCATCGCCTTCGCCGTTGGCGTCCGTATCGAAGGCAGATGACAGCGCGAAGCCATCATGGTACGGCGAGTCGAGGAATGATGCCGCGATGGATTCCAGGGTCGCCGACTGATCGACCTCGCAGTGGAAGGGCAGGCGGTCGTGCGAGGCCGAGACGAGGCTAAAGCGGAGTTGGCTGGCCTGATCGTCGTGCCAGCAAGAGAAGAGCATAGGTGCGGCACCTCGCTCTGAGAGCAACCGACCGCGGGCAGCCGCGACAGCTCGCACGAAAGATGCCACGTGCGCGGGGCTCAACACTGCGGCTTGCCGAGACGTGAGGGCGAACGACCACTGGTTGCCGCGAGCCTCGGCACCGAGGTCGGAGGGCGCGATGACGACCTGATCGGCGGCGACCTCGGTTAGCCAGTCGGAGAACGTGTCCATGGCCAACGCCTCCGTGCCGCCTCACGCGGGATGACGGACCTGGGCCCGGAATTTGGCCATGGGTTCGAGGGGCACCCTTTCGGATGCCCCCCGATACGAACTGATGTCTACCGGCTTCCCGCTGCGGGAGCCGCTGCGCCCCCTTCGGCCTGGGCAGCGGGCGGGGCTTGCGCGGGCGAGGTTCGGACCAGGCCCAGCGGGCTCTTGCCTTCCTTCACCTCGGACAGGCGCTGGCGGTACTTGGCGTGGAGACGCGTGTGGCGACTCTCGGGGGCCAGGGGCTGTCCCTTGATGAAGAGGCTCCTGACCTCGGTGGTCACCTGCAACAGGGGGCCCTGGGTGATCACCACGTTGGCGATCTTGCCGACTTCGAGCGAGCCGAGCTTGTCGGCCACGCCCAGAATCTGCGCGGGGGCCAACGTGACGCTTCGCAGGGCGTCGGCCTCATTCAGGCCGTACGCCACGGCGTTACCGGCCTCGAAGGGGAGGTTCCGCGAGACCGTGGCCTGGTCGGGCCCCTGCCCCACGGTACGGATTGCGAACTTGACACCCGCCGCCTGGAGCCTCAGGGGGTTCGTGTACGACGAATCGTACGGGTAGGAGCGATCGGTCGGGACCCGGAGGGTCGAGGCGACCAGGACCGGCACGTTGGCGGCCTTCAACTCGTCCACGACTCTCCAGGCCTCACCGGCTCCGGAGATGATGCCCTTGAGCTTGAGGTCTTCGATCATCTTCAGGGCGTCGAGGATCTCCACGCGACGATCGGCGCTGAAGATCACCGGCTTCTCTCCCCTTGCGAACGGCAGGAGCGCCGCGAGGCGAGGATCGGTGGGGGGCATCTCGGCCTTTCCGTCCTTGGCAGCCTGGACAACCTTGCCGTATTGCAGGGCCGCGCGGAACTGGTCGGCGATGGCTTCCATTCGCTCCTTGCGTTTGGAATTCGGATCCTCCCCGCCGGCTCCACCAGGACCTCGCTGCCTGGCCCCTTCGGGCCGGGGCGTGACATAGGCGGGGATGTTCACGTTCAGGGCCACGCCGTCGGCCACGACCATCTCGGGCGGGACCCAGCCGTCGAGATTCATGACGCAACCCTGGCCCGAGATCGACCCTCCGCTGGGCTGGACGTAGGAGGCGAGGATCCCGTTGGCTCTGGTCACGGGAATGAGCTCGCTGTCGGGGTGCAGGGCCACGCTCGTCCGAAGCTCGGGCTGATGCTGGGCGGAGTCCGAAACATCCTGGGTCTCGGTCACGCTCCCGATCTCGAAGAGGCCGATCACGCTTCCCGCCTCGATCATCCCGGGCCACACATCCAGACCCTTGCAATCGACGGTTTGCGTGCCCTGGGGGATCTCGGTGTCGGGGCCGCCCACGGCCGCGATCTTGCCGTTGGCGATGACCAGCGTGCCGTTCGCAATATCGGCCCCGCTCACGGTGTGCAAGGTCGCGCCGGTCAGGGCGTAGGTCCCTTTCGGATTGGCCGCGATCTCCAGCGCGGCCGCCCGATCGGCGGGGTCGAATTTGGGTTTGGCGCGATCGGCCAGCTTGAGCGTGGGCTTGGCATCGACGTCCTTGCGCTCGAAACGGACCTCGCCATCGACCAGGGTCATCTGGCATCGGGCGTAGGTATCGAACGGATGGGCATCGAAGAGGGCGATGTCCGCGTCCTT
>JANOBY010000052.1:0-3029 GCA_031411935.1 Planctomycetales bacterium | reverse complement strand
GCGAGGCGGCTGGTCGGCCAGGAGCAATTCCATGACCATGTTGCGGGCCGACTCGGCGCGCGAGGACGACGTGGACACGTTCATCCCGGCCGCCGGGATCCGCCGACATGAAGGCGCGAGCACGCGTTCGCCCTGGACCTCGACCATGCACACGCGGCAATTGCCGTCGGGCCGGTACCCGTGCTCGGGCAGATGGCAGAGGTGCGGGATCGCCACCCCCACGCGGCGGGCGACCTGCCAGATCGTCTCGCCGGGGGCGGCCACGACCGACCTCCCGTCGAGCACGAACGGAGTCCCGGGCGAGTCTTCAACGCTCATCGCGCGTCCTCCGGGAAGTACCGCAAGGCGCAGAGCAGGGGATTGGGCGCGGCCTGCCCGAGTCCGCAGATGGAGGCGTCGCGCATGGTCATGCTCAGCTCGGTCAGGAGCGCCTCGTCCCACACGGGACTCTTCATGAGCGTGACCGCCTTCTCCGTCCCCACGCGGCAGGGGGTGCACTGGCCGCAGCTCTCGTCCTCGAAGAAGCTCATGAGCGCGGCGGCGATCTCGCGGACGTTGTCGCGATCGGACAGCACGACCACCGCCGCCGACCCGATGAAGCAGCCGTAGGGTTCGAGCGTGCCGAAATCCAGAGGGACGTCCCCCAGGTGCGCGGGCAGGATCCCGCCCGAGGCCCCTCCCGGCAGGTAGCCCTTGAAGGTATGGCCGTCGAGCATCCCTCCGCCGTACTCGTCGATCAATTCGCGAACGGTGATCCCGGCCGGGGCGAGCTTCACGCCGGGCTGGCGCACGCGGCCCGAGAGCGAGAAGGAGCGGAGCCCCTTTCGCCCGTTGCGTCCCTGGTCGGCCATCCACCCGGGCCCGTTCTCGAAGATCGAGCGCAGCCAGTAAAGGGTCTCGACGTTGTGGATCAGCGTGGGGCGACCGAACAGCCCGGCCTGGGTGGGGAAGGGGGGCTTCTGGCGGGGATACCCGCGTTTGCCCTCCAGGCTCTCGAGCATGGCGGTCTCCTCGCCGCAGATGTACGCGCCCGCCCCTCGCCGCACCTGCACGACCCCTGCGGGGACGAGCCCCGCAAGCTCCAGCCGGGGCACCTCCCTGCGGAGGATCTCCAGGATATGGGGATATTCATCGCGCAGGTAGATGTAGATTCCCTGGGCCTCGACCGCCCACGCGGCGAGCAACACGCCTTCGAGGAAGCGGTGGGGGTCGGTCTCCAGGTAGAACCGATCCTTGAAGGTGCCGGGCTCCCCCTCGTCGGCGTTCACGGCGAGCAGGCGAGGCTCGGGCTGGTCGCGCACGATTCGCCACTTCTGCGCCGAGCGGAACCCCGCGCCTCCCAGGCCCCGCAGGCCCGAGGCCTCGAGCATCTCCACCAGATCGTCGCGGGTGCCACGCCCTTCGAGGCAGGCCCGCAACGTGGCGTATCCGCCCTCGGCCTCGTAGCGTTCCAGCGACGGATAGAGCGGAATCTCGGCCTCGAAGGCGTCGGCCTGGACGGCGAGCCGGATGCTCTCGGCGGTGGCCGCTTCCCGGACGTTTCGCCCCACGAAGGCCGCCGGGGCGCGGTCGCATCGGCCGATGCAGGGGGCCCTGACCACGCGGACGTGGGGGCCGATCTCCGTGCCAAGATCCCGGATCAAATCCTCGGCCCCGGCGAGCCGGCAGGCCACGCCGTCGCACACGCGGACCGTCCGGCGAGGGGGAGCGGTTTCGCCGTCGAGCACCACGTCGAAGTGGGCGTAGAAGGTCGCGACCTCGTACACCTCCACCTGGGCCAGTCGCAACGAGTCGGCCAGGGCCGCCAGGTGCCGGGCGTGGAGGCATCCGAACCGATCCTGGAGCGCGTGGAGGTGCTCGATCAGGAGGTCCCGACGCAGGGGGATCCCTTCCCCGGCCAGGCGTACGTCGGCCAGGGCTTCGGGCTCGACGCCGCGTCCCTTGGGGCGGGAAGGGGCCTCCCGTCGGCCGGATCCGGGATGGAGCCGCCGGGGCGAGGGCGAGGAGAGGTCGGGGTCGGACATCGGGCGGGGGGCCCTCTGGGGCTCGCACGTCATCGACGAGGGTGAGACCCGCCCAGTATACCGGTTTCCAGGGGGCGGGAAACGGGCGAGTCCCTGTCCTTGATAATCGCAAAGACCGGCGTTATCGATGCTCCACCACGGGGCCGAAGTGCTCCTGATGGGGACTACGAAGCAGGGGACGTTGCGGAAGGCCAGGAAGGGCGACGTGATCCAGACCGTTGCCAAGCACCTGCCGAGGGCATCAGCCTGCTCATCCACGCCTGAGCGGCCCCGCAATCCGCTCACGGGGAGACTTCCCATGCAGGGGTAGGCCAGCAGTCTTGGCCCCAGGTCCCATGGGAACTCTCGGGGCGGTCGTGGCAAGCGTAGGCCGGGTTTGCCCCCCCCGTTAGGGACGTGCCACCTCCTGGCGTGTGTGGGGACGATTAGACATCCACGACCATGATGTCGATTCCTTTGGTCTGCATCAGGAGCTTCTCCAGGACGGAGCTCGACCAGAGCCGTCGATACCATGGCCGGCGACTTTGTCCCAGCACGACAACCTTGATCCCGTACTCATGGGCGAAGGCCGCGATCGTGCTCGCGACATCCCGGCCGCGGAAATTCATCGGGATGCCGCCCAGTTGCTGAGCTAGCTCCAGATTCTTGCCCAGGGCTCGCTGGGTGGCCGCGTCGATCTGCGTCAGGTCTTCGGCGGGTGTCTGGATGTAGACGGCGTACCAGGGCGCGCTCAGTCGATCCGCCAGTCTCGCCGCCTTCCTCAAGAGCGCGGGGGCGTTGGGGCTGCGGCTGGAAAGGCCGACCATCACGCGCTCGGTCGCCGAGGCCGGGGCGAGATCGGCGTCGGCCCGGCGGGCTCGGCGGTCGATCAGATGGGCCATCTCGGTGAGGGTGATCTCGCGCAGGCGGGTCAGGTTGGCGGGCGTGAAGAAATGCTCCATGGCCCGCTCGGCCCGATCGGGCGGATAAACCTTGCCGGCCCTCATGCGCTCCAGCAGGTCTTCG
>JANOBY010000051.1:0-5818 GCA_031411935.1 Planctomycetales bacterium | reverse complement strand
GCGGGAAGGCCAGCGGGAACACGTCCACCGGGTCGAGCGGCGGTGGCATCGCGGGGACGAACGCCCAGCTCAACTTCACGAGCATGTCGATCACCGGCAACTCGGCGATCGCCGCGGGCGGGACCGGCGGCGGCCTCTATCAGGCCGGAGGGACCGTCAACATCTTCACCGCGAACGTGATCGCCAACCGGGCCGACACCGGGGGCGGCATCGCCATCTCCGGAGGGACGTTTCATGCCGACCACGCGGTCATCAACAAGAATTCGCTGGTCGGTGGAGGCTCGGGGGGAGGGCTCGCGATCCAGGGAAATGCCGACGTTGATCTCCAGACCGTGAACGTGATCAGCAACCAGGCGTTGACCACGTCGGGGTTCGGCGGAGGGATCTATCAATCGTCGGGGACCCTCACCGCCATCGGCATGAAGATCCAGGGGAACAAGGCCAACCAGGGGGGCGGGGTGTATGCCACGCTCGGGACGACCACCATCGGCCCGGGCTCGATCTCCGGGAACAACGCGACCGCGGGCGGCGGCGGCGTGATGTCCTTTGACAACCACCTGACCCTCTCGGGGCCGAGCATCGTGAGCAATTCCGTGACCTCGGGCTCCAGCCTGGCGGGCTACGGCGGAGGCCTGTACCAGGCCAGCGGGAGCACGCTCACGATCGTCGGCAACACCAGGTTCAAGAACAACGGGTCGGCCGCGGGAGGGGGGCTCGCCTCGTCGAACTCGACCCTCAGGGCGACTGACACGAAGTTCGTGGGCAATCGCGTTACGGAGAGCGGAGGGGGCGTGTTCATCAGCAATACCGGCTCCGCAATCGTCTCGTGGAGCAACGTTTCCCTGGCCTCCAACACGATTTCCTCCGGGTCCTCGAACGCCAACGGGGGCGGGCTCATCCTCTCCGGTGGGACTTTGAACTCCAACGGCCTGAAGGTGAAGAACAACTCGATCCAGGCCTCGGGCAGCGGGCTCATCCAGGGGGCGGGCATCTACGCGGGCGGGGCCATCCTCAACCTCGACGGCGTGAACAACGTCTCGTCCAACCGCCTACAGACGGGCTCAACGGCCAACGGCGGCGGGCTCTACCTCTCCGACGCCACGCTCAACTCCAACGGCCTGAAGTTGCAGAACAACGCCATCCAGTCCTCGGGCGCCGGGACCATCCAGGGGGCGGGGATTTTCGCGACCGGGTCCACGCTTAACCTCAACGGCGGGACGAACGCCACCACCGTGATCAACGGCAACACGCTCACGGGCAACGGCGCGGGCGCGGCTTATGGGGCCGGCATTTCGATCACCAGCGGGGCGCTCAAGGATAACAGCCTCTTCAATCTCACCAACAACGCGATCCTCAACGTGTCGATCGGTGCAGGCGGCGGGGTCGCGTTCTTCGAGAACACGTCCTACGCCTCGTCCTACGAGACCACGGCCACCGGCAACAACTCCTCCTTCGGCGGTGCCGACTACGCCTTCACCGTGCAGTCCACCTCCGACAACAACAATAACCCCAGTGCCAACGGGCCCTCGGGGATCAGCACCTTCACGGGCGGATCCGGGTCCCTCAGGAATGCGATCGCCTACAGCCAGAATTACATGAATGGTAATTCAAACAACAACTCGATGGCGATCCTCCTGCCGAATTCCTCGAGTAACTACATCTTGACCCTGGGATCCCAGATCGAGACCTCGGTCGCGGCAGGGGACTCGCTCGCGATCCTCGGGTCCAACGGGAATGCGACGATCCAGGGCTGGTACGCCCGGACCCTTTACGTGAATAACGCCTCCAGCGGGACGCTGAACCTCCAGAACCTCACGATCACCGGCGGCGATGTCGTAGGATCGACATACGCGGCCGGGGGCGGCGTCTACCAGAATTCGGGAATCGCGAATCTGAATGCGGTCACGCTGACCGGTAATTACGTGGCGACGACCCAGCAAGGCTCAACCGGAGCGACCGGGGGCCAGGGGGACGATGGCCAGACCGGCGGCACCGGGTATAGCGCTTACGGGGGGGGCTACTACCTCGCCAGCGGCACCCTGAACGTCACTTCGTCCGTCTCCATCACCGGCAACAAGGTGGTGGGCTCCCAGGGCGGCAAGGGTGGCCAGGGCGGGTCAGGAGGTGCCCAGCCGGATGGCGCTTATTGCAACAACACGATCAATGCCGGCAATGGCGGGGCGGGCGGCACGGGGGGCTCGGCCCTGGGGGGCGGCGTGTACGTGCAACCGGGCGCCACCATGAATTCTCCCTCGGGATGGTCGCCGAGCAACAACACCGCGACTCCGGGAGCTGGCGGGCCGGGCGGGTCGGGAGGGGCGGGTGCCCCAGGGAGCGACCAGTGCAAGTGGGGAGGAGGCTCCACCGGCCCCACGGGCGCCACCGGCTCGAGCGAGGCGAACTACTGCTATTCGAGCGGAAACATGTTTCTGACGGGCAACGCCACCATCGAGCCGCTCGCACGAACCGGCGGCGGCATGGCCATGCCGGGCGGGACGCTCAGCCTGCAAAACGTGCAGGCCGCGTCCACCTCGCCGAATACCGCCATCGGCGTCCAGGTCAGCCTCTACTCCGCGGATGGTACCTTCATCACCTCGACGCTGACCGACCAATCGGGGAATTACCGATTCCACTCCCCGTTCTCGGGTCCCGGTTACATCCAGATCACGCCCGTCCCCACCTTCGACCTCGTGCCCCTGGGCACGACGGGGTTGGACGGCCGCGTCTCCTCGATCGACCCGAGCACGCTACGCTCGGCGATCGTGAATTTCGTGGCCGGCGTGCCGGCGGGCCGCCGACTCGACGTGATCCTCAAACCGGTCCAGACCGAGCTGATCACGGGAGGCAACTGGGTGAAGCTCGTCCGCACCGACACCAAGGCCGTGCTCTGGAAGTCGCAGCTCAAGGGCAAGGCCTACAAGGGCGGGTTCACGGTCTCGACCGTCGATTTCAACTTCGACAGGACGACCGACTATGTGCTGATCCCCCGCCAGGGCCGGGCCACGCCCATCTTCCTCGAAGGGCGATTCGGAACGGCGACCCACATCTCCCGCGCCGTGGTCGGCGGTCTGCGCAAGGGCTTTGATGTTCAGGCCCTCAACTTCACGGGCTCCTCGTCCCCCTCCGAGTGGCTCCTCTCGCCCTCCCACAATCGTTCCGGTCGCGTGTCGCTGATCGATCTCAAGGCGAATCGCACCAGGTGGACGTCGCAGGACCACGTCCTGGGCAAGACGAAGATCGCCATCACGAACTCCAACAATCGAGACGGGTTCACCCCCTCGGTCGTGTTTTCGAGCATCCAGCGACGCCTCCACCATTTCCAGAAAGTCGTCGACGCGGCCACCGGCAAGCTCTTCCGGGTCGATCACAACTATGTGGGCAAGCCCGACTCGCCCCACGACCATTGACGCCTCGGCGGCCATGCGAGGCCGCCGCAGGGACCCGACCCGAAGATGAACCCGGACGACCTCGAGGCCCGGCGGCGAATTCGTCCGCCGGGTTCTTCGGGACGTTCTATGGTTCCTTGCAGTCCGCCCGGAGGACGAGACGCAAGGATCGACGTCCCGGGCCCAACGACGCCTCCGGGCGATTGGTCGTCATCTCCCCTTTCGAGGTTCCGAACCGGTGAGTCACAACGCGCTCCTGTTCGCGTCGCGAGCCCACGGGCTGGGCCATCTGGACCAGGCCGAGGGGCTCTTCCGCTCGATCCCCGCGGGGACGCCGGAATTCGCCGACGCGGTGACCGGCCTGGCCGTGATCGCCTACCAGAAGGGCCAGCCTCGCGAGGCCGCGGTCCACTTCTCGCGGCTCGTGGCGCTGCGCCCCGGCGAGGCGCCGAACCACTGCAACCTGGGAGAATGCCTCCGCGAGTGCGGACGCCTCGACGAGGCGGCCACGCAGCTGAAGATCGGCATCGCGCTCGACCCCGACCAGCCCGACGCCTTCAACAGCCTGGGCCTGATCCACCACGCGCAACGGCGGATGGACCTGGCCGAGGAGGCCCTGAACACCGCGCTCTCGCTCCGGCCCGATTTCCCCATGGCCATGATCAATCTGGGGATGGTCCTGCAGGAGCGCCGAAAGCTGAAGGACGCCGAGCGGTGGTTCCGATCGGCCCTGGCGATCGACCCCGACAACGCCATGGGCAACTCGAACCTGGGCCAGATCCTGGTCGAGATCGGCCGCGCCGACGACCTGGACGAGGCCGAACGGTGCTGCCTGAAGGCGGTGAGCCTCACCCCCCATCGCCCCCAACCCATCAACAACCTCGGCAACGTGTACCGCTCGATGGGACGCTTCGAGGACGCCGTCGGGTGCTACCGCAAGGCCATAACCCTGGCCCCAGGCATGGCCATGCCCGTCAACAACCTCGCGCAGGCCTTCCAGGGTCGCGCCCGGTACGACGAGGCCGCCGAGCTCTACCTGAACGCCCTGGAGCTCGAGCCCAACTCCGCCCGATTCCACGCCAACTACGCGAGCCTCCTGGCCGAGCAGGAGCGCCAGGACGAGGCGATCGCTCGCTACGGACATGCGCTGACGATCGACCCCTCCCACGCGGAGAGTCTTTGCGGGATGGGGCAGGCCTACGCGCAACTCCAGGACCCGGACCGGGCGGTGGAGTGCTTCCGGAAGGCCCTGGACCTCGACCCCGACCTGACCGCCCCTCGCCTCGGGCTCTCGAACGTCTATTCGGAGCTGGGGGAGTTCGAGAAGGCGCGCGAGGAATCCTCCAGGGCGCTCGCATCGCACCCCCAGCTCGTGGAGGTCTATTACCAGAGGGCCTCCCACGACAAGGGGACGGTCTCGGACGAGGACCTCCAGCGGATGGTCGGCCTGCTCGACACGAAGCACCTCGGCGAGGGCGCGCGAGCCCAGCTGGACTTCGCGCTCGGCATGGTCTACGACCACCGGAAGGACTACGAGTCCGCCGCTCGCCACTTCCGGTCGGGCAACGCGCATCAGCACGAAATGCGATCACGCCGCGGCGAGTCGTACGACTCCGACAGCTTTGCCCGGTGGGTCGACGAGATCATCGCGGCCTTCACCCCCGAACAGATCCAGCGTCGCAGCACGATCTCCCCCCGAAGCCGCAGGCCGATCTTCGTGGTCGGCCTGCCGCGATCGGGCACCACCCTCACCGAACAGATCCTCGCCTCGCACTCGGCGATCCACGGGGCGGGCGAATGCCTGTTCATGAACAACCTCTTGAAAGCCTTGCCCTCCAAGGGGCGCGAGGACGGGTCGAGCCCGCTCTCCGGGTTGAACTCGCTCACGACGTCGCACCTGAACGAGATCGCCGAAAACTATCTGGACCTGATCGCGAAGCGGAACCCGGACGCCCCCTACGTGGTCGACAAGATGCCCGACAACGTGAACCTGCTCGGGTGGATCCACGTCCTGTTCCCCCACGCCCGGGTGATCCACTGCCGTCGCGACCTGCGGGACGTGGCCCTCTCCTGCTGGCAGACTTGCTTCGGCTCGATCCGCTGGGCGAACGACTGGGTCTCGATCGCCCGTCGATTCTCCGACTATCTCCGCGTGGACGAGCACTGGAAGCGGCTGTCCCCGATCCAGTGGCTCGACCTCCCCTATGAGTCGGCCATCAAGGATCCCGAGACGTCCGCGAGGAGGCTCATCGACCATGTGGGGCTCGACTGGGAGCCGGACTGCCTGAGGTTCCACGAGACGAAGCGCCAGGTGCGCACGGCAAGCCTCTCGCAGGTCCGCGAGCCCATCTACCGCACGTCCGTGGCCCGGTGGCGCAACTACGAGTTTGCCATGCAACCCTTCCTCGACGAGATGGAACGACGAGGCCACC
>JANOBY010000050.1:0-1607 GCA_031411935.1 Planctomycetales bacterium | reverse complement strand
CGACGGCACGCTGGGCAACAACCGCGACTTCAGCGCCCACGTGCGTATGCTCGGCTACTCCGAGCAGCCCGCCCTGTTCAACGCGGCGAACCTGTCGCTGGCCTGCTTCAACGATGCCGCCTACGGCGACTGGGCCAACTCGACCACGACCACCACCCGGGTGAGCATGTTCCTCTGCCCGTCGAGCCACGAGCCGTCGTGGAACCATCAGGGCTCGGGCGCCATGTTCAACTCGCAGAAGGCGCCCGGCAACAACTACTTTGCGTCGGTCGGCTCGAGCATGGAATTCGCCGGCCAGCAGAGCGGCGGCCCGCCCAACGGCATCTTCGAATACGTGGGGTCGCTCGGTTCCACCCACGGCCTGCATGACATCACCGACGGGTCGAGCAACACGATCGCCTTCTCCGAGTGGAGGACCGGCAGCGGAGACGCGAACAAGGTCTCCATCCCCACCGACATCGTGTTCCTGGGCACTTATCCCGCGGGCACGGCTCGCAACAACGGAACGCTGACCATGCCCGCGCTAGCCGCCTCGTTCCCGGCGTGGATCTCGCAGTGCGCCGCCGCCGCCAAGCTGGGCAGCGGCTACTTCGGGAAGACCCCCACGCTGGGCCAGAACTGGTCGCTCGGGCTGGTCGGCTACAGCATGGGGAACATCCTGCTCGGGCCGAATCCGAAGTACCCCAATTGCAGCGTGAGTGGAAACGGCACGCTCCAGAGTCCCGGCGTGTGGGGCATGAGCAGCTTCCATCCCGGAGGCGCGAACATCCTCCTGGCCGACGGCTCGGTCCGGTTCCTCAAGGACAGCGTGAGCCTGCAAACCGTGTGGAAGCTGGGCTCGCGGGCCGGGGGCGAGATCCTCTCGTCCGACGAATTCTGACCCGTTCAACCCAGAAACCATCGGGAGCACTCTCATGCACACCATCGCACGATTTGTGTCGCTCACGGCATTCGCCACGATCCTTGCGGGCTGCGGGGGGTCGGGCGACGGCCTGCCCCGCGAGCCGATCTCGGGCAAGGTCTCGCTCAACGGCCAGCCCATCGAGAAGGGGATGATCACCTTCGTCCTCAAGAACGCCCCCGAGCCCGTGGTCACGGCCCTGATCGAGAAGGGGGAGTTCCAGCTCCCCCGAGCCGAGGGGCCGATCGCGGGCTCGCACGGGGTGAGTATCTGGGCCAAGGGCCCTACGGGCAAGACGGTCAAGAACCCCGACGATCCCGAGCAGACCGTGCCCGAGATGAAGGACCTCGTCCCTCCGCAATACAACCTGAACTCGACCCTGACTGCGGACGTGAAGACCTCGGACGCCAACACGTTCACCTTCGACCTCGTCGCGTCCAAGGTCGCGCAGAAGCCCGGCAAGTCCCGGCGCTAGGCCGCCGGCCCCCCCAGAAGACGAACCCACCCAGGTGACATGACATGATACGTCGTTGGAACGCAATGCCCCTGATGGCCCTCGCCCTGCTCTCGGGCGTGAGCCGGGACCAGTCCCCCCGCCTCCCGATGATGGGGCGATCGACTTCTTCGAGACGAAGGTCCGGCCCGTCCTCGTCGACAACTGCTACACCTGCCACTCGGCCGATACGAACGCCAAGGGCGGCCTGCG
>JANOBY010000049.1:0-6029 GCA_031411935.1 Planctomycetales bacterium | reverse complement strand
CGAGTTGTATCCGCGGTGGGTCGGCAGGTCGAAGGCGACCGACAGGCCCTTCTGGCCGGCGGCGAGGTTGCGGCGGTAGAAGGCGTTGGACTCCTCGGCGGTGGAGAAGCCCGCGTACTGCCGGACGGTCCAGGGCCGGCCGACGTACATGGTGGTGTACGGCCCCCTGACGAAGGGCGGCAGGCCCGGCATGGTCCGCAGGTGCTGGAGTCCCTCCAGGTCCGCCGAGGAATAGAGGGGCTGGATCGGGATCCGCTCGGGTGTCGTGCGGGCCAGGCGGTCCAGGGGCATCCCCGCGGCCGCCTCGGCCGCCGACCTCCACTCGCCCAGGTCGGCCGTCGATTTGGGGCCCTTGTCCCAGGCGATGCCCTCGAAGTTCGGGATGCGGCTCATGACAGGACCCCTTCCTCGCGCAGTAAGTACCGGAGCGTCTCCAGGACGTCGCATCGGATGAAGATGAAGCGATCGACCCCGGCGGCGCGATACTTCGCCTCCTGGGCCCCCGGGTTGCCGGCCAGGATCACCGTCCGGGCGCCGGCCGCTTTCAGGGCGGGGGCGACCTGATCGACCGCGGACTCGTACTGACGGTCGGTCGAGCAGATCACCGCGATCCGGGCCCCGCTCTGGGCGAAGGCGGCGGCGGCGGCCTGCGCGTCGGCGAAGCCCTCGGTGTTGACCTCCTCGAAGCCGCCGGCCTCGAAGAAATTCATGGCGAAGGTGGAGCGGGCGATGAACTCGGCCGGCGTGCCCATGTTCGCGAGGAACACCCGGGGCCGTTGCCCGGTGCGCTCACGGTGCTCTTCGCTGGCGGCGCGCAGCTCCTCGTAGGCGGCGGCGTAGGTGTGGAGGGCGAGGGGCTCGGCGCGGGCCGGCACTGAGCCGGGCGGGGTCAGTGCGGCCGCCATCTGGCCGAGGGTCGCGCCGGCTCGGGCCGCGGCGACCGCCGCGGCGGTCAGCGAGCCCGGCGTTCGCGACGGGTCGGCGGCGGTCCGGGCCAGGGCCTGCGCCTCGGAATTGGAGCGATGGTCGCGACGCCAGGCCACGAGCCGGGTCGAGGCCTCGGCGCGGAGGCGTACCAGGTCGGGGCGGGGCCTCAGAAGAGGCTCCTCGCGCACGTCGGGGTGCTCGCTGATGCCGGTGACCACCTGCCTGCGCGTGGCGAGGTCGCGATCGCGGGCGGCCACGACCTCGTCGATCTGCTGGGCGGCCCAACCCTCGGTGGCGGCCCGGATCATCCCGCCGCGCCCCTCGACCTGGCGGAGCAGGTCCCAGGCCCTCTCGGCGAGCTGGCCCGTGAGCGTCTCCAGGAACCAGGAGCCGCCGGCCGGGTCGATCACCCGGTTCAGGTGCGACTCTTCCTGGAGGATCACTTGCGTGTTGCGGGCCAGGTGGCGGCTGAAGTCGTCGCTCGGCCCGAGCGCCGCGTCCAGGGGCGCGGTCGTGATCGCGTTGGCCCCGGCGACCGCCCCGGCGAAGCAGCAGACGGTATTGCGCAGCAGGTTGACCCAGGGATCGACGCTGGTAAGCACGCGCCGGCTGGTGCGAGCCCGGATCTGCGTGCCCCGCGCCGCCTCCTCGCTCCCGCCGCACTCGACGACGACCTTGGCCCACATGGTCCGCAGGGCCCGCAGCTTGGCGATCGCCCGGAAGAACTGCGTGCCGATGCTCACGCCGAAGGCGATCTGGCGGGCTGCGTCGTCGATCTCCATTCCGGCGCGGGTCATGGCCCGCAAGTACTCCAGGGCCGTGGCCACGGCGAAGGCCAGGTCCTGCGTGCTGCTGGCCCCGGAGTGGTGATACGGACCGGTGCCGACCTCCACCGAGGTCGCGTTGGGGTAACGGGCGGACGTCCAGGCGGCCAGGTCGGCCATCTGGGCCAGCGCCTCGTCGAGGGGGACGGCCAGGTGGCCGTCTCGCATGAGGGCGCCCAGGGGGTCGGCGTTGAACGAGCAGCGCACCGCGGACGGGTCGATGCCTCGCTCCTCGAGCAGGGCCGCCAGCAGGGCCGCGCCGGGCAGGAAGGCCCCTCCGGCGTCGATCGAGATCGGGGCAATCCCCAGCTCGACGTGGTCCAGGACCCGATCGAGCCCGTCCAGGCTGTAGGCCATCACGCCATCCAGGCCGCAGAGCCCGGCCGCCTCGCGAGCGTCGCCGTCGAGCCCGGCGCATACGGCGGCGTCCAGCCGGAGCTGGATGGAGCTCACGCCGTGGGTCAGGTCCTCCAAGATCGCCCGGTTGGCCTCGGCCGGGTCGGGATGGAGGTGCTCCTGGCGGATGTCCCAGCCGGTGGCGGCGTTGCCCAGGACCCGGTTGCCTCGCGTGGTGGGGACGAAGCCGGGGAAGCCCGACAGGTCGCCCGCCGACGGCCACCCGTCGTCCGTGTAGAGGGGCTGAATGGCGATCCCCTCGAAGGTTTGGCTGACCAGCTTCTTCTCGAACGCCGCCCCCTTCAGCTCGGCCTCGACGGCGGTCCGCCACGCCTCGTAGGTGGTCGCCGGGAAGTCCGAGGCGATGTACAGGTCCTTGTCGATCATGTGTCTTCTCCCTGGGTCCGACGGTGGCGGTCAACGCGCCCTGGGGGCTCGCCCGGGCCCGAACTGGGAGCGGTCGAGGTCCGGGAGCATCAAGCCGGTCTCGAGGTAGTTGGTGTGGAGCTCGAAGCAGCGCCGCAGATCGTGGCGGAGGTGGCCCATCGGGGCCGAATCCAGGTAGCCGCGGAGGTAGTCGCGATAGGCGGGATGGGCGCAATTCTCGATGATCCGCCGGGCCCTGGCCACCGGGGCGAGCCCGCGGAGGTCGGCCAGCCCCTGCTCGGTCACGACCACCTGCACCGAGTGCTCGCTGTGGTCCACGTGCGAGCACATGGGCACGATCGTCGAGACCGCGCCCCCCTTGGCGACCGAGGGGCAGAGGAAGATCGACAGGTAGGCGTTGCGCTCGAAGTCGCCGCTGCCGCCCAGCCCGTTCATGACCTGGGTGCCGAAGAAATGCGTCGAGTTGGCGTGGCCGTAGATGTCCACCTCGATGGCCGTGTTGGTGGCGATCACGCCGAGCCGGCGGGCCACCCCCGGGTTGTTCGAGATCTCCTGGGGCCGGAGCACGATCCGGTTGGCGAGCTCGTCGAAGTTCTCGTGGAGGAATTTGGCCTTCTCATCGGAGAGCGTGAGCGAACAGGTGCTGGCCCCGGTCACCGATCCGCCCACGAGCAGGTCGAGCATCGCGTCCTGGAGGACTTCGGTGTAGACCTTGAACCGGGGGAAGTCGTCGCGCGAGGCCAGGCCGCTCAGGACGGCGTTGCCCACGTTCCCGACCCCGCTCTGCAGCGGCAAGAACCCCCGGGGGATCCGCCCGCAGGCCATCTCCTTGAGCAGGAAGTCGGCGACGAAGTCCGCGATCTTCAGGCTCACCTCGTCGGCCGGGGCGAAGCCGCCGATCCCGTCGGGTTCGTCGGAGTGGACCACGCCCACGACCTTCGCCGGGTCGACCTCGGCGTAGGGCCGGCCGATCTTGTCCAGCGGGTCGTGGATCTCGATCGGCTTGCGATTCGGCGGGAGGGGCAGCACGACGATGTCGGCCATCTCTCGAAGACGGGGCGAGTGGTGCGCGTTGAGCTCGATGATGACCCTGTCGGCGCACTGGAGGAAGGTCGGGGCGTTGCCGATGCCGGTCGTCAGGTACACCTTGCCGTCGGGGGTGATCTCGGTCGCCTCCACGATCGCAACGTCGACCGGTCCGAGGAATCCCTCCATGACCACCTGCGAGACGTGCGACAGGTGCATGTCCACGAAGTCGAGCCGCCCCGAATTCGCCTGCCGTCGCAGGGGAGCCGAGGTCAGGTAGGGCGCCCTCCAGCTGATGGCCTCGGCCTCGCCCAGCTCGTCGTCGCAGGCGGCGCCGGTCGAGGCCCCGCTCAGGAGCCGTATCTGGAACGGCTGGCCGGCCTCGTGCAGGGCCCGCGCGCGGCGGGCCAGGGCGCGGGGGACCGCCTTGGGGGCCCCGGCCGGCGTGAAGCCGCCCACGGCCACCAGCGCACCCGCCGGGATGAGCTCCGCGGCCTCCTCGGCCGTCAGCGTGGGGAACCGTTCCTCTTTCGCCATCGCTTGCTCCTCTCCTCTTGCGACGTGCCGTGATCATCTCGGGATCGGGCGGCCCACCCTCACGGGCGACTCGGCTCGTGGCCCGCGGGCGGCTCGCACAGCTCGGTGAGCACGCCGAAGGTGCTCCTGG
The DNA here is from genome assembly GCA_031411935.1 of Planctomycetales bacterium. Classification (GTDB taxonomy): domain Bacteria; phylum Planctomycetota; class Planctomycetia; order Isosphaerales; family Isosphaeraceae; genus JAQGHR01. The sequence goes on along the minus strand of JANOBY010000049.1, from coordinate 1,802 downwards.
GGTGGAGAAAAGCGATCCTCATGTGGTGCGCGCCGGGACGGGGGACCTCGTCGATCATCCGCAGGCCGGATTCCTTCAGCTCGGCGATCCGGTCCTCGATCCCCGCGACGGTGAAGGCGAGGTGGTGGACTCCCTCCCCCCGCTTCTCCAGGAAGCTCGCGATGGTGCTGGACGGGTCGAGCGGCTCGAGCAGTTCGAGACGGACGTCGCCGATCCGGAAGAAGGCGACGCGGACTCGCTGGTCGGCGACCTCCTCGATCCCCTCGAACTCCGCGCCGAGGGTGCCCTCGTAGTAGGCACGCTGGGCGTCGATCGAGCGGACGGCGATGCCGATGTGGTTGATGGCCTTGACGGGCGTCATGGTTCGTTCCTCCTGCGGATCGACGTCGGAGCTTCACTCGAACTCGACGACGACCTGGCCTTGCTGGACAGCGTCGCCGACCTTGACGTTAATTTTGGTGACGATGCCGGCGGCCGGCGCCGTGATCGCGGTCTCCATCTTCATGGCCTCGAGGACCAGGAGGACGTCGTTGACCTGGATCGTCTGGCCGACCTGGGCCGACACGCGGGAGACCAGGCCCGACAGGGGGCTCCGGCAGACCTTGCCCTCGTCGGCCACGGGGGCCGGGCCGGGGCGTTTCGGGGGCGGGGCGGCGGGCGCGGCCGCCGGGACGCGGGCCTGCCCGATCGGCGGGACGAAGCCCGGCCGTGCCGGCTCGGGCTCCCAGGCCTCGACATCGACCTCGTAAACCTGATCGTCGACGGTGATCTTGAGCTTCAAGGCTAGCTCCTCCCCGATCCGGATCGGAGGGTGTGGGACGCCTGGATCGTGACGCGACCCTGCTGGGCCCAGGCGGCCGAGCCGAGCAGGCGGATCTGCCGAATATGGGGCTTCTTGCCGAGGTAGGCCGCGACGGCCGCGGCGATGACGATCACCAACTCCTCACTGAGCGGCTCGGATTTCGGCCTGGAGGGGACCGGGGGCGTCGCCGGGAGGGGCACCGACGCCGCGATGACCCTCGATTCCAGCGCCGAGACGCGCTCGCCCAGGCGGGCGACCTCCCCGCGAAGGGCCTCCAGGACGTCGACCAGTTCGGCCCGTTCCTTCGTCTCGAGACTCATGCAGAGCTCCGGATCAGAGTGGGATCAGGCCGTGTTTCTTCGGCGGCCGGATATCGCGCTTCGAATGGGAGTATTCGAGGGCCTGGGCCAGGTGCTTGCGGGTGTCGGCCGGCTCGATGATGTCGTCCACCAGGCGGCGACCGGCGGCCACGTAGGGCGACGAGAAGGTGTTGCGATACTCCTCGATCAGCTCGGCGCGGCGGGCGGGCTTGTCGGCCGCGTCCTGCATCTCCTTCCGGAAGACGACCTCGACGGCCCCCTCGGCCCCCATCACGGCGATCTCGGCGGTGGGCCAGGCCAGCACGCGGTCGGCCCCCAGGTCCTTGGAGCACATGGCCAGGTGCGCCCCCCCGTACGACTTGCGGAGGATGACCTGGATCTTCGGCACCGTGGCCGCGGAGTAGGCGAACAGCATCTTGGCCCCGTGGCGGATGATCCCGCCGTGCTCCTGATTCACGCCGGGGAGGAAGCCGGGCACATCCACGAACGTGATCAGCGGGATGTTGAACGCGTTGCAGAAGCGGATGAATCGGCTGGCCTTGACCGAGGCGTTGATGTCCAGCACGCCCGATAGGACCGACGGCTGGTTGGCGATGATGCCGACCGAGCGCCCGAGGATGCGGGCGAAGCCCACCACGATGTTCATCGCGTAGCCGGGCTGGATCTCCAGGAAGTCGCCG
>JANOBY010000048.1:0-5207 GCA_031411935.1 Planctomycetales bacterium | reverse complement strand
AAGATCACGCCCCCCACTGTGATCTCGCTGGCCAAGCAGGAAGAGGAGATCTTCGTCCCCGGGCAGCCCGAATCGATCAAGCTCAGCCGACTCTTCCGCAACCTCTCGGAGCTGTCGCGTGAGGCCACGCAGGACTTCTATCGCGAACATCTCACCTTCGAATACAAGGCCGTGAGGTTCCTGCCGGTCGATGAGATCCTGTTCCAGCTGGAGGGAGACCCCCTCGCCACACGGAGACTTGCCCGGCTCACGCAGGGCTGCGAGTCGGCCGCATTCGAGGTCGCGATCGGAACGGCGGAAGGGGTCGCCCCGGTCGAGGATCCTGCCCTTCGGGAGAGGCTCGCGCAGGACCTGCAACGGGCCCGGCAGGCGGTCGTGGACCTCGCCCCATCGGCGGCCCGGGCGGCCACGAGGCGGACCGAGGCCCGCCGGCGTCAGGACCGGTTCTCCGTCGTTTCGGCCCTGCTCCGGTCAGGGTTCCCGATCGACCCCGGACCGGTCCCCCCGGGCCTGTCACCAGAGCAGGCCCAGGTCGAAGGCCGGAAGGAGGCGGCCCTGGAGATCCAGTCGGCCGAGGCGGAACTCGCCCCGTTCCACCAGGCGTTGAGCGATCGGCTCACGCTCGCCCTGCGCCTGCGGCCTGTGGGGCCCGGGCAGGGCGAGATCGAGGCGATGGTCGCCTCGCTGCAAGGGCTGGTCGCGGCCCGCTCGCGGGCGGCGGTGCTCGACTCCCAGCTCAACGTGGTCCGTGGGCTTCTCTGGGAAGCGGAGCGTGAACGAGGTTCGCCGCTCGTGGTGAGGCCCCTCTACTCCGCCTCCCACGAGCTTTCCCGCACGGTCGTGTCGTACCGATCGGTCGTCGATGCGGTCGCCTATCCGTTCCCCTTCGTCCTGCCCGAGGCCGCCCGGCAGGACCAGGAGATCAACGTGGGGCTTTTCCTGGGACCCCACCGGCATGATGATCAGCCCGCGGCCACGAGCCTCCAGGCGATGCAACTCCTGATCCAGGTGCGCCGGGTCGAGGAGAGGATCGTCGGTTCGCTGGCCGAGTTGGTCGAGCGGGTCGAGGACGCGCTGGGATGGCCCCCCCTGCCCGACCCTGCGCCGATTCCCTCGAAGGGCGAGGTCCCGCGGACGGTCTCCATCACGGTCCCGCACCCGGTCCCTCCGAAGTGGTCTTCCGGCCGATCAGCAGCGACCGGATGATCTCGGGGTTGGCGGGCTTCACGAGGTGGTGGTCGAACCCCGCGGCGCGGGATCGCTCCATGTCCGACTCCTGCCCCCAGCCGGTCAGGGCCACGAGCAAGGTGTCGCGGAACTCGGCGCGTCCTCGCATGATCCGGGCCACCTCGTTGCCGTCCATGCCGGGCAGTCCGATGTCCAGCAGGACGACCTCGGGCAGGAAGGTCTCGGCCTCGGCCAGCGCCTCGGGGCCGTCGTGCGCGACCCGCACATCCTGCCCGTAAAGCCGGGAGAGCAGGCGGGCCAGGCTGCGGGCGGCGTCCACGTTGTCGTCCACCACAAGGATCCGGCGTCGGGGCGGGTTGGCGTCGACCTTCGCTCGGGGTGGGAGTTCGGGCGCCTGGGGCGCTTGGCCCGCGACGAGCCTCGGCAGGCGGACGACGAACTCGCTGCCCTGGCCGGGTCCGTCGCTCCTCGCGAGGATCGCCCCCCCGTGCATCTCCACCAGGGTCCGGACCAGGCTGAGCCCGATGCCCAGGCCGCCCTGGGCGTAGTTCTTGTGCTCGCCGATCTGGACGAACATGTCGAAGACCCTGGGCAGCATCTCGGGCCGGATTCCGATGCCCGAGTCCCTCACGCTCACGAGCACCTCGGGCCCCTCGACCTCGACCGTCACGCGGATCTGGCCCCCGGGCGAGGTGTACTTGGCGGCGTTGTTCAGGAGGTTCCAGAAGACCTGCTCCAGGCGCGTGGGGTCGGCTTCGAGACCGATGCGGCCCTCCGGCATGGTCACCGTGAGGCCCTGCCGCCGTTCGTCGATCAGGGGCCTCGCGGTCTCCACGGCTTGGTTCACGATCGTGGCCAGGTCGGCCTCCTGGCGGGAGAGCTCGATCTTGCCCCGGCTGATGCGGGCCACGTCCATGAGGTCGTCGATCAGACGGGCCAGGTGCACCACGTTGCGCTCGGCCATGGCCCGCTCGGCCTCCCTCGGGCCGTCGCCTCCGGGCTCCCTGAGCAGGTGGAGGATGTTGCGGATCGGGGCCAGGGGGTTGCGCAGCTCGTGGGCCAGGGTCGCCAGGAACTCGTCCTTGCGGCGGTCGGTCTCCTTCAATTCGGCGTAGAGGCGGGCATTCTCGATGGCGATGGCGGCCCTGGCGGCGAGGTCCTCGGCCAGGCGAAGGTCCACCGCTCCGTATCGACGCCCCGACTCGGCCGCCACGAACGAGATCGCCCCCAGGGTCCGCTCCCTGCCCCGGATCGGCACGCACATGAAGGACTTCAGGCCCAGCGCGCGGAGGATGCCCAGCTGAATCTCGTCCCGCACGCCCGCCGCGAGCATGGCGGGGGTGATCTCCTGGACCAGCTCGGGCGAGCCCGTCCGGATCACCTGGGCCGCGCCGTGGGGGGCGTCCGGATCGGGCGGGAAGCGACGATGGAGCTCGTGGGCGAGGTCCACCCGCGCCGGGTCCTTGTGGGCGATCGCCAGCCTGCGGGGAACCCCGGCCTCGTCGGCCATGTCCACCCAGCACCAGTCGGCGAAGCCCGGCACCGCCAGATGGGCGACCTTCTGCAGGGTGCTGGCCTCGTCCACGATCGTGGCCAGCCCACCGCTGGCCTCGGCCAGGAACTGCGCGTCGCTCTCGATCCGCTTGCGGTCGTCGATGTCGGCCGCGGCCCCGAACCGGCGGACCAGATGGCCCGACTCGTCGAAGAAGGGGACCGCGCGGCCCAGGTGCCAGCGATACCGGCCCTGGGCATCCCGGATCCGGTATTCGGCCTCGAACGGGCCGCCCGACGAGTGCGACCGGATGCTGGCCTCCACGATCGGGGCGAGGTCGTCGGGGTGGATCGCCGAGGGCCATCCCGAGGGCGAGAGGGCCTGCTCATTGGTCTGCCCGGTGTAGTCCAGCCAGCGCCGGTTCACGTACTCGACCGAGCGGTCGGGGCGCGTGACCCACACGATCTGGGGCATGGCGTCGGCCAGGTGGCGGAACCTCTTCTCGCTCTGGGCCAGGGCCTGCTCGGCCTGCTTGCGGTCGGTGATGTCGATGCCGGTCTGGGCCAGGAAGGTCACGCGGCCCGCCTCGTCCTTGATCGGCAGGACGATCAGGTCCACGATCCGATCGCGGCCGTCGGCCACGAAGTAGGGCAGCTCCGCGCGGAACGTCCCGCCCGCGGCCGCGACCTCCCAGGCGTCCCGGATCCGGGAGACCAGCTCGGGCGAGCGGCCCCACCACGGGCCCTCCCAGAACGGCCGGCCCACGGCCTGCTCGCGGGTGTATCCGCACGCTTCCAGGCCCAGGCGGTTGGACTCGATCAGCGTCCCGTCCACGGCCATGATGCCGGCGAACAGCGGCCCCTGCTCGAACAGGGCCCGGAACTTGGCGTTGGCCGTCGAGATCTGCTCCAGCAGGCTCCGCTCCCGCTCCTGGGCGCGGGTCCGCTCGGTCACGTCGCGGAAGTAGAGCGACAGCCCCTCGGCGGCCGGGTAGATGTGGACCTCGTACCAGCGGTCGTGGTCGGGATAGTAGGCCAGCACGGCGCTCGCCACGCCGTCGGCCATGGCCTCGCGGTAGGCCCTCTCGAACTCGGTCCCGTGCAGGCCGGGATACTCCTGCCAGAGGGATTTGCCCAGCAGGTCGCCCGGCTGGCGGCCGAGGACCCACTCGGCCTGGGAGTTCACGTAGGTGAAGTTCCACGAGCGATCGAGCACGAAGAAGGCGTCGGTGATGCTCTCCAGGATCGACCGGATCCGCTCCTCGCCCCGGCGGCGGGCCTCCTCCGCGCTTCGCCATTCGGTGCGGTCTCGCATGATCTTGGCGAACCCGCGGAGCGTGCCCGAGTCGTCGCGCAGGGGGGTCATCACCCCGCCCGACCAGAACCGGCTCCCATCCTTGCGCACCTGCCAGCGGTCGTTGTCCCCCCGGCCCGTGGCCAGGGCCTGCTCGCGCTCGCGATGCGGCACGCCGTCCCACACCTCCTCGGGCGTGTAGAACCGGTCGGCCGACTGGCCCACGACCTCGCCCTCGGTGTAGCCCAGCAGGAGCTGGGCCGCGCAGCTCCAGGTCTGGACGAGACCCTCGGGGTCGGTCACGAAGATCGCGTAGTCCACCACGCTCTGCACGAGCAGGCGGAACAGCTCCCCTTCCCTCGCCGCCCGGTCTTCCGGCGTTTCGCCCATCAGTACGCGACGCCCCCGCAAGTCTTGACCCGTCAACCTTCGAGGCTCCAGGCCGATCGGTCCGCGCCCCGCCCGTCGCATCCGGCGACCTTCCCGATATCGAATTGTGTTGATCTTACGGCAATCGGCCCCGCAAGCCAACCCGGCTTGCCGCGATCGTCTCCCCGGTCGAATCCCTGGCCGAGGGCCGACCTCTGGCATACCATGCGATGGACGATGCCCCTCCCCGCGGGGCCTCGCCCCACTCCCCGACCGCCCCGACCCCGAGCCCCAGAAGGACCCCCTCCGTGCGACTCGCCTGGCTCCTCGCCCTGATCGCCCCGGCCCTGGCACCCCCCTGCCTCGCCGCCGATGAGCCCTCCTACACGCGCAAGGAAGACGTGATCTATGGCCGCAAGTACGGCACCGCATTGACCCTGGATGTGTTCACGCCCAGGCGCGAGGCCCGGGGCATCGGCGTGGTCCTGGTCGTGAGCGGGGGGTGGCTCTCGGGCCACGAGTCCATCAGCCCCATCCTCTGCAAGCCCCTCCTCGATCGCGGATACACCGTGTTCGCCGTGGTCCACGGGAGCCAGCCCCGCTACACCGTGCCCGACGCCGTGAAGGACCTGAACCGGGCCGTCCGCTTCATCCGCCACAACGCCCGCGACTTCGGCATCGACCCCGACCGACTGGGCATCACCGGCGCCTCGGCCGGGGGGCACCTTTCGCTCATGATGGGCACCGAGGGCACGGCCGGCAACCCGATCGCCCGCGACCCGGTCGAGCGAGCCTCGAGCCGCGTGCAGGCCGTGGCCTGCTTCTTCCCGCCCACCGACTTCCTCAACTACGGAGGGCCCGGGCG
>JANOBY010000047.1:0-37705 GCA_031411935.1 Planctomycetales bacterium | reverse complement strand
GGGGCGCGTCGTGCTGATGGATCGTGTGGACCACCACCCGTTTCGGGGTCGTGCCCGCGGCCTTCGCCAGCGCCTCGCGGAACTCGGCCTGTCCGTCGTTGCCGATCCCGATCCAGTCCACCGAGCACAGGACGATCGGCGGCCCCTCGCCGATCAGGATCAGCCCCCGGCAGCTCAACGGATGGGTCACTTCCTTCGTCGGGTCATAGGCAAGCGGACTCCCCACGGGCGGGGACGCATCCACGGCGAATGTCGCAACCTTGAGCGGCTCCTCGCCGCGAACCTGGGCCGCGATCAGCAACACAAGGGCGATTCCGAGCCTGGACGGCATGGGGATTCTCCGCACAACGAGGGAAAGCCTCCGGCCATCTTGCGGCACGGCGGTCAAGCAGGCGCGCCCGGATGGTAAACCATCGCCGAGTGCCGGAAAAGCGTCCCGATCCCCAAGGGACGCAACCGCAGAAGCCGGGGAGCGACGGAACCCATCCGATCGCCGGGGAGACGCCTTCACCGGCGACCGGCGGTCGTTCCGCGTCAGTCCGGTTCCAGGTCCGCCCCGCCGTTGCCTCGGACGACAGGCGTGACGGGCCTCGAAGCACGCCCCTTTTCGCGATCAACTCGTCGCAGAGTGACGACAGGAGTTCGGCCGATCGGGCTATCCCTCATGCCCCGTAGCCAAGTATGGTGAACGTCCGAAACCCCGGCCATCCGATCCGGGACTGGGCTCGCCGCATGACCTTCTCGGCCCCGCCCCGGGGCCGGCTCCGGCCTGCGAGGGGCTCGAAGTGACGGGCGGGGACGATGGGCACAACCATGAGCCATGAAATTCTTGCCCTGGGCGAAGTGCTCTGGGACCTGCTCCCGCAAGGGAAGCAGCTCGGCGGTGCTCCCGCGAACTTCACCTACCATTGCCGATCGCTGGGCGCCAGCGCGAGACTCGTCACGCGGGTCGGCGACGACGCTCTGGGCCGCGAGGTCCTCGAACGATTCGCCAGGCTCGGCATCCCGCGAGAGCCTGTCCAGATCGATCCCTCCCGCCCCACCGGCACGGTGGACGTGGCCCTCGACAACGACGGGCAGCCCCGCTTCACCATCCGCGAACACGTGGCCTGGGACCGGATCGAGGCCGACCCGATCGCCCTCTCGGCCGCTCGATCCGCGCACGCCGTGTGCTTCGGCAGTCTCGCCCAGAGGAGCGAGCCGTCGCGGTCGGCGATCCGGTCTCTGTTCGCCTCGTCTCGCCCCGATTCGCTGCGAATCTTCGATGTGAACCTGCGGGCCCCGTTCATCGATCGCGACGTGATCGCCGACTCGCTCGCGATGGCCAACGCCCTGAAGATCAACGACCAGGAGCTCGTCGAGCTGTCGGCCATGTTCGGCCTGCCCGACGACCAGCGCGTTGCCATCTCCGAGCTTGCGGGCCGCTTCGGTCTGTCGCTCGTGGCGCTCACGCGAGGGCCGAAGGGGAGCCTGCTCATGGCCGACGGCGAGTGGTCCGACGAGCCGGGTCGGCCCGTGGCGGTGAGCGACACGATCGGCGCAGGCGACGCCTTCACCGCGACCCTCGTGGTGGGCCGACTCATGGGGCGAAGCCTCGCCGAGATCAACCGCCACGCGAGCGAGGTGGCCGCGTTCGTCTGCTCTCAGCCGGGCGGGACGCCCATGCTCCCGCCCGCGCTGAAACACCCCGGCGAGCCCCGCTCGGACGCTCAATCCTGATCTTCCCGGGGGACTTCACCGCATCGGGGTCTGTCCGACGTCTTCGGGGCCAACTGACTATCGAACCGATCAAGAAGACATCCGACATCGAATGATCCCTGAGATCCCGGAGAGGCCCTCCATGCGTGCCACCATCTTGCTCTGTGCCGTCGTTTCCGCCCCGATGTGGGCCGCCTCCGACTCTCAGGCCCAGGAGCCGGCGACTCCGCGTCCCCTGTTCCACTTCACGCCTCCCAGAAACTTCATCAACGACCCGAACGGGCTTGTTCTCCTCGACGGCGAATACCACCTCTTCTACCAGCACAATCCCGAGGGCGACCGCTGGGGCCACATGAGCTGGGGCCACGCCGTGAGCCGCGACCTGCTGCGATGGGATCACCTGCCCATCGCTCTGCGCGAAGAAGGCGGGATCATGATCTTCTCCGGAAGCGCGGTGGTCGATGCCCAGGACACCTCGGGCCTCGGACGCAAGGACGCCCCGCCGATGGTCGCCATTTACACCGGCGACGGGCACAAGAAACAGACCCAGAACCTCGCCGCGAGCCCGGACCGAGGGCGCACCTGGACGAAGTTCTCAGGCAACCCGGTCATCGACCTGAACTCGAACTCGTTCCGCGATCCGAAGGTCTTCTGGCACGCACCGAGCCGCCGATGGATCATGGCCACCGTTATGGCCGACGAGCGGAAGGTCCGCCTCTGGAATTCCGAGGACCTCAAAAGCTGGAAGATGCTCAGCGACTTCGGGCCCACGGGGTCGATCAAGGGCGTGTGGGAATGTCCCGAGCTTTTCGAGGTCCCGGTCGCCGGAGAGAAGACCTCGAAATGGGTCCTGAAGGTCGACGTGAATGACGGTGCCCCATTTGGCGGATCCGGAGGCCAGTACTTCGTCGGGACCTTCGACGGCACCACGTTTCGCGAGGAAAACCGGGGACCGGCCGATGGGCCCAGATGGGTGGACTACGGCAAGGACTTCTATGCCGCCCAGGCCTGGAACGACGCGCCCGGTGGAGCCCCCGTGTGGCTCGCCTGGATGAATAACTGGCAATACGCCAACGAGATCCCCACGTCCCCGTGGCGAGGCGCCATGACCGTCCCCCGCACCGTCACTCTCCGACCCACGCCCCGAGGACTCCGCCTGGCGCAATCGCCCGTGGAGGGGATCAAGGCCCTGAGGAAGAATCACCGGAAGGTCGAGGCCCGCGCGATCGCCCCTGGCAAGGAGGGTGAGATTGTCATCGACAACCAGGCCCTGGCCTTGGAAATCGTCGCCGAGTTCGATCCCTCCTCGGCCGAGACCTTCGGGTTGAAGGTCCGACAGGGCGACGGCGAAGGGACCCTGATCGGATTTGAAGCCCGCGCGAAGAGGGTGTTTGTGGACCGATCCCATTCCGGGCCGACGGGCTTCAGCCCCCACTTCGCCGGTCGCCATTCCGCGGAGTTGGAGGACTTGCAGGAGGGTCGTCCGCTGAGGCTTCACATCCTGGTCGATGCCACCTCGGTCGAGGTTTTCGCCGATGACGGCCGGGTCGTCCTGACCGACCAGATTTTCCCGGGGCCCAACAGTCGAGGCCTGAGCCTCTTTCTCGACCGGCGCACCGGCCCAGCTCAGATCGGTTGACGTCTGGGATCTTCAACCCTGACCCATCGGCAGGTCGCACCGGGTCGATCCCCGGACTTCCAAAAAATTTCTCACCAGGAACCGACCCGGCGGAAAAGTGAATCCGACCGGGAAGGCGACCCTCCGCCGGAAGCCCCCGAGGATCGGCGGCGAATCGGTCCTCGGGACTTGACATCCCGCCCTAGCTGCGATATTTTTTGTGCATGCCCCAGAGGCACTGGGGATGTAGCTCAATTGGTTAGAGCACCGGCCTGTCACGCCGGAGGTTGCGGGTTCGAGCCCCGTCATCCTCGTTTACGATAGAGCCCTGGATTTCCAGGGCTTTTTTCGTTTCCTTAACGAGCCGGATTTGCGAGGCTTCGCCGCACCTGGTAACAGGATTTCGAGGCGAGAATCGCTGGCTTCTTGGAAGATCCACGCCTCGGCTGGATAGCGTTCCCTGAAGCTCGCAGAAGAGCGGTTTGAAGGGACGACCATGCGGGCAAGGCGGGATGGGTCATGCACGGTTGCCCTCTTTGCTCATCCGAGGTCCATCCCTACGCCACGGACCCGCGACGGTCGTATCTTCATTGCTCCGCTTGCGACCTGATTTCGGCCGATCCGGCAAGTTTCCTGGATAAGCAGGCCGAGAAGGTCTATTACGATCTCCACGAGAACTCCCCCGACGACGCGGGATATCGCCGCTTTTTGGGGCGTCTGGCCACGCCTCTCCTGGCCCGCCTGAGCCCCGGGATGGAGGGCCTCGATCATGGTTGCGGGCCGGGTCCGACGCTCTCCGTCATGATGCAGGAGGCCGGCATGGTCATGACGATTCATGACCCGCTGTACTTCCCGAACCCCGGGGCTCTCGAACGAAGTTATGACTTTGTCACCTGCTCCGAGGTCGTCGAGCATTTCCGCCGCCCGGACCAGGACTGGGCCCTCCTCGTCTCGATGCTCCGACCCGGCGGATGGCTGGCGATCATGACCAAGCTAGTCCTCTCGCGAGAGCGATTCCAGACCTGGCACTACAAGGACGACCCCACGCACCTGGGTTTCTACAGCCCCGCAACCTTCGCGTGGCTGGGCCTTCGGTTCGGGCTCTCGGTCGAGAGAATCGATCGGGACGTCCTCTTCCTGGGGAAACCTTCATGCGGACTCTACGGACGAGAACACCGTGAGCGATGACGAAAACCGGACCTTCCGCCCCGGTCCGTCCCCGAAGACTGTTCTCGACTCCGACGGGACGGTGATCACGGTTCCCGAGAGTTGGGCCCTGCTTCCCCCGGGGGACGCCGCGCTCACCCGGAGGGTCAAGGGCGAGGGCGACCACTGGCCCGTCCAGGAACGGAAGGGGCGGAGGGTCGTCTCGTCCGGTCTATGGGCCGATCGAGGCGTGATCGAACGGATTCGCCTCGAGATTGAAGCCGAGCGTTCGAGCGTGGCCTACCAGAAAAAGCAGAAGGCGAGCAAGCGACGTCGTGAGAATGTTCAGGTGACATACGTCGAGGAGTTCCGCTCGGCCGTTCTCGCCTTCCTCGCGTTTCACCCGGACCACTCCGAGGTGGCCGACCGCCTGGCCGAGGCCGTCACCGAGCACGCAACTCCCGTGGGCAGCGGCACCGTGGCCCGGACGCAGCGGATCCCGGTCGAACAACGCGCCGAGGCGGCCGTGATCGCCTGGATGCGCCATCAGACCACGGGCTACGACGGCATGGCCATCCCTCGGATCAAGGGGAAGCGTCGCGAAATCCGCCGGATGCTCGCCCAACGGTCGCAGGAACTTCTGCACCTCTATCGTCGAGGCGGACCGGCCTCGGCGTCGTGCCCACTCCGGGTCGCGCTTTTGGGCAATCCCATGTCGGGGTGAGGGCGGTCCGGACGCATCTCGGAATTCGAGACACATGACCCGTGGGGCGCCCGGTCCGCGCGATCTTGTCGTGCCGGGCCGAAGAATCCGTCCTATCCTTCTGGACGCTGCGCTGTCGCTGAAGCCATGCCGCTCCTGGCCCATGGGGCTGAGGCGATGGAACAACGCGAACCGGGCTGCACGAAGGAGACTTTCCATGATCTGAAGCGAATCATGAGATCAGTCAAACAGGGATAATTTTATCCTTGATTCCACCTCTCGATGCCGCTAGCCTGCGGACTTCCTCCGCGTCGCCAGCCGAGGGTCAAAGTTGCTAGACGAAGACATGAAGAAAACCTCACGGCCCGAGCCGCACCACGTGACCATTGCTTGAACTGAATGAGGAGAGGGTTTCATGAAAACAAGATTTCTGATTCTGCTCACGGCCGCCGGCGCAACAGGCCTGGGCCTCCATGCGCAGGAGCCGGCCGCGATGAAACCGGCCGAGAAGGCCCCGGCCGGTCGATCCGCCGACGAGAAGGCGATCAGCGAGCTGCTGGAACGTTTCACCAGGGCGTTCAATGCCGGTGACGCGGCGGCCGCGGCGGGCACCTATACCGAGACCGCCCTCGTCATCAACGAGCAAGGCGAGTCGATCGAGGGGCGGGACGCCATCCGCGACCAGTACGCGGGGTCGTTCGGGAGCGAACCCGGGAGCACGATCAAGATCGAGGTCGATTCGCTCCGATTCCTCTCTCCCGATACGGCGATCGAGCGGGGCCGGGCCACGATTGAGCCGGCCCAGGGGGCGGGCTCGCCCGAGATCACCCGTTTCACGGCGATCTATGTGAAGGCCGACGGCCGGTGGCTCCAATCGGTCGTGAGGGACGAGGCCGTGACGGAATTGACCGCCCACGATCACCTCAAGGACCTGGAATGGCTTTTGGGCGAGTGGGTGAATGAGAGCCAGGACGCGGTGGTCTCCACCACGTGCAAGTGGGCCCCGGGCGGCCACTTCATCGACCGCGAATTCACCATGAAGACCAAGGGGCAGCCGGTCCTGTCCGGGACGCAGAGGATTGGCTGGGACCCCCTCAAGAAGCAATTCAAGACCTGGATCTTCGACTCCGAGGGCGGCCACGGCGAGGGATACTGGACACGCGACGGAGAGCGCTGGGTGGTCAAGGTCGAGGGGGTTCGTCAGGACGGATTGCCCGCGACGGCCACGAACATCATCACCCCCATGGGCACGGATCGCATGAGCTGGCAGTCGGCCGATCGCACCCTGGGCGGGTCGGCCATCCCCGAAGTGAGCGAGTTCGTCGTGGTGCGTAAGCCTCCTGCGGCCGGCAAGTGATCCCAACGACCATTCCAGCCAGACACCCATTGAGGGATCTTCAAATGACGCGGACTTTGAGCAAGCTAGCCGTCGGGGCCGCGCTGGCCATCCTCATCCTGCCCTCGGATGTCCTGGCCGGAAGAGGCGGCGGCCGGGGCGGTGGTGCAGGCGGAGGCGGCGGGGGCTTCGGCGGTGCCGGCGGGGGCGGAGGACAACGCGGAGGCGGCGGGGGCTTTGGCGGTGCCGGCGGGGGCGGAGGACAACGCGGAGGCGGCGGAGGCTTCGGCGGTGCCGGCGGGGGCGGCCCTCAGCGAGGTGGAGCGGGCGGATACGGCGGGTCGGAGGGTGGCGCAGGAATGCAGCGCGGCGGTGGAGGCGGATCCAATCACAGCCCGTCCTTCAGTCAACCGAGGAACCCGTCGGGCGAGGCGGGCGCAGGCCGAAATCCGTATGCCGGGGGCAGCGGAGCGGGTTATCGGGGAGCAGGCGGGGACAACACGAAGGACGGCGCGGCCGCCGCAGGGGCCTCGAACCGAAACCAGGCAAACAACCGGCAGGACGCCGGCGCCGCGGCCGCAGGGGCAGGCGCCGCGAACCGTAACCAGTCCCAACTTCCCAACAACGGGGCCGCCGCCGCAGGCGCGGGCGCGGCCAACCGGAATCAGTCCAAACTCCCCAATAATGGGGCGGCCGCCGCAGGCGCGGGCGCGGCCAACCGGAATCAACCCAACTATCCCAACGCCGGGGCGGCCGCCGCGGGCGCAGGGATGGCCAATCGTAATCAGCCCAACTACCCGAATGCCGGAGCCGCAGCCGCCGGGGCGGGAGTCGCGAACCGAAACCAGCCCAACTACCCTAACGCCGGGGCAGCCGCCGCGGGGGCCGCGTATGCCAACAATAACAACGCGTCGCCATATTCAAATGCGGGCGCTGCGGCCGCGGGAGCGGCCTATGCGAATCGCAATGATTACGATGCGTACCATCCTGGCCTGGCGGCAGGCACCTGGAACAATCACTACGGCGTGACGGCCGTGGCCGGATACGGGGGCATGGGCGCCTGGGGTGTCGGTTCGCCGGCCTACGGGTATGGTTACTCCTCCTACAGCAACCCCTATGCCGGGGCAGTCCCCGTGGGTGCCGTCGACACGCAGGTCCAGGCGGCCCCCGCGGCCTACAACTATTCCCAGCCCTTGAACACTTCGGCAGCTCCGCCTCAGGCCGCCCCGACCGATCCCGGCCCGTCGGCCATCGACCAGGCTCGCCAGGCGTTCGCCTCGGGCGACTATGCCCAGGCCCTCCAGTTCACGCAACAGGGGCTCGCCCAGCTGCCCAACGATGTGAGCCTCCACGAGTTCCTGGGCCTGGTCCTCTTCGCGCAAGGGTCGTACGAGCAGGCCGCCGCGCCGCTCTACGCGGTCCTCTCGGTCGGTCCGGGCTGGGACTGGACCACGCTCATCAGCAACTATCCCGATGCCGAGACCTATACCAAACAGCTCCGAGGGCTCGAAGCTTTCGTGACCGCCAACCCCAAATCGGCACAGGCGCAGTTCGTCCTGGCCTACGAATACATCACCCAGGGGCAGGGCGAGGCCGCGGTGCAGCCCCTCACGCGGGTGGTGGCGCTTCAGCCCAACGACACTCTCTCCGCGCAGCTCCTGGCGAAGCTGAAGCCCTCCACCGCACCTACGCCCGCCCCGCCCGAGGCTCAATCGTTCGACCCGTCCCGACTGACCGGGACATGGGGGGCCCAATCCCAGGGCGCGAAAATCGCGCTGGCCATCGCCGCCGACGGTGGGTTCACCTGGTCCGTCACGCCTCCGGGCAAGCCGGCCATGCAGATCGCCGGGACCACCAGCGCCTCCGACGGCGTGCTCACCCTGGTGAGCACCGACAAGAACGTGGGGAACATGGCCGGCAACATCGTCTGGCAGGACGACACCCACTTCACCTTCCGCGCCGTAGGGGCGCCGAGTAACGACCCCGGCCTCGCCTTCTCTCGCTGAGAAGACCGTTCAGAAATGCCGAGCCATGCGATCGCGATCGTGTCAAACGGTCGCGATCGCATGGGCGTTTCAGGGCCCGGAATGGGATCGAGGGTCCATCGCGATCGAAGCTGGCTCGAGGTTCAGATCTCGGGGAGATGGAGTCCTCGACGAGAAAAATTCCTCCGCCGATTCGGCGTGGCACTTCCTCCACCGAAACTGACGCACGAGGGTTTCGATGGCTATGAGGACATTCGATCCCCTGCGTCGTTGACCCCATCGTACCCGGCGCGAGGGCCGTTCTCGCGGGTGGATTGCATGGTGCGGCTGTCGAGGGCCGCGGCGGTGGGTTCGGGCCTCCGGCCGTTGGCGAAGCGCAGGACGGCGCGGAGGTCGTAGACGAAGCCAGCGCATCGCGTGGAGGACGTCGCGGAGGTTATGGACGCGCTGCCCGGCGTCTCAGCGGGGCCGCTCGCGATCAGGCGTCCCACCCCTTGAGCGATTCGATGAGGCCCAGGATCTCCGCCCGCTTCTTCTCGAACACGGCGAAGAGGGCGAGGATCAGCGTCCCCGCCGCGATCCCCGAGGCCGCCCAGATCCAGGTTTGGCGGAGGTCCACGGCGGCGTACCAGATGATCGCGAACACCGACAGGGAGAGGAATCCAAGCCCCAGGAAAAGGAAGCCTCGGACCCTCAGGAACAGCCCGGCGAAAATCCCGACCAGAGAGAGCCCGCCCAGGACGAGCGGAAGCCAGGGGGCCCGCCCCACCCCGGTCAGGACCACGTCCGCGGTCGACGAGACGTAGATGGCAAGCGCCGCGACGTTGCGGATCGAGGCGGCCTGGGCTTCGGACAGGCGGTCGCGATTGAGATACACGCCGGCCATCACGCAGAGGGCGGGGGGGATCAACCAGAGCTGGGGATGCTCGAGCACCCCATGCCCCTCCCACCGCCCCAGTACCGCCCACAAGGCGAGGTTGAAGGCCACCGCCGCGATCGCGCCGAAGCCGGTCGAGGACCGGAGCAGCGAGAGCATCGAGTAGAGGCCTCCCAGAAGAACGAGATAGACCACGTCCTCCCCCGGCCGGGGGGGCGCCCACAACGCGCCGA
Source organism: Planctomycetales bacterium (assembly GCA_031411935.1). GTDB lineage: Bacteria > Planctomycetota > Planctomycetia > Isosphaerales > Isosphaeraceae > JAQGHR01. The sequence goes on along the minus strand of JANOBY010000047.1, from coordinate 28,109 downwards.
GCAGGGGCAAGAGGGGAAGGATCGCCCCGGTCCGCTCCAGGGGTTCCGCAAGGACCGTTCTCTTCTGCCGCCGGAAGACCTCGCCCAGCCCCACGCCCACGAAGCCCAGGGCAAGGATGATGAGCGGGGCGTAACGCGCCATGAACCCTGAGAACAGCCATGGAAGCGCCAACCGCACGTGGAAGAACAACGCGGCGAGCAGGGCCTCACAGCCGTACACATAGGCCGTCCGCCCCTTCTCGGAAAGGCCCAACGGATCACGACCGGGCACCACGGCCGCCACGATCGCGGCCACGGACGCAGCGAGCAGGCTGAGGGAGACCGCCGTGATCGCCCACCACGACATCGGCAAGTCGCGACCCGAAAACCGGGCAACCCCTTCCATCCCGAGCACACCAATCAAACCTACGAAGCCAAGGACGAGCAGGACAGGCACGAGCCGACGCCCCGCTCGGGTCCACTCGGTTTGATGTGGAAGGACCTTGGAGAGCCCGATCCCGTACAGGGCCGACGATCCCAGCAAGGCCGCGACTACGGCCGACATCCGGTCGAGCAGCGCGTTCGCGGAATCGGGCATCACGCCCGCCCACCCAAGAGCGATCGCGCCCAGGACTCCGACCCCGAGCGACGCGAGCTGGAGCCGCACCCTCCGTTCGCCCCGGGCCATCATGGCGATGGCAAGCCCCTGGGCCAGCGCCGCGTTCGCCGCCGAGGCTCGCATCGCGGCGTTCACCTCCGTCAGGATCGTGGCGAACGCCAGGACAAGCACCAGAACGGCCAGGGCAAGGCTTACCGGGACCATCCAGGCCAGGGCCGCAAGCGAATCCTTGGTCTCGGGCTTCGGAATTCCGAACCGCTCCGCGACTCCGCGAAGCATGTCGCGACGACTCCATAGGTAGGTCGCGCCGACCGAGTAGGCCGAGAGGACCATGGTCCCACTCCACACGAGCCATCGAGGCTCCAGATGAAGGTCATGGACGGCCTGACCGCACGCACAGAGCCCCAGGAGATAGAGCCCGGCCATCGTCCCTCTCGCCCTCGGATCCCACAGGCCCGCCGTCATCGCGACGAGGGCGGCCCCCAGGGCAACCCAGCCCAGCAAGGTGCTTCCCGTCGCAGCGGACCTCAGGCCATCATCCGCGAGATTCAGGCCAACCAGCAGCGAGCAGGCAGCCAGGGCCATCCAGGCCGCGATACGTCCGAAGGGCCGCTTCCCCTCGAACTCTCTCCAGCGAGATCCGATCGCGGGGGGGCTCCAGGCTTGGATCGCCCGATTCTCGATCCACAGCCAGATCGGCGCAGGCAGGGCCAGCGCGATCCCATTCACATGGAGCAAGTCGGTGAACGCGCCCCTCACGCCCGCCGCCTGCCCCCATCGGGGGCCGTCGCACCACCACAACGTCGCGGCAAGGTTCAGCAAGCCGCCTGCCAGGGGAAGGAACGAAGGACGACCCGAGACGATTGCGAGCACGGAGGCCATGATCGCGGACACGGTCAGTCCGCCGATCGTCCACCAGGGAGATTGCGGATCGGATCCATACCCCCGCAGCGAGAAAGCCACCACGGCCCAGAGCGCGACCGTCGCCCAGCGAGCGGACGAGACGCGGATATCGCCGAGAAGGGGCCCGATGCCAGTCCTGGCTCGTGGGATCCCGACAAGCAGCATCGCCGCACCGGCCGACGCCTCCGCCACGATCAGGCCGTGATAGGTCAGCCAGTCCCCCGCGTCCCGGAAGACCAGCCCGAACGCCGCGAAGGTCACGACTCCAAGCAGGCCCACACCAAGGAGCTCGGGAGAGGGGGACCGGCGTTGGGTTCGAGCCCAGGCGATCGCCGACACCGACGAGAGCCCCAGACCGGCCCATCCCCAGGGCCCGGCGATCGAGCGATGCAGGGTCGTGGGCACCGGGTTGACGAACAGGGCCGTGGCCCCTCCGATCAGCACGATCCCGACCAGGACAAGGTTCAGCGAGATCAGGAACACGAGCCGCCCGTCGTCCGCAAGTCCGGCTTGTTCTCCCTTCCGTCGCCTCCAGACCTCCCCCATCCCCATCCAGGCCAGGCTCGACAGGGAGCCCACGATCGCATTGAGCAAGGCGAGTCGAGCCGCGAGGCTTGCGCTGACGGGCTCACCGCCCGAGACACCGACGAGTAGATAGCCCACCGTGGCCGCCAGGTTCATCACCAGGCACGCGGCGAGCGCGAAGCCCGAGGACCGCTCACGAAGCGCGAAACCCACCAGGGTCCCGGCCAGGATCACGATCGGCGGGACGTACGAACCGGCAAGACCGATCCGGGTGAAGAACGAGCCCGGCTCGGGGCCGACAATCGGGTTCCCCTCCAGGGCTCCGCCCACCACGATCGCCGTCACGGCGACCAGCGGGAGCGTCCCCAACGCCACGAGCAGCGCACCAAATTGCCGGGCCCAGGTGGGCCGATCCGTCCTGGCCCCCCGCCATCGAGTCAGGTTCAGCCTCGGAAGCACGCACCCCGCTGCGCCCAGGGTGACGAAGAGGATGGCGGAACCGACCCAAAGTCGCGATTCCTCGGCACGCGGAGGAGTCCCGAGCAAGGCCACCGTGGTCAGATACGCCCCCATGGCGGCCATCGGCAACAACGCGAGGGCGATCGCCGACCCGGTCGCCATCCCGGTCAGGTGGCCCGCCCCTTCGTCAATCCTCCAGCCCACGCGAAATGCCCATGCGGAGAGCGGTCGCCGGGCCCACACCAGCGCCGAGAGGAGGAGCAGGACCCCGGCGCTCGCCCATCGCAGGGCCGAGGCGGTGGCCACGACAGGCTCCCACCTCCCCGCCCACAACGGGGCGGCCATCGAAGCGACAAGCATCGCCGCGACCAGCTCGTGCCGACGGAACTTCTCCCACTGACCGGCCATCAGGACGGTGAGCGCGAGCGCGAGCAACGCCCACGAGCCTCCACCAAGGGCCTGCGTATGAGGAAGCTGGAGGATCTCGAACGCCGAGGTCGGGGGCACAATCCGGCCTCCGCCCCGATCGATCCCTGCGGCAAATCCGGCGGCCTGATCGCGAGGGGTCAGCTCCTGCGCAACCCCGGGCAACGCCCCGTAGATCGACAGGCCGACCAGAACCAGCACCGCGGCGCCCCGGAGCAGGCGATCGAACGAGGGCCATCGGGGGTTGAGCAACGAATGGGCAACGGCCGCAAAGCTCTCCGATTCGTCGGCCCACGCTCCCCACCTCCGAACCCCCAACCGCAACGCAATCCAGCCCAGGGCCAACCCCGCCATGGCGATTGCCTGCGCCTGCAAGGTCCGGGGATCGAGCCAGGGGGCCCTCGACGCGGAGTACCAGTCCGTGCCCTGCAACACCCTCGCGACCGCGAATACCGCCGAACCCGCCAGAGCCGCCTGAGACCCGGCGAAAATCCTCGGAGAGCCCCATCGCCAGGCAAGGGCCAGCCAGACCAGCGCAAGCCCGAGCAAGTTCATCGAGGAGACCGTGGGTGCGACGAATGAGGCGAACACCGCCAGCCCCAGGGCCGCCAGTCCCGACGATCCCAGGGCCGAGAGATCCGCCACCTTGCGGAAAATCGGGCCCTTCTTGAGGAGGCCTGATGGTGGCCTTGCAAGAAGGGCCAGAGCCAAAAGATCGATCGAGGCATGGGCCAGCAGGGCCACGACCCAGGGAAGTTGCCGGTACGCGAAGACTGGGCGGAACATGAGTCCCTGCACAAGCGCCACCAGCACCAGTCCGGAACCCGCCCAGGGCAGGACCCACGCCTCTTCCTCGCGGGTCTTCGACGCGTAGATCGGATGTCTCGCGAACCATTCCGCGCAGACGACCGCGACGATTCCGTAAGTTGCGTAAACCCAGGTAGCGCCCAGCGGATCGCCCAACCGGCCGAACCCATGCCAGGTGACCAGCGCCAGGCTGAACACGCCCGCCACGGAGGCCACCAGGGCGAACGCCCGCGCGTCGGCCCGGCGCCCCTTCAGCGCGGTCGCCCCGCTTGCAACCGCAAAGAGCAGGACGAGAGGGACCATGGCAGCGCCGCTTTGCCCCGAGAGCAAGGCCCGCTCGGCTCCCGCCGACGTCGTCCCTTCCCATGGCATCCCGCCCGAGGCGACGGACCAACCCACCAGGTAGGCGAGCGCGAGGCAGAATCCCGCCAGGGCATGGGCGGCGGGGATCTGGAGCAGGATGGCCAGCCCCGTCAGGATGGCGAAGTTGAGGATCGCCACGGGGATCAGCACGGCCGGGCCTGGCCAGGCGAGAGCCAATCCGGCGAGCATGAGCATCGTGCCGGCGGCCGCGATCCCCGCTCCCGCCGTCCGATATCCGACGAGCTTCACCTCGGACGTCTTCCTCCACAGCCAGAGCCCCGCGGCCAGTACCGGCACCCCGGCCAACGGGGCGAGCGGCGCCAGTCGATGAAGCATCGTGGAGAGCGGACCTCCTCGCGCAACGATCAACCCCAGGCTCAGCGACACGGCGAACTGGGCCGGTCCGAGCAGGCTGAGCATTTCGCGAGAATCACGCTCGGGATCGCCCGGCTCCCTCCTCGAACGAAGCATGAGCCCGCCCACGGCCAGGATCTCGGACAAAACCGGGATCGAGCCGAGTGCCAGCAGCGCCAGGGCACCCCGGCCCGGATCCACCCATCGGCGAGTCAGGAGCATGGCCAGCGAAGGGACGAGAACGCCCACGCATAGAGCCCAGGATGCTCCCGAAACGAGCGATCTCCCGGCGGCGTACAACAACCCCGCGAAGAGGGCGGCGGCCCCCAGTTCGCCGGCGATCCCCCAGACCGATTCGACCGCATCCCCCCGCCCCAGCGCGGCCACGGCGAGGAAGTTCAGCGGCGTGAGCAGCGACGCGATAAGCAGCAGGCCCGTGGCTGTGGTCGGCAGCTTCCATCGCCGCTCCGCATGGATCCCGAGCGCGAAGACCAGGGCGGTGGTCCCATTGAACAGGCCGAACTTCAGGAGGGGACGCTCGGCGATGCTCGACCAGAAGCTGATGACCAGCGCAAGCGAGCACCCTACGATCAGCAATCCGCCGACGATCTCGCCCCAGCGGATGTTGCTCTGCTCCAGGAACCCCAGCATGAGCTCGCGAACATCACGCGACTTCCGCGGCGAGATTGGCTCGGCGATCGTATGAGTCTCTGACTGCGGTCGGCGAGCCTCGCGAAACGCAATGGCGCGGGCCGCGATCTCCTGAAACGGCGAAACGGGCGTGGAGACCTCGACCGCGGGCTTCTCCAGGGGCGTGGGTTGAGGAGCAGACGGCGTGGGCGCGGGCGAGGGCTTCGCCTCGTGGACGGTCACTCCGACCGAGGAGACCTCCTCACCGAGAACCCCGATCAGCCGGTCGCGGGTCGCGGTCGTGAGCAAGCCCAGTTCCGCGAAGCGTTCCACCCGGCTTCGCACCCTTGCCATCGCCCTGACCGAGTTCTCCCCAGCCTGGATCGAGGGGACATTCCCAGGCCACCCGCAGAGGTGGCAGCGATCGGCCCCGGATCGCGGCTCCCAGAACTCTCGGCAACGAGGGCAGAGATGGGCCGCAATCGACCTTTCCGCCGAGGAAGAACGGGAACCCAGCATGCGAACGACCGCGCGGACTCCGACCCAGATCCCGTGGCCGATCACGGCGATCACGGCAAGTACCAGAACGAATCCCAGTAGCAACTCCATCGCGGCCTCCCACCGACTTGTCCGGGCGATCGCGGATCGGCATCGACACAGAACCATCGAACGGTGCAAGTTCGGGCATCGTGACTGGAGCGATTGAATCAGGTCGCCGCCCGTCACGCCATGAACCCTCGGCTCGCCCAGGTGTCCATGCAGGAGATGTCCGGAAGTCTCGACATCGTGCCACATGCCAGACGGAAATCTTGTGGTTGCCCCGCAATCGCCCTACAATCAGGCTTTGATCCTCGTCGGACAAGCCCGGGGGACCACATGCGGCCCGACGAAGAGGGATCGATCACTCGCTGGATCGACGACTTGAAGGCCGGCGACAAGGCGGCCGCGCAGCCCCTGTGGGATCGCTACTTCGATCGCCTCGTCCGCCTCGCTCGGGCGAGATTGTCCGCTGAGCGACGGCGATCGGCCGAGGCCGACGAGGAAGACGCCGCCCTCAGCGCATTCGAGAGCTTCTGCGCCGGGGCCGCGCGAGGCCAGTTCCCGCAACTCGCCGACCGCGACGAGCTCTGGCGGCTTCTCGTCCTCATCACGGCCCGCAAGGTCCAGGCCCAGTCCCGAAGGGAAGGACGCCGCAAACGAGGCGGAGGCATGGTGCGCCGTGAGGCTGATCTCTTGGCCGGGCACGACCGGGCGGTGGCCGAGGTCCCGGCCGCCGACCCCACGCCCGAGATCGCCGCGATGGTGGCCGAGGAATGCGGTCGTCTCCTTGAGGCCCTGGGCGACGATTCGCTACGCGCGGTCGCCCTCGCGCGGATGGAAGGCTACACCAACGACGAGATCGCAACCCAGCTCGGCTGCGCTCGCCGGACCGTGGCACGACGCCTCGACCTGATCCGCAAGACATGGCTCGCTTCGCTCCCCTGAAATGCCGCACGATTCCGAGGTCGGAAGGTTGGAGGCTGGGAATCCTGGCCTCCTGTGACTCCTGAAGTCGACGCGACGACCGCCTCAAACCTGTCCGGGAACCGGAGTCATGTCGCTCAAGCCCCCTCCGATTCCCGACCCCGAATCGCTGAAATGGGCCTGGCGGGTCAACCTCGCGTGCGAGCGTCACGAGGCGGCGTGGAGGGCGGGTCAACGTCCACGAATCGAAGATCAGATCCTCTCCGGCCCCGATCCGAATGGCCCGGAGTTGCTCATCGAGCTGCTGGCCGTCGAGGTTGAGCTGCGTCGAGAGATGGGGGAGGAACCCACCACGAAGGAGTACCGCGACCGTTTCCCGGGCCGATGCGATGCGATCGACGCGGCCTTCGCACCTCCCCTCGTCGGCGAAGTTCCCCGTGCCGAGGAAGTCGCGACGATCGCTCACGTCCCGGGGCGAAAATCCTTCGCGGAGGCCGGCAAATCGGTCGGTTCGATTGAGCCGGGAGGCCCAGGCTCCGATTTCGGGGATTTTCAGCTCTTGGAGGAGATCGCCCGAGGCGGGATGGGAATCGTCTTCAAGGCGAGGAAGCGAAGTCTCAACTCCCTGGTCGCCCTGAAGGTCCTCCAGGCGGGGGCCCTGGCCACCGAGTCCGAGAAGTCTCGATTCCTCCTCGAAGCCGAGGCGGCGGCCTCGCTCGACCACCCGAACATCGTCCCGGTCTACGAGATCGACAGGGAGCACGGCCTCTTTTTCACCATGAAGTGGATCGACGGGGAGCACCTCGGCAAGCTCGTCCCCAGGGTGATCCACGATCCCAAAGCTTCCGCCCGGCTGCTGACGCTGGTCGCCCGTGCGGTCCACGCCGCTCATCGTCGCGGCTATCTCCACCGCGACCTGAAACCCGCCAACATCCTGATCGACTCGCAAGGACGCCCGTACGTGACGGACTTCGGACTGGCCCGCCGGGTGGGGAAGGACAGCGGACTCACCCAGTCGGGCGCGATCGTCGGCACGCCCAGCTACATGGCCCCCGAGCAGGCCGGCGGGCAGGGGCGTGAGGTCGGACCCGCCGCGGACGTGTACAGCCTTGGGGCGATCCTTTACGAACTCCTCACCGGACGCCCACCGTTCCGGGCGGGGACCGTCATGGAAACTCTCCTCCAGGTACTGGAACGAGACCCCACGCGGCCCAGCCAGATCCGGGGCGGCATCCCGCCCGAACTGGAGGCGATTTGCCTGAAATGCCTGGAGAAGGACCCGGCCGAACGTTACGCCTCGGCCGAGGCCCTGGCCGAAGACCTGGAACGGGCGCTCAGGAGCGAAGAGGTCCAGGCCATGCGGGCCGGCCCCTGGCTCCGCCTTCGACGCTGGACCCGGCGTGAGCCGCAATTGGTGACCCGACTGATCGGGCTCGGGATCGTCGAGGTCCTCACCCAGGTCAACTACCTCACCAGTCCCCGCCCCATCCCTCGACTTCACCTGGCCGTCACGACCACACTTGCCGCCTGGGCGATCGCCTCGGTCCTGCTCCAGATCGCCTCGCGCAGGGATCAAATCCGAAGCGCCGTGAGGCCGGCATGGGCCGCCGCCGACGTGGCGTTTTTGACCATCAGCCTCTGGCTCCTGGAGGCGGTCGGGACCTCGATGGTCGTCGGCTATCCCTTGCTTGTCGTGGCCTCGGGCCTGTGGTTCCGCGTGGGGCTCGTCTGGCTCGCGACCGCCCTGGCGGAGGTCGGCTACGCGGTGCTCCTGCTCGACGCCTGGTGGAGGGGCACCCTATGGCAGACCGATCACCGCCCCAACATCGTGATGGCCTCGATCCTGATCGCGGGCTTCATGGTCGCCCGGCAGGTCAATCGCCTTCTCGTGCTGAGCTCCTACTACGAGAACCGCCTGCCGAGCTGATTCCCTCATGGCTGCAGAGGCACTCCAGCGGCGAGAGTCTTCTCAAATCGGGTCACGGGGCCGTGAAGCACCAGGCCCCGAAATGCCCTTCGCGATGGAGACGCTCCCCATGGCTCAATCCGGCAGCGAAGGTCTCGGCGAGCATCCAGGGTTCGTCCTCGGGAAAATCCGACTCGTGGATATGACGCACGGTGTGCTCGACCTCCTCGGCGGTCAGGGCCAACCAGTGGGACCGGATCTCCTTCTCCAGACTCAGGAGAAAAGCCGCGCGGTCTTCCTGCGACTTGCGCACGGAATCCGTCCAGAGGAACAAGGCTCCCGGCTTGAGCACGGGAACCAGTTGCCGGAGTGCATCGACCTTCTGGGCTCGATCGAGGTGGTGCAGCGAAAAGCTGGCGAGAACGAGGTCAACCGATCTCCTCGGCATCTCTTGCAGGGCCTGAATCATGTCCACCTGGTGGAGATCGAGCCGAGCAGGACGATCGCCGAGCCCAGGCGCAGGTCTCCCGCGTAGTCGGTGGAGAGCGTCAGCCGAGAGATCCAGCCCCACATAGTGCTCAACTCGATGATCACGCAAACACTCCCTGGCCATGGTCCCGTCGCCACAACCCAGGTCCACAACCGTGGAAAGATCCCCCATCGACGAGAGCCGAGCCCGGACTCGCGAAGAGATCTCCCGGTGTTGCATGTAGTCTCGGTCGACGATGACCGAATAGAGGTGCCACTGGTCAAACAGGCCGGTCATGGGGATGGAACTCCCTGGCAGGAGCCTTCGCGGAAACGTTCACACGGGGCGCCAGTGCAGGCGCGAGCAGCTCTCTCTGCTGGAAGGGCCGCCCGCCGGATCTCCCTCAACAATCTGAACCCACCAGGTCCGGCACAGCAGAGTGATGCGGCGAGGGGATGGCCTGACTCCCGACGGAAAGCGATCCGGGAAGCCCCCAGGCCGCCACGGCGGCGAAGCAGGCGATCTCGGCGACGATCTGGAGCATACGCCACGCGAGAGCCACGGCAAGGGCCTGCTCGGCGGGCATCCAGGGTGAGAGCATCGCCGACAGGCAAGCCTCTCGCACCACAAGTCCCCCCGGCGCGAAGAGCGCGAAGAACCCGACAAGCCAGGCCAGCGCATTGGCCGCGACGACCGCGGTCGGGGGGCACGACAGACCGCCCGGAGATGACCTGACAATCACCAACAAGGTGGCCCCGTTGAACATGCCCATGACGACATAAAAGGCGAACGCCCCCAGCAACTTCCCCCCATTCGGACGCTTCGCGCAGAGGAGTTTGCCGGCCCCCAGCAGTCTCACCAGGCGATGATGGACCCAGGCCGATCGTGACCCAACGATGGCGACGATCGCCAGGATCCCCAGGGCCGAGACGACCATCGGTGCCGACAACGAACGGATCGGTTGCGTGAGCGATTCCGGAAACTTCACGCTGTTGATCCCCAGCAGGGCGACCGCGACCCAGGCAAGGACCGTCACGGCAAGCTCCATGACCAGGCTGGCCGCGACCGTGGACCCGGGCAACCCGCGTCGTGAGGCGAGGACCGCACGCGACCCGAATGACCAGAGGCTCCCGGGCAGCCAGCGACAGGCTTCCGAGGCCAGCCACACGCGAGCCGCCGGCACCGGCTTGACCGGTTCGCCCAGGGCGCCCAGGATCAGTCCCCAGCCAAAACCGTTCACAACGCGATAGGCCAGGCACATCCCCAGGGCCACGGCCATGGCGGAAGCATCGAGCCCGGAGGCCGCCCGGAACATCGGACCGCCATGAGTCCAGAGGCTCCAGCCCATCGCGGCCAGGATGAGGACCGCCACCAGGGCGGCCAGCGGGCGACTCCAGGCGGAGGAGGCTTTCGACGAATCCGACATGATCAGGATGACCTTCCCTTGGACTGAGCGAGGGCCATGCTCACCGAGCGTGCGCACGAACCTCGCGCGGCCTAGTTCTTCGTGGGGTGCTCCGATAGCTCAGGCGTTCATCTCGCGAATTCGGGGGTCGTGAGAGGCCATCGCGTCTTCCGAGATCGCGCAGATGGCCCATTGCACTCTCACGACATGGCCCTGGTGGAGGCTCGAGAGCGTGCAGGCTTGGCCTTGCCGTTCGTCGAGCCGTGGCGAGCCTCGATCGCGCCACGGTACACGTCCTCGAGCGCCCCGACGATCCGGTCCCAGTCGAACTGGCGACGGGAGAATTCCAACCCCGACTCCGCAAGGCTCCTGGCATGCTCGGGGTCGGCCAGCAAGTCCAGGATGGAACAGGCCAGGGCCTCGGGGTTCTTCTCGGGGACGAGGAGGCCCGTGCGCTCATGCTTCACCACGTCGGGGATCCCGCCCACACCGCACGCGACCACGGGACGGCCGTGGCAGAAGGCCTCGATGGGCCCCACACCAAGCCCTTCGGTGTCGCCGTTATCGTCCACGACCGAGGGGTTCACGTACACATCGCAACCGGCGTAGAGGGCGTCAAGCTCCGCGTTGCTCACGAACCCGAGGAACTGGACGGAGGCTTCCAGGCCGAGCTTCCGGGCCTCGGCCTCGAGCATGGCACGCTGGTCGCCGTCGCCGGTGATCTGAAGGATGGCGGGCCGCTCGACCAGGATCCTCGGCATGGCCCGGATCAGATACTCGACCCCCTTACGCTGGATGAGTCGGCCCGTGAAAAGAATCTTCGAGATCACGTTGCGAGGCAGGGGGGAGGGCCTGGCCGCCACGGTAGTGCCGTAAGGGATGACCTCGGAATCGCATCCCGATAGGGCCTTGACCTCCGCCGCCGTGTGCGAGCTGTTGCTGATCAGGCGATCGGAGTTCCTCAAGGTCCTCGCCAGCAGGGGGCGGACCCATTTCTTGCGACGGGCGAGAGCGAACTCGGCGCCGTGGCTGTTCATGACGACGGGGGCCCCGCAGGCCGCACGAGCGGCCGCCGCGATCGGACCGTGGGGGAAGGGCCAGTGGGCGTGGATCACGTCGAACTTCTCGCGGCGGGCGAGGCTCGCCGCGGCCAGGGCTCCCGAGATCACATAAGGCAGGCCCAGGAACTGGTAGATGGGCTTGCGGATGCGGTTCGGTGCCCCCTGCTCGTGGGTGAGGCATTCCCAGTTCTTCGGCGCATAGCGGAAGCGGTGGACGGGGATCCCGTCGATCTCGTGCGACTTCAAGCCGCGGAACGACGGGGCCAGGATCGTGACCTGGTGCCCTCGCGCCGAGAGCCGCTTGACGGTCTCGCGCAACCAGGGCACGGCGTAGTCGGCCTCGTGGCGGGGGTAGGTCGAGCCCAGGACGAGAACCTTGAGTGGCCCCGAGCGGGCGTCGACTTCGGGGCTATCGATGCGAGAAACGCTGGTCTTCACGGCTCAAACGCTCCTGGGCTCTAGAACGCGATCTTCAGGGTTAAAGGGGCGGACGCCTCGGATCAGTGCGTGGAGGCGAAACGAAGATCCACGGGCGCGGCCGGCGGCTGCTGGCCCTCCATGTTCGACCCTTCGGCGGCGGTGTCCTCGATGATTGGCAGCTTCCAGCCGGTCCGGAGCCCACCGCGGTTGGTGATCTCGGCGATCAGGCAGCAGAACGAACCGAGGACCGCGGTGCCCAGGAACACCGAGCCTGCGATCAGGCCCGTGGCGGCGGCGATCGGCAAGCCCAGGATCGCGAGGCTGATGCCCAGCGCGCCCGTCGAGAACGCGAGGAAGGCGAAGGTCGCGGAGACCCCGGCGATGAAGTGCGCCGGTCGGTCGCGGTACTTCCTGAGGAACCCCACGGTCATCATGTCGACGAACCCGCGGAGGTACCTCTCGAACCCGTACTTGCTCACCCCGTGCTTGCGGGGATGGTGCTCGACGACGATCTCGGTGGACTTGTAGCCCTCGATCGCGGCCAGGGCGGGGACCATCCGGTGGAGTTCTCCGTGCAAGGTGAGGTTCTTGACGACCTCGGCCCGGTAGCACTTGAACCCGCAGTTGTGGTCGTGCAGCTTCACGCCCGAGATCCAGCTCAGGAGCCGGTTGAAGATGCGGCTGGGCAGGACCTTGTGCCAGGGGTCGTGGCGGACCTTCTTCCAGCCGCTGACCAGGTCGTAGCCCTCGAACAGCTTGGCCAGGAAGCGGCGGATCTCCTTGGGGTCGTCCTGGAGGTCGGCATCCAGGGTGAAGATCACGGCGCCTCGGGCCGCGCGGAAGCCCGCGGTCAGGGCGGCCGCCTTGCCGGCGTTGCGGCGGAACTTCAGGCCTCGGACGCGCTCAGGGTCGCGTTCGACCAGCGACCTGATCACGTTCCAGGACCCGTCCTTGCTGCCGTCGTCGATGAAGATCAGCTCGAAGGTGTCGTCGTCCCGCAGCTGCTCGCAGATCCTCTCGTAGAGGGGGACGAGCGACTCCTGCTCGTCCTTCACGGGGATCACGAAACTGAGCTTGCGCGAGACCCGACGCTCGTCCCGGCCGGCGTTGCTGCGAGACGACTGGTCCGAAGGCGACAACCCCGGGGCCTCGTATCGCTTGTGCATGATACGCTCGTGGGCGTCGACAAAATTCGAGGGGCGAGAAGGGCTAGCGAGACTCATCAGTGAGGTTCCTGTTCAGGCGATTCCGGGCGTGGAGGTTGGTCATGGTTGAAGAGCGAGTCTTGAGCGGGAGAGCTCAAGAACAGGCGGAAACGTCGGCCGTCTGGACCTCGGCCCTGAGGCCGGCAGGCGACATCGCCGAGGCCGGCGAGCCCGACCATCGCGACGTATGAGGTCGGGGTTTGGTGAAGGCATGGTGATGGGGCGAACGCGCCCCATCCCTGACTGGCTCCGGCTGCTGGGCCGCACGTCCCACACCCTGATAGAGGAACCCGGCGCGGGTGGCCTTGGCGGGGTCGAACAGGTTTCGTCCGTCGAAGATCACCCGCTCCCTCATCATCACCCCCATGAGCGTGAAGTCGGGCGAGCGGAACTCGTCCCACTCGGTCATGAGCGCCATGGCATCGGCGTGTTCGAGGGCGTCGTACGGCTTCTGGAAGTAGGTGATACGGTCTCCGTAGATCGCCTTCACGTTATCCTTGGCCTCGGGGTCCACCACGTGCACCGACACGCCAGCCTCGAGCAGGTCGTCGATCAGGGTCAACGCGGGCGACTCGCGGATGTCGTCGGTCTGGGGCTTGAAGGCCAGGCCCCAGATCGCCACGGTCCGGCCCTCGGCCGTGTCGCCGAAGTGGTCGAGGATCATGCGGCCGAGGATCTGCTTCTGCGCCTCGTTCACCTCGTCCACGGCCTCCATCATCCTCGCGGGAAGGCCCATGGACTTGGCCATGTGGATCGCGGCGCGGACGTCTTTCGGGAAGCACGATCCGCCGTAGCCGGGCCCCGGCGACAGGAAGCTGAAGCCGATGCGACGGTCGTGGCCAATCCCCCGGCACACAGCATCGATGCTCGCCCCGTACTCGCCGCAAAGGTTGGCCATCTCGTTGATGAAGCTAATCTTGGTCGCGAGGAGGCAGTTGGCCACGTACTTGGTCAGCTCGGCCGACTCGGGCGACATGGCCAGGAAGGGACGCTCGGCCCCGACGATCGGCTTGTACAGCTCGTAGAGCTGCTCGATCACCGAGTCGCGGCGGGCACCCACCACCACGCGGTCCGGGCTCATGAAGTCGGGGATCGCCGAGCCTTCCTTGAGGAATTCGGGGTTGTTCGCCACGTCGAACGGGATGTCGGTCACCTCGGACATGAGGCGGGTCAGCTCGGCGTTCGTCCCCACCGGCACCGTGCTCTTGATCACGATGATCTTGGGCTCGGTCAGGGTCTTCGCCACGGCGAGGCCGACGGCCCAGATGCCCGAGAGGTCGGCGCTGCCGTCGTCCCCCTGGGGCGTGCCCACGGCCAGGAAGACGATCTCGGACTCGGCCACGCCCGAGGGCAGGTCGGACGTAAACCTCAGGTTGCCCGAGAGCACATTGCGATGGACGATCTCCTCAAGACCGGGCTCGAAGATCGGGATCTGGCCGGCGAGGAGCGAGTTGACCTTCGCTGCATCCCTGTCAATGCAAACAACTTCATGTCCCACATCCGCCAGACATGTACCAGTGACCAACCCCACATAGCCGGTACCTACGACAGCGATCTTCATGTATCCTCCAGTGTGAGCGACGAGGCCAACTTGTCTCGTTCTCAAGGCGATTCGAGGTCGGCTGGCCACCTTGGCCGCCCCTTAACGTCGCTCTGTCCTAGAACGAACGTCGTGCCCATGGGAGAACCGTAGGCCGAGATTTGATCTGCGAATCTCATCGCATGACCGAACTGGAGCGATCGATAGCTCCTTCCTCTGAAGGACTTGCGCCACGAATCGGGCGAAATCCCTCCGGGATGATGCATTTAATCCACACTCACGACGACGCATTCCGTCCGTCTCGACGTGGATCGAATTGCGAATTCCTTCTCGTTTTGAGGCGAGAAGTCATGTGAGAAGGCCGAGACTCCGCCTCTCGCAACGGGTCTCATTCTGAGGCGGATTGCGAGCGACTCGATCAAGATGAGACGGCCCAGCCCTCCCACCCGCTTCACGTCTGGATGGGCATCACCGGTTTCGCAAACACCCGTGATTGGCGAAAAAGACCGGGAATTCCTGGGGTTTTGCGAGTCCCGGGCCTGGATCGACGCACCAACCCGGTCGCATCCTGGACTAGACTTCGCGCAGAGGCACCCCGAGTGCTTTGGCGGATATCCCTCGTGCTTCCCCCGTTCGCCTCGATTTCAGACCCTCCTGTTGCGGGTCGGGCGTACTCACCATCGGGAAGTCCGGCGTCATTCGAGAACACGCCCGTGCTGATCACCATCTTCTGCAAGTCGCTCCGCCTGCATATCCGCACGATTCGCAATGCGAACCGACGTCGTTCCTCCAGGGCGCTTCTGCCGCTCGAATCGCTCGAGCCCAGGCAATTGCTGGCGTCGTCGATCACGCTCAGCAGCCAGACCGGGGTGCTCGCGATCGTGGGAACTCCGGGCAATGACCTGGCCCATGTCGATTATGGCGAGACGACCACCACGATCGGCGGGGTGACCAGCACCGTCCCGGACCTCTCCCGCATCCTCGTCCGCCTCCAGTCCGACACGCCGGGCTCGGATCTTCAGGCGGCGTATTCGGCCGCGGCGGTCAAGTCGGTGAAGTTCGACGCCCAGGGCGGGACCGACTTGCTGTCGAACAAAACGACCAAGGTCTCCTCCTGGACGACGACAACCGGAGGCCTGGTCAACACGAGTCTGATGGTGGGGAGTCCCGGCTACTCCGCCCCCGAGGGGATCGGCGAGGTCGGCGTCTTCAATGTCGGCCCCACGGGTCAGGTGGGCGTTGATTATCTGTTCCGCGGGGCGGGCTACAACGGTCAGCTCGCCATCTATAGCCTCGACGGCATGGACGCCTACAAGCCCGGCTCGTACGAGTACATTCATGAGGCGGCCCGTCGTGCCCTGAGCGAGACCAATCAGGGGCATGTGGTGATCAAGGCCGAGAAGGAAGGAGCGAGGTTCACCGCGAGTCTGCCCTGGGAAGGCAACATGAACAAGGGAGCCTACGCGGGCGTGCGGACCGTGAGCATGAATCCCGGTGGTCGGTTCGCCGCGATGCTCGTGCCCAACGGGACGGTGCAGACTGTATTCAAGTCACTCACCTATGCGACAAGCCTGAGGCCCCTCTTTTCGGTCCCCGCGGCCAACCCTTACGCGGTCTCGCCACAATACCTGGGGCAGGTCGGCGACCTCGACGGTCACGGGAGCCTGTTCGCGTTCGAAGACCTGCGACTCGATGGTTCGAGCGACCGCGACTACAACGACATGGTCTTCCAGATCACGGGTGCCCGAGGCAAGGCGACGCCCGTGTCCGAGGTCACGAACGCCTCGCGAAACCTGAGCAAGACTCCTCTCTTCCGGGACATGCAAGCCTACACCACGACCCAGCAGCAGAACGACATCGTGGGCCAACTCGCCGGCTACAAGCAGGGGGGCTTCGAGGTAAGCCCCAACGGATCGGTAGGGGTGAATTACCTGAAGGACGGCACTCCTCTCCAGGGCGAAGTCGCCATTTTCAGCCTCGAGGGTATGGGCAGTCTGATCCCAGGAACGCGCGAGTTCGCGGTCGAGGCGGCCAGGCGTGCCCTGACCGACTCAACCCTGGGCCATGTGGTCATCTCCGACTCGTTCGAGACCCCGCAGGGGGGCAAGGTTTAT
The DNA here is from genome assembly GCA_031411935.1 of Planctomycetales bacterium. Lineage (GTDB taxonomy): Bacteria > Planctomycetota > Planctomycetia > Isosphaerales > Isosphaeraceae > JAQGHR01. The sequence continues at coordinate 11,460 of JANOBY010000047.1, read as the reverse complement.
CAGGGCATCGACTCGTATGCGATGACGCCCGGCGACACCTTCGGTGTGATCTCGGTGGCCAACGGAACGGTCTGGGGCCTGTTCTCAGGAGCCGTCAAGGCGACCGATCCCGGTGTGGTGATGTCGCTCAAGAACGCAGACGGCAGCGGTGGGGCAATGATCACCTCCATCAACGCGCCGATCAACACATCGTGGGCGGTTGACCTTGCGGGAACCTCGATCGCGATCACGAACGCCATCGCCAACCCCACCGTCACGCTCGCCCCGGCCTCCTTCGACGGCCAGGCGTACCTCGACCTGGACGGCAACGGCAAGGCGGACCCCGCCGACCCCAGCCTGCCGGGCATTGTCGTGACGATCGTGGGTTCCGACCTCGCGGGCAACCCCGTGAACCGATCGGTAATCACCACGACCAACGGTTGCTTCGACTTCGAGAACTTGCCCGCCGGGATCTACCGGGTCTCGGGCGAAGACCCGTCGGGACGGACCCTCAGCGGGGGGTCGCAGATCGGGACCAACGGCGGGCTGGCCCTGGCGGGAAGTCTGTCGGGAATCACGATCCTTCCGGGGCAACACGCGGACAACTATGCCCTCGGCCGGATTGAACCCGCCCGTTTTCGCGGGTGGGTGTATGCGGACCAGAACGGCGATCGGATTTTCGACGGCTCCGAGGTGGGTATCGGCAAGGTTGTCGTCTCACTCGCGGGGACCAACGACTTCGGCCAGCCCGTGAGCCTGGTCACGGCCACGGCGGCCGACGGATCCTATCGCTTCGAAGGCCTGCGACCCGGGGTCTACCAGATCCAGGAAACGCAGCCCGTAGGGTGGCTCGACGGCCGCGAATCGATCGGTACGTTTCTCGGCCTGGCGAGTCCGATCGCTCGGAACGGAACCGTCGGGGGCGATATCTTCCGGGGGATCGCGATCCGCCCGGGCGAGGAGGGATACAACTACAATTTCGCCGAGACGGATTCGGTGTCCTCGCCGGTTTCCTACAAGGTCGAGACCGCATACGCGGGAACGGAGCAGGACGACGTCGTCGAAATCATCCTGGGCGTGAATACCCACCAGATCCACATCAATGACATGTGGGATCTCATCGACGCCAGCGTGTCGACCCTGCTGACCTTCGACGGACTGGGCGGCAACGATCGGGTGTCGATCGTGGGGCTCCCGGGCTCGGAGGCGATGACCATCGCGCCGTGGAACAGCACGTTGATCGCGCCGGGCGTTCGCCTGGAGATCAACGGGGCCGCGGGCGTAACCTTCAAGGGCGGATTGGGTGACCGGGCGTTCGTTTACGACACGGCCGGCGACGACGTATACAAGGCGACTCCGACCTTCCGCGAATTAAGTGGCCAGGGCTATCTGGCCACAGTCGCCGGCGTCGAGCGCGTTTATGTTTACGGGACCGCGGGCGGGAACGATACCGCCGTTTTGTCCGACTCCGCCGGTGACGACACCTTCAAGGCGACCCCGGGCGATGCGAGGCTCTACGGCGACAATTACTACAACTACGTGCGGGGATTCGACCGATACGAGGCCGTCGCGGGCTCCGGCGGAGTGGATCGGGCCTATCTTTACGACTCCGCGGGCAACGACACCCTCGTCTCCGACCCGTCGGTGTCACGGCTCTACGGGACCGGGTTCGACCTCACGGCTCGCGGGTTCGCCCGGGTGGACGCTTATGCCAACTCCGGAGGTTTCGACACCGCGCGGCTGACCGGTTCGATCGGAGACGACCGCTTCTACGGCGGGCCGATCGAGGGCCAGATGATCGGCACGGGATACGACATCCATGCCATCGGTTTCGACAAGGTCGCCGGATCGGGCAGCTCCGGCGGCGCTGACCGAGCTTACCTGACCGGAACTCAGGCCGACGACACGCTCACCGGCTCGTCCCTCCAGGCCCGGCTGGTGGGGCCGGGGCTCGACGTGACGGCCGAAGCCTTTCCCTGGGCCATCGTTTCCGGAGGAGGTTGCCTGGGAACGGACACCGCGACCCTGACCGACTCGCTCGGCAATGACACCTTCGAGGCGGGTGCCGTCGCCGGCACGACCCGGATGTATGGGTCTGCCTACTCCTTGCGAGTCGACAACTTCGCGAAGGTCACGGCCAGGTCGAGCCTCGGAGGGGTCGACAAGGCTACCCTCAAGGATTCCGTCGGTGATGACCTCCTGGAAGCTCGCCCGGGTGCGGCGAGGCTCTCGGGCCGAGGATTCGACAACAATGCGATCGGCTTCGCGATCATTGATACCGACGCCTCGCTGGGCGGCAACGACCGTGCCATCCTCACGGACTCAGCCGGGGACGACCTCTTGACCGCGGCCGGCTCGACCCTGTCTCTCGTGACCACCGGATACACCCTCCGACTGAACGCGTTCGAGGTGGTGAAGGTGACCGCGACCACGGGCAAGAACCGCAAGAAGCTCTCGACGATCGACTACGCCCTGGAGCTGGTCAACACCTGGGTCGTCTGAGCCAGGTCGTGACGTGCCGTCTGCGTCGCACATGGAGATGCAGGCGGCACTCTCCTTCGGGTCCGGACCGAACGTCGGAGCCCGGGTGCGTTCAAGATTCTCGGAAGAGCTGGAATTGCCCTCGGGAACGGTCCCAGAGGAAGACCGTCCAGAGGTAGTCGCGGTGGGCGATCTGGAAATTCTTGCGCAGGAAGAGCTCCATGCGGGCCGCGGGATATTCCCATCGCAGGTTCTTGCCCCGGGTGCGGAACTTCTCACGATTGACGACCACCCACAGGCGATCGTGTTTGCGGCAGGCGTTGACCAGGTCGTCGAGCGAGGAGATGACCTCGCCGCCCCCGTTTCGGTCGATGAGCCGGCCCTTCTCGAGCATGACGAAGTCCTGCAGCAAGGGGACGGTCAGGTCGTAATTGACGTGTCCGGCCTCCAGGTGGGCGGCGTGGGGGTGGGGCTCGTTCGCGGCGATCGCGTCGCCCGGCCGGAGCTGCCCGCGAACGAAGCGGAAGGCCCCGGTCGAGTCGTTGAGGATCTTGCAGTCATACGACGCGACAACCCGCCATGGGGCCCAGGCGAGCAGGAACGAGAGGAAGATGGGCGCGGCGAGGATCGGCCCCAGGGCCCGGGCCTGGATCTCGGTCTCTCCCCCGTGCCGGGTCGCCAGGGCGAGCCGCTCGGTCAGCAGCCCCAGGCCCCTCACGGCCAGGATCAACCAGAGCGGGATCATCCAGTACTGGTAGCGAAGGCTCACGTGCGAGACCATCAGGTTCGTGAGCAGGACCCCCGTGACCACGAAGAAGAGCAGGGCGGAGACGACCTTCCCGCCTCGTCGAATCAAGAGCGGCAAGGACAGGGCCAGGATCGCGCTCGGCGGGACGTGGAGGCGGGAGTAGCCCAGGAACAGCGAGATCACGTTGAACGGGTCCCAGAAGTGGGCCTTGATGCTGGCCTCCACGTTGGGGGACACGCCCTCGGTCCTCGTGAGGCACCGGGTCTGGAAGACGAGCAGGTCGAGCACGATCCATCCGATGGCGATCGCGCCGGCGATCACGAGCCGGATGTTCGGCTTCCAGCCCGCGTCTCGACCGTACCAGAACAGGCCGAGGACCAGCTGGAAGGCCATGATGGCGGTGATCTCCTGGCTGAGCACCGCCACGAGGAACGCCAGGACGGTCAGATAGCGATACTTCTGCGACGGCTCGCCCACGAACCCCTTGCAGAAGAAGTAGACCGCAACCAGCGAGAAGAATTGCTGCTGCTGATAGAACCGCACCAGGTGCGACGAGAAGATCGCGAACGGATGGATCGTGAACAGCAAGGCCGCGCCGAAGCCCGCCCAGGGGCGATGCATGAGCTGGTCGGCCGTGCGGATGATGAGCAGCGCGGTGGCGATCCCGAACATGGCGCACGGCAGCCTCATCGCCCAGAGGTTCTCGCCGAACATCCAGACCACCGCCCCGACGAGGTAGTGGTACGCCGGGCTGCGCGTGTAGTACACGCCCTCGGGCACGAACTTCGGGGCCCCGCATCGCGCGATGCCGATCACCGCCTGGCAGGAGGCATACTCGTCGTCGTCCAGCGGCTGGAAATCGAATTTGTAGATCCTGAGGACCCCGCAGAGGATGAGCAACGCCCCGACCAGGAACGGCCACGCCCGGGTCTTCGGTACACGGGCGAACCTCACTCCCAGGGCCTGAATGGGGGGCGAAAGCATGAGCGGCGAGGCGGCCATGAGCAGGAAGATCGAAGGCCAGACGCGCGGCAGGCGGAACAGGATCGCCTCATGCCGCTCGACCCACGAGGTTTCGGTCAAGAGCGCGCCCATGAGCACGAAGGTGGGCGGCAGCAGGAGCCGGCCCACCACACGCGCGGCGTCCTCGACCGCCACGTCGGACGAGATCCCTCTCCGACGTTCAAGAGTTCTCAGGAACGTGACCGAGGCCATCGCGAGCAGGCCGACCAGCGCGATGGCACCGGCGATGCAGGCAAACTTCCGGGCGAGCACGTCGCCGGGGTCATGGGCGATTCCCCGGAAGACCGTGGACGGCCACGGCTTGCCCAGCACCCGCGCCGGGCCGAACACGATTGCCGTCGAGGGCGGGCCCCGCGATCCGCTCGGCCCCTGGACCTGGGAAGTCCAGGTCGAATGGGGCCCCGTCGCGAACCCCACACGCGAGCCGTCCCGGAACAGGGCCTCGCCGTCCACCGCGAGCTGCGGGGCCCAGCTCAGGCTGTCCGACATGAGGGGCGCGGGGATCCGCACCCGGATCGTGTTCGGACCCGCGTGGATCATGGACCTCACGTTGTAGGCGAGAAGCCCCCCGATCGCGCGATCGCGGCCCATGGCCTTGGGCTCGTGGTGTTCGGGCTGGGCGGGCACGGGGTCGTGTTCCATCACGTCCTGGCCTTCCGGCTTCACCGGGTCGTAGGTGCCCGGCAAATCGCTGCGGGTGGTGGCTCGGGCCTTGTCGCGCGTGACCAGCATGGTGTTCTCGCGAGGCTTGAACGCCAGCGAGCTCGGGTCCCCATGACGGGGCGATTCGAAGCGATCCCCCACGAACAGGGAGCCGACCTCGTCGGGGTCCAGCAGCTCGGGCGCGGCGGGCAGGTCGGCCCCTCGTGGCGTGCCCAGGACCCAGTCGCCGGAATCCAGGTCGGGGTTGCCCAGAAGGGGGGCGGTCACGCGGCGGTCGTTGAGGAACAGGTCGAAGGTCCGGTTCACCGCCAGACGGACCCAGGCATCGTCGGGCATGGTGGCCAGGTCCCAGGTGGACTCGAACCACACCGAGTCCGACGCCTTCACCTCGGCCCCGCGGATCCAGTGGCCCGTGAACGGGGTGGTCAGAACCTTCTCGTCGAACGACTGGAAATGGATGTTGGGCACGGCGCGTCCGGTCTTCTCCACGTCGACCGCGTGCCGCCAGGTCAGGTCCGAGTACCTGGGCTCGGTCCAGTCGTAGCGAATGTCGAACGGCGGGGCGGGCTCGGCCAGCCAGTCCGGGCCCGATCGGATGGGGATCCGCTCTCCCGACCAGAGGAGGATTTCCCCCTCCATGCGGAACATGGCCGGGGCCTCGCGGGACTCCACCTCCACGCTGATCACGTTCTCGCCGGGGCGGAATTGGGGCGTGAGGTCGAAGAAGATCGGCAGCCAGTCGTTGCGATGGGACGACCACTGGTACTCGCGAGGGAAGTTCAACGCGAGCGCGGCGGGCCCGGGGTTGAGGATCTGGCCCCCCTCGCTCAGGCCCGTTTGATACGGGCGGGTCGGCCTCCAGAGATAGAACCGGCCGCAAGGGTTCCGGTTCACGCAGACCTCGAACCCCTCGCGCGGGGCCACGGCGAGCCAGGCGTGCTTGACGGGCCCGGGGATCGCCACGTGGAGGCGGAAATAGCCCGCATAGCCGGGCTCGCCGGGCGCCGAGATCCACCGCCCCTCCATCTTCAAGGGTCGGATGAACGGGCCCGGCCCCGACCTCCAGTGGCCGATCGCGATCCCTAGCAAGAAGCCCAGCGAGATCACGATCCCCGCCAGGTGAGCCATGCCCCGGCGCGAGCGCGCCGAATCCCTGGCCGTTCGCCGAGCGATCCCGAACCGCGCGAGGATGCTCATGGCTTCTTGGCCTTGTTCAGGAACGCGGCGGCGGCCTCCATATCGTGATCGCGATAGGCCGCGAGCATCGCGTTCTCGTAGCTCGACGCGAGGACGATCGCCTTCGTGGGCATCTGGAAGTACCCGTAAACCGCCACGAGCCGGCGCACCATTCGCTCCAGATCGACCCGCCTTCGCGTCCTCAGATAGGCCAACTGGAGCGCATAGTTCGCCTTCAGGTTGCAGGGCTCCTCGCGGATCACCTGCTCGAACCACTCGATGGCCTGATCGGCCTTCTGCCCGTTCAGGGAGTGGATCGCAGCCCGCAAGATGGCCCGCAGAGCCTCCCGGCGCGCGGCGAGATCGGCGGGGCAATCGGCCACGAGCGACTGATACTCCTGCATGGCCTGCGCATATCGGCCCTGACGCTCCATGAGGTTCGCCCGGAACAACCGGCCCTCCGGGGTCTGGACTCGGCCGCGGCGGAAGTCCAGCAACCCCCTCTGGGCCACATAAAAGGTGTCCTCACGCAGGGCGGGCAAGGCCCGGCCCGCGGAGTGGAGGTAGCGATCGGCCTCGTCGTATAGGCCCCGCGCAGCTGCGTTCCGGCAACGATCCAGCTGCATGCAGCAGATCATGACCGGCGTGACCACGCAGGCCAGACCCACGCCAAATGCGGCCGAGAACGCGATGCACGCCCGAACGAACCGCTTCTGATTCAGTCGCCCCTCGGGCAGGCATTCGGCCATGATCAGCAGCGTGGTCCCGAACACCGCGGCGATCCATCCCCGGTTCACGAACTGGCAGAACCGGTTGGAATAGCCCAGGGTCTCGAACCAGTTCATGAGCCGGCCGAACTGGAACGCCCCGAGGCCCGAGGTCGGCATCCGGATCACGCTGATCTGACGAGGGGTGTCCACCAGGTAGACCCCTTCCTTCCACGAGGACCGGCCCGCCTCGAGATTGGTGTGCAGGTCGCCGCCCAGCCACACGAGGTTCTCGTGCTGGATGTGCAGCCAGTTGGCCGAGGCCGAAAGCTTGGGCTCAAGGGCCATCACGGCGAACGGGAAGAACAGCTGCGAGGCCAGGAACGCCGCCCCGAGCATGGCCTTGCGGTCGCTGGTGCGGCGATGCCACACGTGCCCGACCCCCATCACGAGCGAGAACGCCAGACACGTCGCGCGGAAGGGCAGGGCGGCCTTCGGCCTGTCGGCCTCGACCTTCACGGCGTCGCCCGGCCCCTCGATAACCCGCGCCGGGACCGCCATCCAGGGCTTCCAGAGCGCGAGCACGAGGAGTAACGCCGCAATCGCCGCGATCCCCCGCGAGGCCAGGCAATGCATCAGCCGCCCCCCTTGGGTTCGGGGGGAGCCTCGGGCTTGATCCGGTCGCCGGGCTCGAGGATCTGGTATCCGTCGCGGATCAGCTCGTCGGAGTCGGTCAGCCCGTCGCGGATCTCGATCCAGTCGCCGTCGATCAGCCCGACGGTCACCTCGCGGGGCTCGAAGTGGTCCCCCTTGATCACGTAAACGATGCCCTTGCCCGACGTGACGGCCGAGACCGTCTCTCGGGGGACGCACGTCACTTCGCGCTCGGAGCGGATCACGCAGAAGCCCGTCATGCCGGGGACCGCGGCCCTCTTGGCGTCGGATTGGATGCGGATGCGGACGGCGAACGTCGCGGGCCACTCCGGGGCCCCCGTGCCCATCGGGCGGATCGGCCGGGTCGATTCGGGGCCGCCGAGGTCGTAGTTCACGAAGGGGTTGACCTTCTCGACCGAGCCCGGGAAGAAGTGGTCGGGGTAGGCCTCAAGCCTCACCGTGGCCTTCTGGCCGACGAGCACGCGGCCATAGGCCCCCTGGTCGAGGTTGGCCTCGAACCAGGCGTCGGACGCGATCAGGAACCCGGGCTTGCCGGGGTCCTGGTTGTATTCCCCCTCACGCACGAGGCAACGCTCGATCCGGCCGTCGGCGATGGCGAACACCTTGAAGTCGGCGAGTTCCACGAGCCTGTGCTCGAGGGCCAGCTCGGCCTCCTTGACCGCGCTCTCGGCGATCAGCAGGCTTTGCGAGACCCCCTTCGTCGACATCCCCAGGTTGAAGCGGGCCTCCCGGATCTTCGCCTCCAGCTCCACCAGCGCGATCTTCTGGTCGATGATGTCGGCACGGGATCCGAACCCCTTGTTCGAGAGTGCCAGGTCCATCGCGATCCGCTCGTTGCGCAGGACGGTCTCCCGCTCGGCCGCCTCCAGGCGGATCTGGTCTCGCTCGGGCCGCTCCTTCTCCAGCACATAAGCCGATCCGATCTTCACACGCTCCAGCTCGGCGCGGGCCGTCCCCAGCGCAGCCTTGGCAGCGTCGGCCTTGATCCGGGCTCTCGTGGGGTCGATCTCCGCGATCAATTGCCCTTTTTTGACGAGGCCCCCCTCCTCAACCAGCACGCGCAGGACCTTTCCCATGGGCACGATCGGCACCACGACCGGTTCGGTCCGCATGAGCCCCTCGCCCAGGGCGGTGTGCCCCAGGACCCGGCGGGTGATCCGAGTCACCGGCACCGGGAACGGCTTCTTGAGCTTGCGATACAGCGAGGGGTATCCGAACTTTGAGGTCGAAATTCGGCTCATGGGCGAAGCAAACCCGGGAAGGACGATCGTGATGGCGAGCGCAATCCCGGTGACCGCCGAGACCACGACGGTCATGCTCAGCCAGGAATTCTCCCGCACCACGCCCCAGCTCCAGACCAACGCCGCCCGGGGCAGGCCGCGGAGCCGCGTGCCCCATGGCTTTCTGGGGACAACAGGAGGCTCGGGCCCACCTTCGCCCGGGTTGCTTTGCCACCAATCGCGAAGTCCTAACAGGGGTCGAGCCACGGATACCGCGCCTTGGATCTGGAGGGCCTGGGATCTGGGATCGTTCCCGAAGAATCAGGGAAAGGGATGCTCCCCGCGCCAACGACGGCCGGGCTTATGGGTTTTCATGGCGTGTCGAGGTCCGCGACCTCCTCGGCGAGCTCACGCGTGAGCTCGGCCAGCAGGTCCAGTTCAAGGCCTTCTCGGGCGGCATCCTCGATCAACCCGGCGGTCTCGGTCAGGCCCGGGTAGCCGTACATGCCGGCCACGCCCCGGAGCTGGTGGGCGAGGAACGAGAGGTGCTCGACGTCGCCCTCGTTCGCGGCCTGCACGAGTCGATCGACCTTCTCCGGCAGGCTCTCCACGAACTCGCGAGTCAGGGCCCGAAGCTCCGCCTGATCGTCCGAGGGCGTCTCGACCTGTTGGGCCTCGCTCGTCTTCCCGAGCGGCGGGAGATACTTCGCCAGGGTGGAGGCCAGCACCGAGGTCGCGACCGGCTTGGTCAGGTACTCATCGCAACCGGCCCGAAGGCTCCGCTCGCGATCCTCGGCCATGGCATGCGCGGTCAGGGCCACGATCGGCACGCTCAATCCCCAGCGACGGATCGAGCTGGCCGCCCCGTACCCGTCAAGCTCGGGCATCTGCATATCCATCAGGATCAGGTCGTAAGCGTTGGAGGTGGCCTGCTCCACGCCGATTCGCCCGTTGGCGGCCTCTTCAACGACGAGGCCCATCTTGCGCAGCGAGTGCGTGAGGATGCGCCGGATCTCGGGGCTGTCCTCAACGACGAGCACCCGGCCCGAGTAGCTCCTCGGCTCGTCGGTCTCGGATCGGGGGGCCTCGGCTGCGCAGCTGACCAGGTCGTCGGGGCCAAACCACAGGACGTCGGGATCGGGTATCGGCAGGGGGATCTCGACCGTGAAGACGCTGCCGCTCCCGGGACGGCTTTTCACGAGGATCCGCCCCCCCATCGCGTCGATCAGGCGTCGGCAGATGCTCAGCCCGAGGCCCGTCCCGCCGAACCTGCGCGTGGTCGTGGTGTCGGCCTGCTGGAACGGGGTGAACAGCTGCTCGATCTCGGCGGGGGACATGCCGATGCCCGTATCCTCGACCTCGAATCGCAAGACCGCGGAGCGACGGTCGGCGGCGGGCTCGGCCGCGACCCGCAACATCACGCGTCCGCCCCGCTCAGTGAACTTGATGGCGTTGCTCACGAGATTCATGAGCACCTGGCGGACGCGCGTGGGGTCCATGATCCCGAAGGCGGGAAGGACGCTCGTGGCCAGCGTGTCGATCCTCACGCCCCTCTCTTCGGCGCGGATGCCCAGCAGCGAGGCCACCTCGAGCGCAACTTGCCACGGCCCGTACGACACGAGATCCAGGTCCATCCGGCCGGCCTCGATCTTCGACAGGTCGAGGATGTCGTCGATCACCTGCATCAGGTGGGTGCCGTTGCGGCGGATCGCCTGGAGCGTCTCGTCGCGCTGGCCGGGCTCCATCGTGGGGTCCAGGAGCATGTCGGCGTAGCCGAGCACCGCGGCCATGGGCGTGCGGACCTCGTGGCTCATGTTGGCCAGGAAGGCGGCCTTGGCTCGATTCGCCGCCTCGGCCTCCTCCTTCGCCTTGCGGAGCGACTGCATGGCCAGCCGCTTGAGTGTCACGTCCTCGATCTGGGCCACGAAGTAGAGGGGCCTGCCGTCAACGTCGCGGATCAACGATCCTGCCAGGATCACCCACACCTCGTGGCCGTCGCGGTGGATGTATCGCTTCTCGATCTGGTACGAGCGCACCGATCCGGCCAGCAATTCCTGCATCTGTTCGAGGTCGCTGTCCAGGTCGGCTGGGTGGGTGAGGGCCTGAAAATCGAGGGTGAGCATCTCCTCCTCGGTGTAGCCCACGATCTCGCAGAGGGCCCGGTTCACCTCCAGCCACCGTCCGTCGAGCCCGACGAGGGCCATCCCGATGGGCGCATCGTCGAACGACCCGCGGAACCGCCGTTCGCTCTCCAGGAGCTGGGCCTCGGCGCGCTTGCGGTCGCTGATGTCGCGCAGGGACGCCGTGAACAGGGGCGGGCCTCCGGTCTGAACCACGCTGATGGCCAGCTCGACCGGGAACCTCGTCCCGTCGGAGCGCAGGGCCTCGATCTCGATCCTCTTGCCGATCGCGGGGCCTTCGCCCGTGGCCAGGAATTTTCTCATGCCGGCCGCGTGCATCTCCCGATACTCGGGCGGGATCATGAGCTGGCCGAGGGTCTGCCCCAGTGCGGTCGCCCGCGACCATCCGAAGATCCGCTCGGCCGCGGGGTTGAACTCCACCACATACCCCTCGTGGTCGATCGTGATGAGCGCATCGAGCGACGATTCGAGGATCCCGCGAAGCCTCGACCCGCTGTCCAGCAGCATGGCCTCGGCCCGCTTCCGGGCGCGGATATCGCGAAGGATCATGCCCAGGCCCAGGGGGCGGTCCGGCTCGGCGCCGCGGACGAGGAAGACGTTGGCTTCGCCTTCAATGATCTCGCCGTCGGTGAAGCGCTTCAGGTTCG
>JANOBY010000046.1:0-4610 GCA_031411935.1 Planctomycetales bacterium | reverse complement strand
CGGACTTGAACGCCTCCTGGGGGAGGGTTTCGTCGTGCATCCGGCGGGCGGTCTCGGGGTCGAGGGAGAGCCGGAACTGCTCCTCCCAGTTGAAGCTATAGCGGGCCCGGCTGAGGGCGTCGTCGCGGTCGCGGGCGCCGGGTCGGTGGCGGGCGAGGTCGGCGGCGTGGGCGGCGATCTTGTAGGCGATCACCCCCTGGCGGACGTCCTCGACCTCGGGCAACCCGAGGTGTTCCTTGGGGGTGACGTAGCACAACATGCTCGCCCCGTGCCAACCGGCGAGGGCCGCGCCGATGGCCGACGTGATGTGGTCGTAGCCGGGGGCGATGTCGGTGACGAGGGGGCCCAGGACGTAGAACGGGGCCTCGGAGCACTCGACGGCCTGCTTCTCCATGTTCATGGCGATCTGGTCCATGGGCACGTGGCCGGGACCTTCCACCATAACCTGGCAACCACGTTCGCGTCCGCGACGCGTCAGGTCACCGAGGACCTTCAATTCGGCGAACTGGGCGGCGTCCGAGGCGTCATGCAAGGAGCCTGGCCTGAGGCTATCCCCGAGGCTCCAGGTCACGTCGTACTGCCTCATGATGTCGCAGAGATCATCGAAACGGGTGAAGAGCGGGTTCTCCTTGTTGTGGGCCACCATCCACGACGCCACGAGCGACCCGCCTCGCGACACGATGCCCGTGAGCCGGTTGGCCGTAAGGGGAATATGATCGCGGAGGATGCCGGCATGGAGTGTCATGTAGTCCACGCCCTGGCGGGCCTGATGCTCGACGCAATCCAGGAAGTCCTGCTCCGAAAGGTCCTCTACCTTCTTCACTTTCTGGATGGCCTGGTACATCGGCACGGTGCCGATGGGCACGGGGCTGGCCGCGATGATCGCCTTGCGGATCTCGTCGATATTGCCGCCGGTGGAGAGGTCCATCACCGTGTCCGACCCGAGCTCGACGGCCAACTTCAGCTTGGCGAGTTCGTTATCGATATCAGAAGTGACCGCGGAATTGCCGATATTGGCGTTGATCTTGCATCGAGCTTTGATCCCGATGCCCATCGGCTCGAGGCCTAGGCGAAGGTGCTCCTTGTTTGCAGGAATGACCATACGCCCCCGCGCGACTTCGTCGCGAACGAGCGAGGGTTCAAGCTTCTCGCGAAGGGCCACGAATTCCATCTCGGGCGTCACGATTCCGCGGCGAGCTGCGTCGATCTGAGTCATGGCGATAGAAACCTCGATGGCTCCGGCGTTGATCACGACCCGAGAGCATGAAGGGCGCGAGGGCGGAGACCCGCCTTGGGTGCAGTCATCATCCTACCCCCTGGGCCATCGCCAGAAAACCCGCCCACGCGGAATTTTGGGGCCAACCCAATCGCAAATTCGGCCGTGTTTGATTGACCATGAGAGGGATGCCGTGCAAATTAAGATGAATCTTTTCAGGCATCCCTCGCGAGCGAGTTCTTCCGTTGGGTCCCCCCCAATTCCCCGTCCCCGACGGATCGTCTCGGAGCTTCATCGCATGACATCGCAGGTCACTCGGTCGCACCGATTCCGTCGGGTCGTGAGGCGAAAAGCCTTTTGGGGATTGATTTCCGTCCCCTTGATCATCGCGGGCATTTGCGGCTGGCTGACCGCGCCTCTCGAGCCCCCTTCGGCTTCCGGCACCACACCCAACCTGCTCGCGGCCCCGCCGGTCAGAGCTGAGGAGCAACTCCAAGCCTGGCCCACAACCGCGATGGAGGGTGATACGGCCACGACCCTTCTGCTCTCCTCGCTCCTCTCCGCGCAAGCCCGCCTGGAGGCTGCTGGAGGCTATCGGGCGGTTTTCCGCAAGACCGAACGAATTTCGGGCAAGGTCGGCGATGAGCAGGTCATGGAGATGAAGTCGCGTCTTCACCCCTTTTCCATCTATTTCAAGTATCGGACGCCCGAAACCGGGAAAGAGGTCGTCTATGCCGTGGGCCGATATGACAACGATATCATTGCTCACGGTGTAGGCCTCAGTCGGAAGTTGATCCCCCGGATCAAGGTCGCCCCCGAGTCCCGGATTGCCATGCTTGGCAACCGACACCCGATCACCGACGCTGGTCTCGCCAAGTTACTGGACAAGCTTATCCATTTTCGCCGCCTGGATCTTCAGGATCCTGAAGCGGTCACTCTGCTCGATCGCATTCCGAATCCCGAGGGTGGCGAGTGGCTCCGCTCGATCCACACACACCCCCGGCAGAATGGCGTCAGGCCGTTCCAGCGGGTCGAAGTTTTATACCACCCCGAGCACCGAATCCCGGTGCAGATTACCAGCTACGAATGGCCTCAACCCGGCGACGACGGGACACTGAAGCTCGCTGAGCGTTATAGCTATGACGAGCTCCAACTCGACTCGACGCTGACCGACCTTGATTTCGACCCAGCCAATCCAGCCTATGATTTCACGCGGTTTTGATTGGAGCGAGACGTCAATCCTCCGTGGCGAGGAAACCTGCCGCGAGTTCACTGGTCGGAACGCGCCGGGTATGTCATTGTAAGAACGGGACCTCCCCCTCTCCGCCGTGAGGGGTCTCACGCCAACGCGACACCACCCCGACGAGATCGCGTCCATGAGAAGGACCGTCGTTTCGTGCTCCGTCCCGGGCTGTGAAGAGCCGGCTTGCTACAAGATCGCGGCTCCGTGGAGCGATGGAAGCTTCTCGGAGCTGAAGAACTATGGACATTCCTGCGGGGATCACCTCAGGCAGGTCTTCAACGCGGCCGAACTGCGCCGAGAGGAGTATGTGCCGACCGCCGGCGAAATCATCGAGGAAATCGGTATCTACCGATTCGAGCAGGGTCGACGCGATCGCCAGCTCCAGCGGCTCTGGGGACTTGAAGAGAATTACCGCGCCTGACGAAGCACCGCCGCAAGTTCCCTCAGGTTTCGCGCATTCTGCCCCAGATCCCCCTTCCCCACTCGGGATCGGCTTTGCCCGGTAATGCGGATCCCTCCAGGCATGGACGAAAATCTCAGGTGAACGTCGTCCACGAATCGCCATAGCCAGGTCAGGTGGGTGGCATGGAGCGTTCCCGAGGTGGGATCTGCCGCCACGACCTTCCATCGGGGGAGCGATTGGAGAAGCTTCGCCGTCCTTTCAACGGCGGCTTCCTGGGTTGTGTCGGTCCATACGACCGCCTCCAACTTCGGATCTCGCGCCCCAACTTCAAGGTCGGCCCAGTTCTTGGTCATCCCGTCGAAGCCGAGGAACAAGGCAGCACCCCCCACGAGAATCAAGGCGGCCAATCGAAACATTCGCCTGTGCAGGAACGGTCCCGTCACGATTCTGATCCCCTCTCCAACGTTACCCACCTCATCGGATTCCGCTCAAGCCTACCTCCATTGTGGACCGTCGGCCAACGGCTGGCGACCCCGGAGCCGGATAAAGCCAGGAACCGCGAGGGGCGGTTCCTGGCGAACTTAGACGTTTCGGGTTTCCTTCGAACCGTCGACTCAGAGCGCGCTCAGGTCGACACCCATGACCTTGATCCCCTTCTTGAGCTTCAGACGCTGGATCACCTCGGGCTTGGCCGTCACGTCCAGCGTCCTGTGGGGAGGAAGGCTCACCCCGAACAGAGTTGTGGGCTGGGTGGTGGCCTTGGCCTCGAATCCCGCAAGCGAGATCCCGTTGAGGACCAGGGGCGAGACGTTCTCGACGCGGACCCGCTGGGTCTTCTTGCCCTTGCTCTCGGGCAAGAGATTCACGTGGATGAGTCGGTTCAGGACTCCCTCGGCGATGGCATCGCCCAGTTCTTCCACCGACATGGGCGTCCCGTCTCCGCGATCAAGCTTCAGAGAGAGGTCGCCCGAGGAAACCCATGCCGACCCGTTCTCATCCGACATGGAAGTCTGCACCAGGGCGATACGATCTTCGATGCGCACTCGAACCGCCACTGAGGGGCCGTCGGGTCGAGCTCGGATGCCTTCCTGCCCCACCAGACCCAGCATGGGCTGTTCGGCCAGCACCTTGCGAAGGCCCTCGATCGAGATCGACGGATTCGCGTTCCGTTCAGTCAGTTCCCATCGCAGGAGAGCCGTAGCTTTGGCAGGCTCGTGGCCCTTCGACGCCTGGAGCCTCTTCACGAAGTCCTTCGCCAGCGTGAGCTCATAGGCATTGGCCCACGACTGCGAATACTCCGCGACCGTTGACCACTCAAAGCCGTCAGCGACGTGCCAGAGCACGAGCTGGGACACGTTCTGAGGGGCCTTGTCGAGCGCGAGCTGCATCAGGGCCTTCTGGGTCCAGGAATCGTCGCTGATCTGATCGATCCGCCCGATCGAGAGGGGCTCGCCCTTGCTGGGCATGGCGATCGTCCCATCGGGCGAGGGCCCGCGGAGGCTGACCAGGTTCGTCGGCAGTTTCCGGGTCTGATTGGGCGAGATCACGGCATGAGCGGGACCGGTCGCGGGAAGCGACCGCATCCCACCACCCATACCCCCGCCCATGCCGCCCATGCCCCCGCCCATGCCGCCACCCATACCCCCGCCCATGCCGCCACCCATTCCGCCGCCCATCATCCCGCCCATGAAGAGCGAGTTCTGATCCCAGCTGTCCCGGTCGCCGACGAGGTTCATGATGAGCTGGCC
>JANOBY010000045.1:0-2154 GCA_031411935.1 Planctomycetales bacterium | reverse complement strand
GCGGCCTGCTGTTCGTTTGGAAGATCAACGAGATTGAGAAGTGGATGAGCAAGGTGACCGGCCGCAAGGTCTTCGACGATGCCATCTATTACTTCCCCGAGATCCCCACCAAGGTCGAGCCGATGACCGTTGCGTTCATCGTGGGAGGGGCCCTCTTGATCGCCATTCTCGCGAGCATCTGGCCGGCGCATCGGGCGTCGAAGATGCATCCGGTCAAGGCCCTTCGGTTTGAGTAAGCCGTCCCGATCCGATCGCTTGGTTTCCCGTCCCTTCTTCTCCCCCTGAGGAGCGCTGAGCATGGCGGTTCACGTTTCGGCCGTCGGCCTGGAGAAGAGTTACCGCAAGGGCAAGATCCAGGTGCCGGTCCTGCGGGGCGTGGACCTGGACGCCGACCACGGCGAACTGGTGGCGATCGTGGGGGCCAGCGGCTCGGGCAAGAGCACGCTCCTGCACGTGGTCGGGCTACTGGACGCGCCAGACGGCGGGTCCGTCATGCTCTCGGGCGAGCGGATCGACACCCTGCCGGAGAGCCGCCGCGACTTGCTGCGAAATCGTACGTTCGGGTTCATCTTCCAGTTCTATCACCTCATGCCCGAGCTCTCGGCTCTGGAAAACGTGATGGCCCCGCTCATGATCCGCTACGGGGTCGCGGCCTACTGGTCACGCCGCAAGGCGATCCGCAAGGAGGCCACGGGGCTTCTGGAGCGTGTGGGGCTCTCGCACCGGCTCACGCACAAGCCTTCCGAGCTTTCGGGCGGCGAAATGCAGCGTGCGGCGATTGCCCGGGCGCTTGCGGGCAGCCCCGAGGTGTTGCTGGCCGACGAGCCTACGGGCAACCTGGATGCCTCGACCGGGCAGTCGGTGCTGGACCTCCTGCGCGACTTGAACCGGGAACGGGGGCTCACTATGATGTTGGTCACCCACGACGCCCACATCGCCTCGCAGGCTGACCGGACCGTGCGCCTGTGCGAAGGCCGGATCGACGATTGGGCCAGCCTGCCCGCCGAGCTGAACGTGGAGTGAATGAGCCACCTCGATACGAGCCTCGCGACCACGACCCGCGGTGAGCGAGTCGCGAAGGCCCGTCCGCCTGTCTTCCGAGCGGAGCCCAGCATGAGCAGCCCTAAAGTTTACATCGGTGGCAAGCTCTACGAGAAGCACGACGCCAAGGTCAGCGTGTTCGACCACGGACTGCTCTACGGCGACGGCGTTTTCGAGGGGATTCGCTCCTACAACAACCGCGTGTTCCGCCTCGAACAGCACGTCGAGCGCCTGTACGACTCGGCACGCGCGATCCATCTGGTCATCCCGATGACCCAGGCCGACATGGCCAATGCCGTGGTCGAGACCCTCAAGGCCAACGCCTTGACCGACGCTTACATCCGCCTGGTCGTGACCCGAGGCGCGGGCTCGCTTGGCCTGGATCCACGCAAGACCAGCGATCCCCAGATTATCATCATCACCGACTCGATCAGCCTCTACCCGGCCGAGCTCTACGAGCATGGGCTCAAGATCATCACGGCCGGAACCATGCGGAACCACCCGGCGGCTCTTAACCCGCGGGTCAAGTCGCTGAACTACCTGAACTCGATCCTCGCCAAGATCGAGGGGACCAACGCCGGCTGCCTCGAAGCCCTGATGCTCAACCACAAGGGCGAGGTCGCCGAGTGCACCGGCGACAACATCTTCATCGTCAAAAAACGCGAGCTGATCACCCCCTCGGTCGACGCCGGGATCCTCGAGGGGATCACCCGCGAGGCCGTCATCGAGCTGGCCCGGGGGGCCGGGATCGCCGTCGTCGAGCGGACGATGGACCGCCACGACGTCTACACCGCCGATGAGTGCTTCCTGACCGGGACCGCCGCCGAGGTGATCCCCGTGGTCGAGTGCGACGGCCGCCCGATCGGCAACGGCAAGCCCGGCCCGATCACCCGCGACCTCCTCGCCCGGTTCCACAAGCTGGTCCGCGAGGGGGAGTGAGCGCGGGGCCGGATCGCGAGATCCATTCGCCCGGTTCGCCGGCCCTGGACCGGCCGGCCCTGCCATGGCCAAACGATCGAGGGGTCCAGGCCCGGAGCCTGACCGAGCCAACCGGAGGACCGCCGACCGTGGACGAGCCATTGCCCGAGCGTCGCGTGATCTTCCGGGGCCGCA
>JANOBY010000044.1:0-3274 GCA_031411935.1 Planctomycetales bacterium | reverse complement strand
CCTTGCCCCTCTTCGTGAGCGGCTCGATGAGCTTCCGCTGCTGGCCTACGCGTTCCTCGATGATAGAGATCCCGGACTCTCCACCAGCCGGTTCGGAATCGAACCCGACGCAATCCAGGCTCTCCGAGAATACGACTGGCCCGGGAATCTTCCCGAGTTGCGCCGGGTGCTGGTCGCGGCGAGGGCGGACTGCCGGGACGGATTGATCCGTGCTGGAGACCTGCCCGCCTCCATCCGAGGGGCTTCGGGGGCGGCCTACACCCCACCGCCGGTCGCCCCCTCGGCGACTCCTCTCGATCTCTGGTTGACCCAGCTTGAGCGAAAGCTGATCGAGCAGGCGCTCCATCGTGCCCGGCAGAACAAGTCGCGGGCCGCCGAATTGCTGGGAATCTCTCGCCCTCGGCTCTATCGCCGGATCAAGGAGCTGAACATGCCCGACGAGCCCGAGCCCCCGGACGTGAACGGCGATTGACGCCCCCTTGCCCCGGAATCCCCTAGGCCAGATCGGTCGGATGGGATATCCTTGGCGACGACGGATCGTTCCCTTTCGCACGGTTGCGAGCCCCACTATGCGCATCTTCATCTCGGCCGGCGAGCCCAGCGGCGACCTCCACGCGGCCAACCTGGCCAGGGCGATCCTCGCCCGCCATCCCGAGGCCGAGATCGTCGGCTTCGGCGGCGACCATCTCCGGAATGCCGGAGCCACTCTGCTCTTTCCGCTCACCAGCCTTGCCGTGATGTGGTTCGGGCGGGTTTTGCTCAAGCTGCCCAAATTCTTCCAGCTTGCCGACCAGGCCGACCAGTACTTTCGCGACCACAAGCCCGACGTGCTCGTGGTGATCGACTACCCGGGCTTTCACTGGGCGCTCGCCAAGAGGGCGAAGGCGCGAGGGATTCCGGTGGTCTATTTCGTGCCGCCGCAGGTCTGGGCCTGGGCCGGATGGCGAATCAAGAAGATCAAGGCCTGGTTCGATCACGTGCTCTGCAGCCTCCCGTTCGAGCCCGCCTGGTACGCCGAGCGAGGTTTTCCCGGAGCCGTATACATCGGCCATCCGTACTTCGACGAGCTGTCCGATCGCCGTCTCGACACCGAGTTCGTCTCGCGTGAGTCCGCTCGAACCGAGCCGCTCGTGGCCGTTCTGCCCGGCTCCCGTACTCAAGAGGTCCGCCGCAACTTCCCCGTGATGCTCAACGCGGCGGCAAAAATCGCGGCCGTGAGGCCCAACGTCCGGTTCGCCGTGGCCGCCCTGCATGAGGCCCATCGCGAGCTTGCCCTGGAGATCGTCCGCGAGTCGGGCCTCACGATCCCCAACCTGGAGATCCACTCGGCCCGTACCGCCGAGCTGATCCGCGTGGCCGAGGTCGCCATGGCCGTCTCGGGATCGGTCGGCCTGGAACTCATGAACGAGGCCCTTCCGACCGTCGTCGTCTACACGATCGGGAAGTTTGACATGCTCGTGGCGAGGCGATTCATGACCACGCGGTTCATCAGCCTGGTGAACCTCCTTGCCGGCGACGAGGTCATGCCCGAGTATCTGGCCGATCGCGACGTGTCCGCCGAGATGTCCGGCCATGTCCTGCGTTGGCTCAACCATCCGACTGAGCGAGCCCTGGCGGCCGGTCGCCTTGCAACCCTGCGTGATCAGGTGGCCAAGCCCGGCGCCTCGGAACGGGCCGCCGAATGTGTGATCGAGGTTGTGAAGTCGGAGAGAGGTGCCGCAAAGACACCGCATCAGGCGAAGGCCGGTTTTGCCCCCCGCACTGTCGCTTTCTGAGGATGCTTTGAGGGCGGATCTCACGGGTGACGGATGACGGGCGCAGGGCTTGCGTGCGATAATGCGTCCGGTAGCCACCCGTTCCCCCTCGGATCCGACATCATGTCTCATGGGACCTCCCGCCCGGCCAATCGCCTGGCGGGCGAAACGAGCCCCTACCTGCTCCAGCATCAACATAATCCCGTGGACTGGTTTCCTTGGGGCGAGGAAGCCCTGGCGAGGGCGAAGTCGGAGAACAAGCCGATCTTCCTCTCGATCGGCTACTCCGCCTGCCACTGGTGCCACGTGATGGAGCGCGAGAGCTTCGAGCAGCCGTCCATCGCCGCGCTCATGAACGAACACTTCGTGAATGTGAAGGTGGATCGCGAAGAGCGGCCCGACCTCGACCAGATCTACATGAACGCCGTGCAGGCCATGACCGGGCACGGCGGATGGCCCATGTCCGTGTTTCTCACCCCCGACCAGCAGCCGTTTTTCGGCGGGACCTACTACCCCCCCGTCGATCGCCGAGGGATGGCCGGCTTCCCCCGGGTCCTCGAAAGTGTGGCCAGGGCCTGGCGAGAGCGAGGCGCGGAGATCCTCGCCTCCGCTGCCCAGATGACCGAGCAACTCCAATCGATCGGGGCCGCCGGATCGATGGATGGCGACCTTGAATTGGGGATCCTGGACAACGCCTTCCGGCGCCTGAGCCGGTCCTTCGACCCTCGTCACGGAGGCTTCGGAGAGGCACCCAAGTTCCCTCACGCCATGGACCTGAAGGTTCTTCTGAGGCACCATGCGCGGACGAACGAGGCTCACGCCCTGCACATGGTCGTCTTGACCCTGGAGAAGATGGCGCGTGGAGGGATTAACGATCAGCTCGGCGGCGGATTCGCCCGCTACTCCACCGACGATCGCTGGCTGGTCCCGCACTTCGAGAAAATGCTCTACGACAACGCTCTGCTCGCCTCGGTCTACCTGGAAGCCTATCAGGTCACGGGGAAGGACGAGTTCGCACTCGTGGCGAGCGAAACGCTCGACTATGTGGTCAACCGGATGGTCGAGCCCGAGGGCGGGATCGCCGCGACCGAGGACGCCGACAGCGAGGGCGTCGAGGGCAAGTACTACGTCTGGTCGCTCCAGGAGATTGAGGAGACTCTCGGCCAGGACCGAGCAAAAACTTTCGCCTCCGTCTACGACGTGACGAGCCAGGGCAACTGGGAGGAATCCAACATCCTCAACCTGCCCAGGTCCGTCGAGCAGGCCGCGAAGCTTCTGGGCCGCGAGTTCGAGGTGCTGCGGGCCGAACTTGACGAGGATCGTGCCACGCTCCTGGCCGCGAGAGGCCGCCGGATCCCTCCCGGCAAGGATACGAAGGTTCTCGCCTCCTGGAACGGGATGATGCTGGCCCCCCTGGCCGAGGGGGCGAGGATCCTGAGAGAGCCTCAATACTTGCAGGTGGCTGAGGCCTGCGCGGGCTTCGTTCTGGACACGATGAGGCAGCCCGACGGCCGTTTGCT
>JANOBY010000043.1:0-2457 GCA_031411935.1 Planctomycetales bacterium | reverse complement strand
CGTAACCAAGACCGTCATCGTGAGTCGACCTCGAGAGTAAAAAGAAACGTGAGGAACCGGAGCGTCAACCGGCGACCGTTACCAGAACCTGGTCGGCCTCGGCTTCCTCGAATTCGAGGAATACCGGGAGATCTTCTGAGGTGTGAGAGCGAGGTTGCGTCGGATCTTCCATGCACTCGGGCCAGATGTGAAATCCCCCTTTCCAGGGCAATTGCATCTCCCAGAGCCCCCAGATGCCCTTCCCTTCGTTGTAGCCCTGGTAATGGACCTGGTGCTGGCCCACGTACGACTTCGTCCACCAGCATCGTCCGTCCTCGACCTGGAATCGACCCTTGATCAGGAACGCCCCCACGCGGTCTCGCCCCTCGCCTTGGACCTCGGCATCCTTGAATATGAGATGTAACTCCATAGCGTGGCGTCCCGGTCGATCGGGCTGGAGGAAAAAGCCCGTCCAGGGCCCCGATGGGAAGCGAGCGTCCTCGGCCCCTGCTTGGGTGGATTCATCCTTCATGACTCAATCCTCCAACCTGACATTCCCGTAACCTTCACTGAGCACGCCAGACCAATTCTCGATCCGGATCCCGGCGGTCGCATAATGTGGCTTCCAGGAGGGCCGGAGAGGTGCTTTACGCAGCTTAATACTCGATTGTTCAGGGGTCCTTTTCGCTTTTTTCGTGTTGCAAGAAACGCACGCCAGCACCCGTTCTCCCAGTTCGAGGTGACTTCCTGGGCTCGCGGAATCACGTAATCAATGCTCAGCTCGGACGACCCGGGCCGCACCCCGCAGTACTAGCAAGTCGAGTGGTCGCGTTTGAATAGATTCCGTCGGCTGAAGGTCACAGCATCCTCGCGGGGCCGGTCGTACCGCGAGAGCGCGAGGATCTCGGGGACTTTCATCCGGAAGGTCACGACTTGCAAAAAAGGTTCGCCCCGTCCAGGGTCGCGATTCGCCCAGTCAGCCCGGCAATAGGCTCGATAGTCCTCCGGATCGATCACGTGAGCGGTTCGTTCCAGAGCGTGGTGAGTGCCCGGGCTACGGTGGCTACGTTCACCGGCTGCCAGTTACGATTCAGGACAAGCGTGAGAGCATTCAGGACGGATGCGTTCATCGAGTCGGAGCCTCCACTGGCGTGGCGAGCGGTCCAGGCGTCGAGTCTGCAACAACTTCGATTAGAACAGAACGGCGGGAGAGTCGGCAAACAACTTGGCGACGAAGCCGTTCGGTCCAGCCGCGAACCGTCGCGACGTAACTGCTCCTTGTGATAATCTCGGTGGGGTTGCAGACATCCCTTCGAGATCACCCCATGCACGCCGAGATCATCGCGGTCGGAACGGAACTTGTTTCGGGCCAGAAGCTGGACACCAATAGCCAGTGGTTGAGCCAGAAACTGGGCGGCCTGGGAATCGCGACTCATTTCCATACGACGCTCGGAGATGTCCTGGAGGAGAACTTCCAGGCCTTCCAGGTCGCTTCCGGTCGGGCAGGGCTCGTTCTGGTCACCGGCGGAATCGGCCCCACGCAGGACGATCTCACGAGAGAGGTTCTCGCGCGGGTGTGCGGAGTAGGGTTGATCCACGACCAAGAGGCCCTCGACGCTATCGAGGGCTTCTTCGAGCGGAGGAATCGCGTGATGAGCCCGAGGAACCGGGTTCAGGCCCTTCGACCGGAAGGGTCAGAATCGATGCGAAACCCCGTGGGCACCGCGCCCGGGATGTGGATGAAGGTCGGGGATTCCTACTTCGCCTGCCTTCCGGGCGTCCCTTCAGAGATGAAAGTGATGTTCGAGGGCCAGGTCGTTCCGCGTCTGCGGTCCCTGGGGCTCGCCGATAGGGTCATCACGCATCGCGTGATCAACCTTTTTGGGAAGGGTGAATCGGAGATCGAAGCCGAGGCGACCGACCTGACTGTGAGGGGGCGCATTCCCGAGGTGGGGATCACGGCAAGCGACGCCACGATCAGCTTCCGGATTTCGTCCGAGGGGCGAGACGAGGCCGAGGCGCTGCGTCAAGCCGCATCAACCGCCGCCCTCATCTATGAACGATTTGGAGACCTGATCGTGGGCGAAGGAAGTGAGGATGTGGCCGAAGCCCTCATCCATCGACTCCGATCGCGAGCCCTCACAATCGCGGTGGCCGAGTCGTGCACGGGCGGGGGGATCGGTGAACGTATCACGCGGATCCCCGGCGTGAGCGACGTGTTTCTTGGAGGTGTGGTTACCTACGCCAACTCGGCCAAACGCGATCTGCTAGGAGTTCCCGAAGACCTACTCCAGACTCAGGGAGCGGTGAGTTCTCAGGTTGCTGAGGCGATGGCGTTCGGAGTACGCGAACGATTCGGCGCGGATATCGGCCTTTCGGTCACGGGCGTAGCGGGACCCTCGGGGGGAACGCTGGAGAAGCCCGTGGGCTTGGTCTACGTGGGCCTGGTGATCCGCGGCGAGACCTCGAGCCGCAAGT
>JANOBY010000042.1:0-14272 GCA_031411935.1 Planctomycetales bacterium | reverse complement strand
AAGGCCAGGCGGCGGGAAGGCCAACCAGCAGCACGCCGAGGGCGAAAGGGAGGCACAGGAACGAACCCGACAGGTAGCCGATCATCCCGGCGCTCACGGTCGTCATGAGGCCCATGAGGACCAGCAATCCAAGTCCACCGCTCTCCTTCACGCGGCCCAGAAACGGCTGTCGGCTCCCGCGGGGCGCCATCATCTGGAGCAAGAGCCCCAGGGCCAGCGGCAATCCCAGGGCCCCGAGCGCGAGGAATCCACCCGGACCGCCCATCATCGTTCCGAAGAGAAACGGGCGCTGGGGTCGGGCCAGGGTCCAGCCCGTGGCCCGCGAGCCGGCCTCGGGAACCGGGCGCAGGATGCTCGTCCCGGGCTCCGACGCCAGGTCGTCCATGGTGGGCATCCAGGAGCGTCCCGAGCCCGGCTCGATCGCCCCATAGAGGCCCGAGATCCCGCTCGTGAACTGCACCATGCCAAACGCCGTCATGAGGAAAAACGCTGCGACCACGCTGCCCCAGATCAGGGTCGAGCGCCCGAGACGATCGGCGAAGTGCGAGCATATGCAGAAGACCACGAGGCAACCCGCTGCCCCAACGATCCACCGCAAGGTGGCCGGACGGTCGAGCGTGACGGGCGTGCGGTCGGCCACGACCTCGGGGATTGTCATCTCCGGATCGTCCTGCCGGGCGATCTCGGGTAGTGTGCCCAGGGCATGTGCGGCGCGGGCCTGGGGCGAGAGCATGTTCGCCACCCGGCCCGGCAAGGGAATTAACTGAAGCGTGGCGAGCCCTAACGCCATCAAGCCCAGGAACGCGAGTGGGCTCTTCAGCAGGGCCCACCGGCCGATCAGCAACGACCTCGCCATGAAGGCCACGAGCAACAGCAACGTCGTGACCGCGAGGACGGGGCGAGCCCACCATACCAGGCCGCCGAACGCGAGCGAGGTGCCCGTGATCGTGAGGACGAGGAGCGCGGAGAGGCTCGCGTTGGTGATGGCCAGAAGTCGCGATCGCAGCAACATGGAAGCGTCTCCGGCTCAGTCCTGGTTGGCCGCCGCGAAGGCAACCTCGTCCGAGGGGGAATTCAGACCCTGACGGCTGGCGAGGTTCGCCCTCCCGTGCAGGATGTTCGGACCATAGCTGGCCCAGTTGTCCAGATCGTCGGTCAGTCCGTTGAAGACCACGCCTGCGAGGGGGACCCGCGATTGTTCGAGCATGTCCTTCGCCCGCCGCAGGGGGCGAAGCTCGTGGGCGCCCGAGCGGACAACCAGGATCGCCGCGTCCACGGTCCGGCCCAGCATCCGGCAATCGGCCAGCCCAAGAACGGCGGGGGCGTCGAGGATCACCCTCTGGTAGCCCTTGGAGACCGCGGCGATCAGCTGGCGAAGCTCCAGGGTGCCCAGAACCTCAATCGGGACGTTCGTCGGGTCGCCGGTGGGCAGGAAGTTCAGGTTGGGGATGTCAGTCCTCACGATCGCCTGCTGCCAGGGCATGTCGCCTCGGAGCACGTCCACGAGCCCGACCTCGTGCTTCTCCACTCCGAAGACTTCGGCGAGGCTTGGGCGTCGCAGGTCCACGTCCATGAGCAGCGTACGTTCACCGGCTCGGGCGCAGGTCAAGGCCAGGTTCAGAGCGGTGGTGCTTTTGCCCTCGCCAGTCTTCGCCGACGTGACGAGCAGGGTCACGATCGGACCTTTCGGCCCGTTCACGCCGATCAGGCTTGCCCGCAGGTTTCGGTAGGCGTCGGCCTCGGTCGAGAGAGGGTCGTTGTCCGTCCAGAGATGGCCTCCTCGATGGAGACGGGCCAGGCGGCGCATCCGGGGGATCACGGTCAGGATGGGCAAGGTCAGGCCGGCAGAGAGATGCTCGGGCACCTTCACCGAGTGGTCGAGAAATTCGAAAGCACACACGACACCGGAACCCATGACGAAGCCGAGAAGGCAGAACAGCCCGATCAGCATGGGGCGATTCGGCTTGATCGGGCCGCCGGGCTCGGTGGGCTTTTGGAGGATCTCGATCGGGCTCGATATTGTCTTGTTCACCCATTTGAACTGCGTGAGGCGTTCCTGTGTGGAGGCGATCTGGCGTTCGAGCAATTCCCGCTTGCTCTGCATGGTCACGTATTGCTGATAGGCGGGCATGGTCTGCTGGACCTGGTTCATCTTGGCGTTGACTTCCCGTTCCAGCTTGCGGATCTCCTCGGCCGTGTGGGCCATGACGATCCCCGACTGGTCGGGGAACCCCTGAGGCGTGTCCAGCGCACTCATCTCCTCAAGGTCGTCCATCACCTTGTCAAGCAGTTCCGCAAGCCGCTTGCTCGCCGGATCGGTGTTCACGTTTCTTGTGAGCCTAGCCGCGGCCTCGAGCTGCTCGGTGTAATACTCCTTACGTTCAAGAAGATAGTCGATTTTTGCCTTGTATTTGGACGGAGGTGCCGATGCCTCTTTCAGCCCCGGATACATCGAAGCGATCCGCTCCTCGTGCTTCATCGTGTCGTACCGGAACCGCTTGGTCGTGAGATCATTCTTCATGATCGTGTATTCTTCGAGCGGGAGATACTTGTTCCCGGGTGCGAAGATGGGGGCGGCCCTGGTGTGTGTCTCGATCTCGTTATCCAGAGTTTTCAGGCTCAGCATGAGCTCGTTGAGATTCTTCTGGGCCTCGACCTCCGCCTTTTCGAGCCCGCTCCGGCTCTCGGTGCGGATGCTGTCCTCGAACTTGTAGAGGAGGTCGCGGAGCAGCTTGGTTACCCGCTCGGGGTCTTTCCCCTCCAGGGCGATCTCGAAGATGTTCGTTCCCGGCACCAACCGACGGTTTGAGAGGTTGCCCATGAGCTCGGCGGGCGGATCGCCCTCATAGCCCTTGCCCGCCCCGAGGTCGCCGAATTGGATGACCGCCTCGGCGATCCCGCGCCCCTGGAGTCGGGCCAGCCGGTTCGGTACGTATCGCTCGATGCTCTCCTTGCCGAGATTCGGGATGGAACCGTTGGCGAGGATGATGCTGATGTGGGTGTCAAACTGAGGGGGCTCGATCTGGATCTGGCCGACGGCGCGATAGACCGCGGGCATCTTCACCACGTAGGCGGCGCCCAGCGTTCCCACGAGGACAGTGACCATCACGATCAAGGGGCTGCGTCGCTTGATCGCCCGAATGAAATCGGAGGCCGCCTTGGTGGGGTGGATCACCTGGCTTGGCGCGGTGGAGGCGTGAGCAAAGGTTGGTCGGGCGAACTGCCCCGGGGCTTCGTACGGCAAGATGATCCGTTCCATCGGTCCGACCCTTTCCTTCCTGGATGTGCGTCACGTTGGCTGTCGGCCTGCGTTCAGTCCACCTCGCCCAGAACTCCATGAGGGCCGGGCGACGACCTCGGGTCGGCCGCGTCCCGGAACCAGTCTCGGGACTCGCGAGCGATCGAGTTTCGGGGCATGGAGATCATCCATTCCGACTCCATCTCGACGAGCCCCCCGCCGCGAGCCATGCGAGGCTCGTGGTGGGTCGCGGGCTCCTCGCGAGAGGACTCATCCCCCTCGATCAACCGTTCGAGGCGTTGGGACGAGGCCAGCAGCAGGCGTTGCAGCGAACGGAACGCGATATCGGCGGCCAGGGGCGAGTCACTCGCGTGATGCAGAGAGACGATCAACTGCATGTCCGGGCCACTCGGGAGTCGGAAAGTGGCCGTGGCCCCCGACATATCGGCTCCCTCGTTGTCCGCCGGGCTCTGCGAATCCTTCTCGAACAGGAAAAGCCTCTCGTTTCCGCGGTCGCACGCCAGGGAGCGGAGATTGCTGCCTAGCAACTGCGAGGTCCCGAGGAGGATCGTCCAGATCTGCCGGGCCGTCTCGCAGAGTTCGATCTTCTGGATCGACTCCCACGTCTCCTTCGAGGCGACTCGCTCCTGCTTCTTCCGAAGCCCTCGCATCTGCAGGTCGCCGATCAGCATGGTCAGCTCGTCGCGGCGGCTCGTGAGGATGAGCAGGAAGGCCAGGCACCCCGAGATCCCCAGCACGAGCGCAAGGAACTCGTTCTTGTACGCCACCCCGATCAACACCACACCGCACAGGAAGCCCGTGAGGCTATAAAGAAGCAAGGCCGCCTGCCGGGGATTGAGCCCGAGCCCGATCAGGAGATGGTGGACGTGGCGACGGTCCGCCGAGCTGAGCGGAAGGTTCCGGACCCACCGGCGGAAGATCGCCATCATCGTGTCGGAGATCGGCAGGCCCATCGCGAGCAAGGGGAACAGGATGGAGACCGCGGTCGTGCCCTTGAGCGAGTCCTGGACGCCAATCACGCCTATTAGTAGGCCGATGAGCAGGCTGCCACTGTCGCCCAGGAAGATGCAGGCCGGATGCCAGTTATAGAGCAAGAAGCCGGCAAGTCCCCCCGCGAGCGAGGCCGCCAGAGCTGCGGATCCGAGGTTCCCCTGATAAAGCGCGACCAGCATGAGCGTCCCGCTCACCAGCAATCCCACGCCCGAGGCCAATCCGTCCATCCCGTCAATGAGGTTCCAGACGTTCATGCAGCCCAGGAACCAGACCAGCGTGAGGCCGAAGCTCGGAAGGTCCATACTGAACGTGTTTGAGCCCAGGGCGAAGGTCTGCGGGAAGCTCATCGGGATTTCGAGGCCCAGCAGGGCGATCTTCTCGATCCGCACCCCCCCGGCGAAGAGGACGACCACGGCGAGCGTCTGGCCGAGGAGCTTGACCCTGGGTCCGATCCCGACCGCATCATCGATCACCCCCACGACCAGGATGATCCCGGCCGCGGCCACGATCGCCCATTGACCGGTCCAGCTATCGGAGAACAGGCTCCATTGCTGGAACATGGCCCCGGCCAGGATGGGGAGCAGGCTCACCGCCAACCCGAAGGCCAGTCCCAGGCCGCCCATCCGGGGGATCGCCCCTTTGTGGATGCGCCGGAACTGATCCGGTCGGTCGATCGCGCCGCTCCACGCGGCGATTCGCGTGACCACCGGGGTGGCGAACACGCAGCCGATGAACGACATCACGAAAATGATCAGGTAGACATTCGCCATTGGGAATCCATCCCCATCCATCTGAGATTGCTTCGCCTTCGAGCGGCATCGTCCGTGAATGCGGCCGGAATGGGCTACGGTCCCCGGAGGACCGGTCGCAGAGTCTCAGTCTGTGTCAACAAGGCTGGTGCAGGGAACCGCCGCGAAACGGAAATTCCGAGGCTCGCGGAGGGTCGGCAACTTCGAGAATAGCATCTTGGAGCAAGGCGAGACGAAGTATCTGGAGGAAAACCGCGACGCGACCCTGGTGGGTTGTCCTGGCCTTCCGGTCCCAGACTTCGACAGTATTGGCCGATCCCGTCGGCAGGTCAAGGTCGAAAACCGTGGGGCCGTGACAACCCCGGTCCGAAGGGTTACCGTCGCGATGATCGCCACCCGCAGCGGTCTGTTGGTCTTGCCCGCGGATCCGCGTAAACTGGAGTCCCCGGCGGGCCACCATTCCTCCGACCTGCTTTGATGGACTCTGAATGACCGAAACCCGGAATCTTGTGCTGGGGACGGCCGGTCACATCGACCACGGCAAGACGGCGCTGGTCCGCGCCCTGACCGGCGTGAACACCGATCGCCTTCCCGCCGAGAAGCTCCGGGGGATCACGGTCGACCTGGGCTTCGCGGCGCTCGACCTGCCCGGCCATCGCCTGGGCATGGTCGATGTGCCGGGCCACGAGCGGTTCGTCCGCAACATGCTCGCGGGGGCCAGCGGGATGGACCTCGCCCTGCTGGTCGTGGCCGCCGACGATTCGGTCATGCCCCAGACGCGCGAGCATCTCGAAATCTTGAACCTCCTCGGTCTGGCGGGCGGCTTGATCGTGCTGACGAAGATCGACCTGGTGGACCCCTCCTGGCTCGACCTCGTAGAGGACGACGTGAGGCGGCTTGTCGCCGGCACATTCCTCGACAATGCACCCATCCTTCGAACCTCGACGGTCACGGGCGAAGGGATCGAACGCGTGAAGGAGGCGCTCCTGGATCTGGCCGCGTCGGTGCCCGAAACGATGGACCTTGGGCCCTTCCGAATGGCGATCGATCGCTCGTTCACCCGCGCGGGGCTCGGCACGATCGTGACCGGAACCGTCGCCTCCGGGATCGCGCGTCTGGGGGACGAACTGGACTGGATGCCCGAAGGCCGGACGGTCCGGGTTCGAGGGCTCCAGCGTCACGATGAATCGGTCGAATTCGTCGGTAGAGGCGCAAGGGCGGCGATCAATCTGGGCGGGGTTCACCACACGGAGATCGTCCGGGGACAGGAACTCGCCACGCCCGGTTATCTGCATCCCACGCGTGTGCTCACGGTCTCGCTGACCGTCTCGGTCGATGCCCCCCGCCCCGTGAAGCATCGGGGCCGGTATCGCGTCCACCTGGGTACGGCCGACGTCGCGGCAACGCTCGCCCTTCTCGGAACCAATGCTCTCAAACCGGGCGAGACCGGCCTGGGTCAACTCCTCCTGGCCGAACCGGCGGTGGCCTTGGCCCACGAGCCATTCATCCTTCGCGAGGAGAGCCCGCCGGCTACACTCGGCGGAGGCAAGATCCTCCAAACGTCGGCGGGCCGAATACGTCGGAAAGACGTGTCGGCGATCTCAAGGCTTCAGGGGCTGCAATGTTCCGATCCGGTGGAACGGGTCACCGAATCTCTGGCAAGCTTCGGGCTCGGAATCTGGACAGAGCTTACCCTATGCCGGGAATCTGCCGTGCCGCTAGACATGCTCAAGCCAATCCTGGACGACCTCGGACGATCGGGAGCGGTGGTCGATCTGCCGGTTGGGTCCAGACGGACGACGCGGCTCACGGCCGACGTGGTGGCCGACCTGGAAGATCGCGTTGAGAGGGCCCTCGGCAGGCTCCACCTGGCGAACCCTCGGCAGACGGCCGTCCGCCGTTCCCACGTTCTGGCCGCCCTGCCCGACCTGCCGGGCGAGGCCATGGTCTCGGGGCTTCTCGATCGCCTGGTCGCCCGGGGGGCCGTCGTGAGCGATAACCGATCGGTGGCCCTCAAGTCCTTCGAGCCCAGGCTCAGCCAGTCCGAGCGGAAGCTCAAGGCCGAGCTCTTGAAGGAGCTTCAGGCCGGAGGATTCTCCCCGCCCGACGCTGCGGACCTCGCGAAGACCGCCGGGGCCAGAGCGGCGGTCGTGCCCGAGCTTCTCGCCCTGCTCGTCGAGGAAGGGCGGATCGTCTTACTGGGCGCGGGCCTTTACCTGGATGTGGATGCCGAACTCCGCCTGAGGTGCGAGGTGACCGCCTGGCTCGAACAGGAAACGACCATGACCATGGCCGATCTGCGCGACCTGTTGAAGACGAGCCGCAAGTATGCCGTCCCCATCGGCGAATACCTCGACCGGATCAGACTGACCCGACGCGAGGGCGACCTCAGGCGGCTTGAATCCCAAACGCAGGGGACCCTCGCGGACCATGCCTGAACCCTCCCTTCGCAACCTCCCGTCAGTCCACGCCCTGATCCAACACCCCGACTTGAAGCCGCTCGAGAGCCTCCGAGGACGCGAGGCGCTCGTTGCGAGCGCGAGGGCCGTGATCGACGCCGCCCGCCGTCGTATGGTCGAGGGTCAGGAGATCGATCTCTCGGTGGTCGCGCTCGCTGAACGGGCCCGACGAGAATGGTTTACCGCTCGTCCAGCCCTCCGGCCGGTGATCAACGCAACGGGCATCCTCCTGCATACCGGTCTCGGCCGCGCGCCCCTCGCCGCCGAGGCCGTCGACGCCGTGGCCCGGGTGGCGCGGGGCTATTGCAGCCTGGAATTCGACCTGGAGACCGGGCAGAGGGGCCGTCGAACCTCGGGAGTCTCCGAGCTCCTGACCGAGATTACAGGCGCCGAGGCGGCGGCCGTGGTCAACAATAATGCGGCAGCCACCATCCTCGCGCTTCGTGCCGTGGCCTCGGGACGCGAGGTGATCGTGTCCCGAGGCGAGCTCGTCGAGATCGGAGGGCAGTTCCGCCTGCCCGAGATCTTCGAGGTCTCAGGCGCACGCCTGCGCGAGGTGGGGACCACGAATCGGACCCGTGTCGACGACTACCGCAAGGCGATCGGCCCCGACACGGCGGCCATCCTGCGAGTCCATCCGAGCAACTATCGCATCGTGGGGTTCACCGAGTCGGCGACGATGAGCGAGCTGGCGGCCCTGGCCCACGATCACGGTCTGATCGCGATTGACGACATCGGCTCGGGGGCCCTGGACTCGCAGAGTCCTCCGGGGATCCGGGGCGAACCGACCGTGAGCGAGGGGCTGCGGGCGGGGGCGGACCTCATCCTGTTTTCGGGTGACAAGCTCCTGGGCGGTCCCCAGTGCGGGGTCATCGTCGGTAAGAAAGCGTGCGTGTCGCGTCTGGAAACCGACCCGCTCATGCGTGCCTTTCGCCTGGACAAGATGACATTGGCCGCGCTCGAGGCCACGCTTCTTCTCGCGGCCGACCCTCACCATGCCGTGAGTCGCATCCCCCTGTGGAAGTATCTCACCGTCACGACGTCGGACCTCTTCGATCGCGCCACGCATCTCGCCACCCGATTGAAGGCAAACGCGGGGCTGAACGCCCTCGCAATCAAGACCCTGGCCTACGTGGGCGGAGGGAGCGTCCCCTCGGAATCGATCGAGTCGGCGGGGGTGAGGATTGACGGACACCAGGACTCCCGGCCCTGGTGCGTCGATCGGCTTGCGAGGGCCCTGCGAGTGGGAGATCCCTCGGTGGTGCCCCGAATCGAATCGGGCTCGTTGATCCTGGACCTGCGAGCGGTCGATCCGGGCCAGGACGTGGCGATCGAACAGGCCGTGATCGCGGCAATTGCCCCGGACCTCAAGTCCGTGTAAGGTGTCGCCAACCCTCTGGAGCGTCCCCGATGATCGCGCCTCACCGCCCCCACCACGGGCATGAACCCGAGCCTCCTGTTCGCGTCTGTCGGTTTACTCTGGATGACGAGGTCCTGCTCGGTTTCTACCTGGACCGCTCCGTGATCCCGGTGGACGCCGCCTGCGAGGCCTACTCCGAGGCAACCGGCGATGAACTGGGGCTGGCCTCGGGCGACGATCTCCTTGAGCTCCTCCCGCCCGATGGGACGTTCCAGGAGGAGATTCGCACGCTCGCCCGCTGGATCGCGTCCCTTGACCCGATCGCGAGCAACGCGATGGCCATCCCGCTGGATGAGATCAAACTCCTCACGCCAGTCGAACATCCCTCGAAGATCGTCCTGCTCGCCGGAAATTATGCGAAGCACGTGGAGGAACGCGGAGGGGTCGCCGCCGAGCGTGAGGAGACCTTCCCCTACCTCTTCCTGAAACCGAGCACCACGCTGACCCACCCGCACGACCCGGTGGTCATCCCTCGCGTTTCGCCCGATCATGTGGACTGGGAATGCGAGCTTGGGGTGGTGATCGGCCGGGTTTGCAAGGACGTGACCGAGGCCGAGGCGCTGGACTACGTGGCGGGCTACACGGTCGTGAACGACATCACCGACCGCAAGTTCACGATCAACCCGGATCGCAAGACTCGCGAACGCGACAAGTTCTTCGACTGGCTCCACGGAAAGTGGCACGACACGTTTTGCCCGATGGGGCCGTGCCTCCTGTCCTCGGAGGGGGTGGACCCGCAGGCCCTACGGCTCACACTCAAGCTGAACGGGGCGGTCAAGCAGGACGGATCGACGGGCCAGATGGTCTTTCCCGTGTCCGCGCTCATCTCCACGATCTCGCGCTTCATGACGCTCCTGCCGGGCGACGTGATCTCGACCGGCACGCCCAGCGGGGTGGGATCAGCCAGCGGCACGTACCTCAAGGCCGGCGACCTCGTCGAGGCGTCGATCGAGGACATCGGCGTGCTCTCCAACCCGGTCGTGGACGAGCGTGAGGCGTCGTCGTCGGCATGATCGGCAAATCCGTCCATGAACATGGGCGTAGATAACTCGCCCCGCCCGATCAGGTTCGTTAGGATGTTTCCTTCCCAACCCCATTCGATGACCACGGCGGGATGACCTCTCGATGCCCGAGTTTCGCAAACTACTGGTCGCCAACCGGGGCGAGATCGCCATCCGCGTTTTCCGCTCCGCCCATGAGCTCGGGATCCGCACGGTCGCGATCTTCTCCCACGAAGATCGCTTCGCCCCCCACCGGCTCAAGGCCGACGAGGCATATCAGGTCGGACATGCCGGCGAGCCGATCCGCTCGTATCTGAACATCGAGGCGATCGTCGAGCTGGCTCGCGAGAAGGGCGTGGATGCGATCCACCCAGGTTATGGATTCCTCTCGGAGAACGCCGACTTCGCCCGCGCCTGCGAGGCCGCCGGGATCACCTTCGTCGGGCCGACCGCCGACCTGCTCGATCTCCTGGGCGACAAGGTCGCGGCGAGACGAATCGCCGCGCAGGCCGGAGTGCCGATCCTCAGCGGAAGCCCCGAGCCTGTGGTCCCGGGTCCCGAAGCCCGCAAAATCGCCGAAGGGCTCGGCGCGCCGGTGATCGTCAAGGCCTCCATGGGCGGCGGCGGGCGAGGCATGCGCGTGGTCGAAAATCTCGACGACCTCGACTCGGCGCTGGATCAAGCCCGTCGAGAGGCCCAGACCGCCTTCGGCTGCCCCGACGTCTTCCTCGAGAAGTTCATCACCCGCGCCAAGCACATCGAGGTCCAGCTCCTGGGCGACCGCCACGGCAACCTCGTCCACCTGTTCGAGCGCGACTGCTCGGTTCAGAGGCGTCACCAGAAGGTGATCGAGATCGCGCCGGCATGGGGGCTCGACCCCGCGATCCGAGACGCCGTTTGCGACGCGGCGATCGCCATCGGTCGCCAGGTCGGCTACAACAACGCCGGGACGGTCGAGTTCCTCGTGGACGAGGAGTCGAACCGCTTCTTCTTCATCGAGGTCAACCCCCGCATCCAGGTCGAGCACACGGTGACCGAGATCATCACCGGCGTGGACCTCGTGAAGAGCCAGATCCTGATCGCGCAGGGCGCACCTCTGTCGGACGACGAGATCAATTTGCCCGATCAGGACTCCGTGAAGGTTAACGGCTACGCCTTCCAGTGCCGCATCACGACCGAGGATCCGGAGAACAAGTTCACCCCCGACTACGGCCGTATCAGCCACTATCGCTCGGCGGGCGGTCTCGGCATTCGGCTCGACGGAGGCCCAGGCATCACCGGCGGAATCATCACGCCGTTCTACGACTCGCTGCTCGTGAAGGTCTCGGCGCAGGGGCGAAGGTTCGTGGATGCCGTGGCGAGGATGGAGCGTGCGCTCCAGGAATTCCGAATCCGGGGGGTGAAGACGAACATCCCATTCATGCTCAACGTGATCAAGCACCCGCTCTTCCGCGCGGGGAAATGCACCACGAGGTTCATCGACCTCACGCCCGAGCTTTTCAACTTCCCTCTCCGGCAGAATCGCGCCACGAAGCTCCTGACCTACGCCGCCGAGGTCGCCGTGAACGGGTTCCCCGGCGTGACGAAGCCGGCGGGCTACACCTTCCAGGCCGAGCCCGAGGTCCCGAAGTTCGACGCCGCATCGCCCCCTCCAGCGGGCTCGCGGGATCGGTTCAAGGAGCTTGGCGCCGAGAAGTTCGCCGCCTGGATCCGCGATCACAAGCCCCTGCTGCTCACGGATACCACCTTCCGCGACGCACATCAGTCCTTGCTGGCCACGCGCCTCCGGACGAGGGACATGGTCCGCGTGGCCGATGCCTACGCGAGGCTCGTGCCCGGCCTCTTCTCGCTGGAAATGTGGGGCGGGGCCACGTTCGACACCTCCATGAGGTTTCTCAAAGAGGATCCCTGGGATCGCCTCGCGCAGCTTCGCGAGAGGGTGCCGAACCTGCTCTTCCAGATGCTCCTGCGTGGCTCGAACGCCGTCGGCTACACGAGCTATCCCGACAACGTGGTCAAGCAATTCGTGAAGGAGGCCGCCGACGCCGGGATCGACCTCTTCCGCGTGTTCGACTCGCTGAACTGGGTGCCCAACATGGCCGTGGCCCTCGAGGCCGTCCGCGAGTCGGGCATGCTCTGCGAGGCCGCGATCTGCTACACCGGCGATATCCTCGATCCCAAACGGACGAAGTATGACCTGAAATACTACGTCGCCATGGCCAAGGACCTGGAGAAGCGTGGAGCGAACCTGATCGCGATCAAGGACATGGCCGGGCTTTGCAAGCCCTACGCCGCGGGCAAGCTGGCCCAGACGCTTCGCAACGAAATCGGGATTCCCGTCCACTTCCACACTCACGACATCGGCGGAGCCCAGGCGGCCAGCGTGCTTGAAGCCTCTCAGCATGGGATGGACATTGCCGACGGGGCGATCGCCTCGATGTCGGGGCTGACCTCGCAGCCCAGCTTGAACTCGATCGTCGAATCCCTCAAGTTCACCGACCGCGCCACGGACGTTGACCCCGTGGCCCTGATCGACCTCAGCCGATACTGGGCCGAGGTCCGCGCCATGTACTCGCCGTTCGAGTCGGGCATGTCGGCCCCCTCGGCCGAGGTCTACGCGTACGAGATGCCCGGCGGACAGTATTCCAATCTGTTCCAGCAGGCCAAGGCCCTTGGCCTCGCCGCACGATGGACCGAGGTTTGCAAAGCCTACGCCGACGTGAACATGCTGTTCGGCGATATCGTGAAGGTCACGCCATCGTCCAAGGTCGTCGGGGACATGGCGCTTTTCCTGGTGGCCAACAACCTCTCTCCCGAGGACACCCTCGACCCCGAGCGTGAGCTGGCCTTCCCGGAGAGTGTGGTCGAATTCTTCGAAGGCAGGCTCGGCCAGCCGCCCGGAGGTTTCCCCAAGCCCCTGCAGGAGCGCATCCTCAAGGGCCGACCGGCCACCACGGACCGCCCGGGCGCGGGGCTCCCTCCAGAGGATCTCGAGGCGGCTCTCAAGAAGACCGCCGCGCTGCTCGACGGCCAGGCGACCTCGCGCGACGTGATGAGCTTCCTCATGTACCCGCGAGTCTTCCCCGACCTCGCGAACCACATGAAGCTTTACGGCGACACCTCGGTCCTACCCACCCCGCTCTTCTTCTTCGGCCCGTCCGAGGGCGTCGAGCATCTTGTCGAAATCGAGCCCGGCAAGACGCTGATCGTCAAGCGTCTGGCGATCTCCGAGCCTACGGTGGATGGCAAGCGGACGGTCTTCTTCGAGCTGAACGGGCAACCGCGCGAAATCGTGGTCGCCGACCGCTCGCTGGCCTCTGCGGTTCGTGAAGCCCCGAAAGCCGACCCCGCCGATCCGCTTCAGATCGGATCCCCTTTGCCGGGGCTGGTCGTGGGCGTGGCCGTGCAAACAGGCGACCCGGTGCGTAAGGGGCAGAAGCTCCTGTCGATCGAGGCCATGAAGATGGAGACCACCCTTTACGCCGAGCGTGCCGGGCGCGTGAGCGAGGTCCTGGCCGTGGTTGGGCGGCAGGTCAACACCGGCGAGCTCCTGGTCCGTTTTACCGCCTCATGAGCGCCTTTTTCGGGCGAATTGACGAGTTTGATGAAGCCGCTTCCACGAGCGACCTCGCCCGCGACATGCTTCTTCGCTCGGGCGAGGTCCCATTCGTCGTTCGCGCCCGCAGGCAAACGGCGGGTCGAGGGCGGGGCGAGCATCGCTGGTGGTCCGATGCAGGCAGCCTGACGTTCACCATCGCCATCGACCCCCGCGCGCACGGGCTAGAATTTCAGCATGAGCCCCGGATGGCGCTGGCGATCGCCGCAGGCATCGCTGACGCCCTGGAGCCGGATCTTTCGCGAGGCCGGCTGTCCATCCGTTGGCCGAACGATCTTGAAGCCGACGGCAAGAAGGTGGGGGGAATCCTCCCCGAGCGGATCAATACCGGCGACGGTCCTCGACTTCTGATCGGGATCGGCCTGAACGTGACCACGAGGCTCGACGACGCCCCGCCCGAGGTCCGCTCCATGGCCACGAGCTTGAAAGCTTTGGGTCTCCAGAACGCTGACACTGACGCGGTGTTCAGGACTCTACTGCACATTGTGCCCGACACGATCGCGAGCCTGGCCGCGAATGATCCTGCGCTTTCCAGCCGATGGATGGCACGCGACTCCCTCCGGGGTTGCGCGGTGCGTTTGAAGGTGGGGGAACTCGTCGAGACAGGGATCGGGTGCGGGATCTCGCCCGATGGGGGGCTTATCCTGTCTACCTCCACAGGCCGACGACTCTTCTACGGCGGCCAGGTCCTTCGCTAGGGACACCCACGAGCTTCCGGAAAACAAGAAAGCCCTGGACGACGAGGGGTGGCCTCGGCGTCCAGGGCTCGCGTTTG
>JANOBY010000041.1:0-7699 GCA_031411935.1 Planctomycetales bacterium | reverse complement strand
AGTCCCATAAGCGGTCATTAAAGTAAGTGCCATTGGGCGTCCCTGCCCGCCTGAAACGGATCTGGCGGGCAGGGACGCCCGCCCCACTGGGAGACGGGGCACGTAAGCCCTGAGAGAGAGTCACGAGTGAGCCACGCCCCGACCCGGACGACAAAGGGCCTACGCCGTCCGGCTTACTTCTTCGGCCGGGCGTAGGCCAGGGCGAGCAGGGCGTAGGAGGTCACGAGGTTGGGGTCGCCTTCCATGAAGGCGTCGGCCTTGTTGACCCAGCTCCCGTTGGCGTCTTGCCGCTTGGCCAGGGCGCCCACGAGGTCGGCTCGCCAGACGTGGGCCTTGCCCTCGCTGTCGGTGAATTTGTCCTCGCCCAGCAGGGAGAACGCCTTGGCGAAGGGCTGGTAGTAGTAGAAGAGCCCCTTCTGGCCCATGCCCGGGTTCTCGTCCACGGAGTAGTTCTTCTTGATGTAATTAATCGCCGCCTTCACGCGGGGGTCGTCGGGCTTGAGCCCGGCGTGGATCATGCTCTTGAGCCCGGCGTAGGTCATGCCCGCGTAGGAACGCAGGCCGCCGTCGTCGTTCGCGCCGGCCATGCTCGACCCGCCCTTGGCGGGGGTGTAGATGAAGCCTCCGTCGTTGACCTTCTCGGCCCAGGGCTGGTCGTTGAACTCGCCCTTGAGGTTCTGGCTCCGCGAGACGAACACCAGCGCCTTCTGCAACGCGGGGTCGTCGGCGGGCAGGCCGCTGTCGCGCAGGGCCTCGATCATGAAGGCGGTGTTGGAGAGGTCGGGGCGGTCGTTCTTCCCGCCATAGCCTGCGCCTCCGTAGAAGGCGTCGGACTTGTCCTTGCCCTCGGTCTCGTCCCACTGCTTGCCCACGAGGAACTTCTGCGAACCCTTGAGGAAGTTGTCATATTTGCCGTTGGTGTTGGCCTCGCGGAAGGCCATGAGCGCCACGCTCGTGGCGTAGTTGGCGTGGGCGGCCTCGGACAACCCGCCGCTGGGGCCGATGAACTGCTCGAGATACGCCAGGCCCCGGGTGATGCTCGGGTCGTTGGGGGTCACGAGCGTGGAGCGCAGGAGGGCCGTGACGACCAGGGCCGTGATCCCCGGCTCCTTGCGGTCGCCCGACCAGCTCCCCTCGGCCGACTGCCGGGGCTTGAGGAAGTTCACGGCCTTGCGGGTGAGGCCGTCGATCGAGGGCGCATCGTCGAAGGCGGCCCACGCGGATCGCCCGGCCAGGGTCGCAAGGCCGAGGGCGGCCCCCTGGGCCAGGAAGGCGCGGCGAGAGGGTCGGAACGTCATGGCGAAAATCCTCTGTCCGTCGTGAGGGACACGGGGCGATGTCTCCTCCATGATAGCGCCATGGCGACCGGCTCAGGAAGGGGGAGCCCGCGCCGGGAGGCCCCCCGGCGAAAGAATCCCCGCCCCGGGGAATTCCTCGCCGACGGGCCTCCCGGGTCATCCCGTGGGCGCGTCGGGCGAGTACTGGAACACCTCCTCCAGCGGCTTGCCGAACACGTGGGCGATGCGGAAGGCCAGCTCCAGCGACGGGGAATACCTCGCCCCCTCGATCGCCACGATCGTCTGCCGGGTCACGCTCACCCGATCGGCCAGGGCCTGCTGGGTCATCTCTCCGCGCTCGAATCTCAGGGCGCGGATCCGGTTGGCGATGGGCAAGGGGCTCATGCGTCAGGCCCCTCGCCGATAGCCGAGCACCTGGAGCCCGTAGTAAACGACCTCCGACGCCACGAAGCACAGGAGCCACGCCTGGCTCATGAGCGTGGCGGACAGCAGGTCGCCCGAGGGCGTGGCCCCTCGCGAGATCGCCAGCACGAAGACGCCCCCGACCGCCGTGAAGCTGAGCCCGGCGAGAAGGTAGTGCGCCACCTTCAGGGCCCTCGCGTCGATCGCCGCGTCGCGCTCGTCCTTCGGCTCCTGCTTCCCGAACAGCGAGACCCCGATCGCCCCCGCGATCGCGAACGCGGTCGAGAGCACGACCGCCAGGACGAACGCCGCGATCACCGCGCCGGGATTCAACGCCCCTCGGCCGAGCAGCAGGGCCATGAACACAAAATACGGCGTCCACACCAGGACGGTCGTGATCAGGCACACCCAGGCAAGCTTCTCACGCATGGTCATGTTCGGCACTCCCCCGTGACTCGATAAGTCCCGGTGGAAATGTATGGTGAACCTGACACGGTGTCAAGTTAAAGCGACATCGTGATCGGAACCTGGGCCGCAGTACGATAATCTTGCTTGGACCCTCGCAGTCGATCCCGATCCGGATCCCGATCGTGGCGGGGCAGGCCGGGGCCGCCCGTCGGTTGCCCGTGGTGGGCCCGACCGCCCGAACGTTCGGCCCCGCGCCGGGGTCGGGGTGGGGGATCCGCCGGAGACTTTCCGAAGGGGGCCGCAAGCCGAAAGGGGGTTCATCGTGACCGCGCAAGATGTTGCTCGTGAGAAGTCGAATCGCCGGGAAGGCCCCAGTTCGGCATCCGGGGGAAGCGGCGAATCGAAAAAATGTGATTTTGCAGAACGAACCCAATTTTGCCTGCCTGGACGAGAGTTGATTGCTGTGTATAGATCATATATGAAATAGGTTATGTCGATGGCAGGGGGTGTCGAAGGCGTTCGCAGGCAGGAAAACGAACCCAAAACGAACCCAAAACGAAGCCAATTTGGGGCCCTTCGGACGGAGAACGAACCCATGCCCGGGGGGAGATCGCGGTGAGAAGGGATCTGCTCGGACTACCGGGGCGGGGCGGCTAGCAGGGCCTCGATGACCTTGCGGAGTTCGTCGCGGCGGGTGCGGGAGTAGCCGATCTGGATG
Organism: Planctomycetales bacterium; assembly: GCA_031411935.1. Classification (GTDB taxonomy): domain Bacteria; phylum Planctomycetota; class Planctomycetia; order Isosphaerales; family Isosphaeraceae; genus JAQGHR01. The sequence continues at coordinate 4,873 of JANOBY010000041.1, read as the reverse complement.
TGGGCGACCTGGCCCTCGCGGTCGATCACGATCGTGGCGGGGCAGGCGGTGATGTTCATGGCCGAGGCCGTGCGCGACGCCCTGAGGGTGGGGTGCTCCAGGCCCAGGGCGTGGACCACGAACCAGGCGTCGTTCTCGTTCAGGTCGGTGTTCATGCCCAGGACCACCACGGGCCTGTCGCGGAAGTCGGCCAGAAGCCCCTGGACCTGCGGCAGGGCCTTCAGGCTCCAGCCGGTCTCGCGGTTCCAGAAGTCGAGCACGACCACCTTGCCCCGGTACTGGTCGAGCGTGTGGTGCTTGCCCTTCAGGTCTTCGAGGTCGAACCCCAGCGCGGGGCGTCCAAGCGTGGAGGCCAGCTCGGTGGCCCAGGGGTGGGCGGTGACCGACTGGTTCTTGTGGCGGGCGAGGTCGGCGTCGATCTGGCTCTGAAAGACCCGCTCGCGGACCCTGGCGCGGGCCTCCTTCATCGCGTCCACCCCCACGTTGGCGATCGTCTCGGGGTCGGCGGCAACCTGCGCCCTGGCGGCCTGGTCGTCGAGGATCTTGCGTGCCCGGAAGTAGACCTCGGAGTCCTCGGCAAGCCTCCGGGCGCGGTCCTCGGCCAGCCTGGAGACCCCCGCGAGCTTCACGAGCTCGCGCCCCTTGCCGCCGAAGCCGAAGGTCTGCACATCCTCGCGCTGGAGGGTCCCGATCGCCCCGGCGTCGCGGTCGAAGGTGAGGGTCTCCTTCCACGAGAGGCCGTAGACCTTGTCCCAGGGCGTGGCCCTCGCGGCGGCATAAACGATGGACTTGCCGGCGTCGGGGGCGGTCTTGTAGGACCAGACCTCGCCGTCGGGCAGCGACCGCGACCAGCCGGAGCGGGTCTCGGAGTCCTCGCGGGGCAGGGGGGGGAACAACCGGGCGGGGTCGAGCATGAGCCCCATGGTCGGGTTCCACGCCCCTCGGCCGTCGTCGGACAGGTCGATGTAGGCGATCGAGGAGTCCTTCGTGGTGTCGTCCACGGGCACGCCCTTCGCGTCCTCGGGCGTGAGCCGGTTCTCGTTCTGGATGAGCAGGCGGGCGGTGCCGTCGGGGTTGCGGCGCAGGACCCACACGGTCCAGATCTGGCTCTCGCTGAACCGGGCCTCCTCCCCCACGTAAAGCGTGCTGCCGGTGAAGGTCAGCTCGCGGCCCACGTCCAGTCGATAGCGAGGCAAGGGGGAGGATTCCCCCCAGGGGAGCGCAGTCAGGATCAGCAGGAGGGCAAGGCATCGCATCGAAAAAGGTCCGATCGACGAGGCACGCGGGATCGATAGTCCAAGATAGTGCCCCAACCGCGACGTTTCCTACAACGGGTTGGCGAACGGCTTGCGGAAAACCCCCACGCGGCGCAGGGTTCCCTGGCATTGCGATGCCCTCACAACCTTCCCCGGTTGGTACGCAGTGTGCCTGAGAGTCAGGGGCAAGGGGCCCGATCTTGCGGGCCTCGAAATCCGATCTCAACCCCACCTTTCAGGGAGGGCACCATGAAGACGCTCCTGGGATTCCTGATGGCTGGCGGCTTGATGCTGGCCTCGGCCCCCACATCGCACGCGCAGGTCAACCTCGGGCTCAACCGGGGAGGCTCGCCGACGGTCACGTTCGGCCAGCCGACCTACGCCCAGCCCGCCTATGGCCAGCCCGCCTATGGCCAGTACTCGCAGCCCGGCTATCGCCAGCCGGGGTACGGCCAGTACGCCCAGCTCGCGTACCCGCAGCGCGGGTATGTGGCCCAGCCCAACCGGGTGCAGACCTACTCCTCGGGGTATTCGGGCTACGCGGCCCCCAGGCAGGCTTACCGCCAGCCCTATGTCCAGCCTTCTAACGGCTATGCGACGCCCTATCGTCAGCCGGCTTACGTGGGCAACCGCTACGTCCAGCCCTCGCAGGGGACGGGCGTGATCCTCAACGGCCGGACCTACACGCTCCCGCGCTGATCGGGATGACGCCAATCCAATCGAGCGGGCGGGACGGTCAGTGCGTCCCGCCCGTGGGGCTCTCAGAGGTAGCCCAGGTCGGCGAGCCTCTGCTGAATCGCGGCGTCTTCCTCTTCGCTGTAGGCCTCGCTGGTGAACCCCGGATCCTGGGGCGGGGGCGTGGAGGCGTCTTCGGACGAGACGTCCCTCGCCAGGCTCGGGTCGAGGATCTCGGTCATCACGCGGCCATCCATGTCGGCCGGGACGGGCACGCCCAGCAGGTGGAGCACCGTGGGGGCGATATCCAGCAGGGTGGCCCCTTCGGGCTTGGCCCCCGCCGAGAACGCGGGCCCCGAGGCGATCAAGACCCCTTCCAGGCGATGGTCGCCCGTGGGGCCGAACGCCGGCGAGATCACCTTGTTGGTCGTGAAGTCGTACAGGCCGATCGTCCGGTAGTTCCAGTCCCCCAGGACCACGGTGAGGTCGGGCGAAAGGTGCGAATGCGGGCCGTTGTAGAGCTCCTCACGCTCGTAAACATGCTCCACGAGCGGCTTGCCGGTCTCGGGATGGGGGATCTCCATCAGGCGGGCCTTGAGGTCCTTGAGGAGCGAGGGCACGTCCTCGGGAGGCACGCAGCCCATGGGCTGGCGCCCCTTCTGGTTGATGAAGATCTGGCCGAAGTTGCCCTGCGCATAGGCCTTCGTCTTCGACCAGTCGATGTGCTTCTTCGAGAGGAACGCCGAGTCGGCGAGGCGATCGACCCAGGTGATCTGCTTCCCGCGGAACCGGTCCACGCGGTTCTCGGCCATGCCCAGCTTGCCCATCACGCCGTAGAACCAGCCGGGCGTGGCCCCCTTCTTGTAGAACCAGTGCTTCTGCTTCACGTAGAACGAGTCTTGCAGGCCGATGAACCCCTGCTCGAGCAGCCACACGTTGAAGTTCACGTACCACTCGATCGGCCCGAACCCGTGGTCGCTCATGAGGACCAGCGCCGTGTCGGCCGGGAGGTCCGCCTCGATCTCGCCGATCCCGCGATCCAGGCGCTTCCAGAAGTCCACGAAGCCCGAGCGGACCTGCGACAGGTCGCGTCCCGCGGCCACCCGGTGCGAGGCATCCCACGCATGCCAGAGCTCGTGCTGGATGCGGTCGGTGGCCATGAGGTCGAACATGAACAGGTCCCACGGGCACCTCTTCATGAGGAACTGCACGGCCTTCAGGTGGTGGTCCAGATAGTCGGTCAGGTCGGCCAGGGCCCCGGCCTCGTTCCCACCGTCGTGCACGGCGGTCGACCACGGGCGATACGGCGTCCCGAGATGGGCCTCCAGCTCCTTGAGGATCTCGGGGTCGCTCGAAAAGTCCGGCGCCCCGGCCGGGCTCAGGAAGTCGCCCAGGAAGAACCCGGGCGCCTTGCGGGGCGGGTAGCTCATGGGCACCCCGCCGGCCACGGTCGTCTTGCCGTGGCGCCCGGCGACCTCCCAGACCAGCTCCGACTGGATCGCCCGCGACGAGTTCACGCGCCCGTGCAGGGGGTCGTGGCCATACTCGAGGAACTCGAACACGCCGTGCTTGCCCGAGTTCTTGCCCGTCATCACGCCGGTCCAGGCGACGGGGCTCAGCGGAGGGAACACCGAGCTCAGGACGCCCGAAGCTCCCTGCGAGCGCAAGCGCGAAAGGTTCGGCAAGTCCCCGGCCTGGGCCAGAGGCTCCAGGATGTCCCAGGTCGCCCCATCCAGCCCAAGCACAAAAACCTTCATCCGAGAACCTCACGACAACCCGGAAACCTGATCTCGTCCACATGGAGTATTCCACGCAAATTGACTCAATCGGGATTATCCGGCAAATCCTCCGCCGGGCGATAGAATCGGCGTGCCATTTTTTTTAGCAATTCGTCCTTGGTTGTTGGCATGAACGTCGGCTCTCGATCCCCACGTCTGGATCCCACGAGAAAATTTGGGAAAAATTAAAGCAAAATTGGGTCAAGGTTTACGACGTTATTTGTGAGGGCTCCGTTGGTACCTGGAGGGAACTGGTCCGGGGCGTGCTTTGTTGAGGATTTCGTTAAGCTGAACGAGGTTCAGCGAGACACGAATCACGAGCAAGCGTCGTTCTCCCTGGCTGTGCCCGGTCCCCTCGGGGGGGACCGGGCTTTTTTTTCGTATAGCCCTACGCCACACGGGTTAAGATAATCGATTCGGGACACGGAGACGGGGATGGATACCCCAAATGGCTGCCAGCAATTCCGGCCCCTTCCTGCGGGGCAGGCGAGGCATCACCGACTGCTAGATCGAGGGGAGCCTTCGGTTGGACTTCCCCACGGATGGCGTTCGCCCGTCAGGAGGCTTTCGAGTGTACGCCAGTGTCGATCGCCAGTTGAACCGGAGTGAAGTGCGAGCCCGCGCGAGTGCTACATTGCCCGAGACCTACGCGGCGGCGGTGGCGACGGCCGCAGCCTGGAGGAAATGACGAAATGACGGCCGGGCACGCTCACGGCGGCACCACGCAGATCTGGGGACAGGTGTGTCGGGCTTATCCTTGCTCAAGAGCGACGTCGCTTCGATCAGGCGGGCTTGATCTGGCCGGCGAAGAAAGGCGCGGGGAGATCCCACGGCACGCTGACCTCGAAGCCGGGGGCGGTTGCCTGGTTGTTCGCGTCGAACGCCAGCGAGCCGACCGAGAGGCCCGGGAGATACGCCTCCTGAAAATCCATCCGTCCGTGAAGCACCTGGATCCTGGCCTCCGCGAAGTGAAAATTCAGGTACGAGCAGATGGGGAGGCCGCCAAACACGGGCTGGACGAACGGCTGCCTGAGCATGGCCTCGATCGGTGTGAAGGCCGGGAAATCGGCCACGGGGCCGGGCTCTCCCTGGTGAATTACGCTGCCCGAGAGGATCGCCTGGCCAGTGAGCAGGTGATGGACGCTGAACGAGTTTTCGGATCGG
>JANOBY010000040.1:0-1626 GCA_031411935.1 Planctomycetales bacterium | reverse complement strand
CGAACACGCCGATCTCGTCGACTCTGGGAACTCTTTTCAGTCCGGTCTCCTCCGCCAACTCTCGTCGAGCCGCCGCTAGGATCGGTTCGTCCATCTCCAGGTATCCACCGGGGATGGCCCACTGTCCGGCGAACGGAGGTTTGTCCCTCTGAATGAAAAGGGACCGCAATCCCTCGGCCTCAAGGGCGAACACGACCAGGTCGACGGTGACCATCGGTCTGGGGTAGGGATAGACGTAGGATTCGCCCATGATCTCGTCCCTGGGCCCCCAAGAGGTCTAGTCATCTCAAGGATCGACGGACATTATAAGGCGTACTGTCCGTTGATTGCGAGCCGGACCCGCATCCTCGACGAGAAATCCGCATGAGCATGCCTTCCTCTGCGATCCCGGACTGGACGTTTCCCGAGGATCTTGCAGCGGAGGCCAACGCTCTGAGGGAGATGTCCCGTCGCCTCGGCACGATCGACGGAGAGGCGGATTTGCAGGGGGTTTGGCCCGATTCGCTCTGGCAGACGCTCCGGGATTCGGACGCGAACCGATGGGCGCTGCCGGATCGCTTCGAGCGTTCCGGCGGCGACCGGCCGAGCCTCGTGCGTCGTTACGCGATCGTGGCCGAGGGGTCGCTCACGGCCGCGTTCATCCTGACTCAGCATGACGCGGCGGTCCGGCGACTTGTGGCCGCGAGCGGGCCGGGCCAGGCCCAGGCGGAGTCGTGGCTCGACCAGATCGCGGCCGGTCAGGTGTTTCCTACCGTGGGAATCTCGCAGCTGACGACCTCCACCCGTCACGGCAAACGGGCCATGGTTGCCACGGAGGATTCAGGCGGCTTTGTTCTCGACGGGGCCATGCCGTGGGTCACGGCCGCCGAACGGGCCGACCTGTTCATCACCGGCGGGGTGCTCGACGACGGGCGTCAGTTGCTCGTGGCAGTGCCTCGCGATCGACCGGGGCTCAGCGTCCGTCCCGCCTTCGAACTCGCGGCGATGCAGGCGTCTCGCACGAGCGAGATCGTCTGCGAGCAGGTGAAGATTGAGCCCGAGGACGTTCTCGTGGGCCCCTCGCCCGACGTGATGGCCATCCCTGGGCTCGCCGGCACAGGTGGCCTGGAGACCTCGGCCCTGGCGGTGGGGCAGGCCCGCGCCGCGATCGTGGCTCTCGACAAGCTCGCGCGGGAAGGTCGCAATGATCTCATCGAGCCCGTCGAGGCCCTGTCGGAACTCTGGTCCCGGCGTGCGGAGGAACTGCTCTCGGCAGCTTCCGGCCTGCCCGGCGCCCCCAGTCCCTCGGCCGTGCGTGGCGGTGCCAATGATCTCGTTTTGCGATCGACCCAGGCGTACCTCACGGCGAAAAAAGGCAGCGGATTTCTGCGAGAGGAGCCGGCGCAGAGGTGGGCTCGACAGGCCCTGTTCTTCCTGGTGTGGTCGTGCCCTGGACCTGTCGCGGGGGCCGCGATTCGTGACCTCGCCGGGATCTGCGAGGTCTTTTAGTGCTACTCCGTTAGCTTTGAAGTGAGTGCGGCGTCGCGTCCCCGGCAGTAGGGGCAGTCGTGACGGCAGATCGGGGCGAGGAGCCGCTGCAGGCCTCGGCGGATCGACGGCACCGTGATCACTGGCTGCGGCTCCCCT
>JANOBY010000039.1:0-4130 GCA_031411935.1 Planctomycetales bacterium | reverse complement strand
TCCGAGCAGCCGGACAGGAACAGGAGCCCGAGGACCCAAGCGAGACCGTACCGCGAAGTCACGCGCCATCCCTCCCCGGACGAAAGAAGATCAAGCCGTTCTGGATGACAAACCCAACCTCGCCTCGCACAGGATCGAGGTCGGGTCAGACCAGGTAACCCGGCCAATACCAGCTCGGCGAGGCGACCCATGGGGATCCCTCGGCATACACGAAACGCCACGAGTCTTGGTATGATTTGAGCATTGTGATTCAGGGGCGACGTTGCGTCAAGACATCGCTGCCCTGGCCTCGAAAGTATCGTATCGGTCACGCGTTGCACCCACAAGCGGGATCGGGATTTCGTCTTCGACAGTCTTTTCGGCGATTACAGAATCCGCGAAAGGGCTGAAATACTCGACGAACTTGCTGTGATGCAAGGTCCTGGCATCCGCCGATCTTCAAGGATGTGAAAAACCTTGCAGCCCGGCCGACACAGCGTCCTCCTCGATCTCGGTCCAGGTTCGGTTACGAGCCGTCCTGGTGGGGCACCACTGCGCAGCCCGTGGTCGAGCCCGAACCGTCTTACTGGGCGGTTACCAGGGCGCCGATCCCTTGCCTGATCTTCATCCTTCCCTTGCTTTTGACCTATGAACTGGGAGTGATGCTGGTGGGTGGGGCGTCGGCCGACAGCGTGAGAACGGGCGCGGACGCCTGGATCCGGCAGGCCACCGCGGCCATGGGCCTCACCGACCAGTGGCTTCCCGCCCTTTCCGTGGTGGTCGTCTTGCTCGCCTGGCAGACCATGCGTCGGACCTCCTGGAGATTTCGCGGAGCGTACCTCTTGGGGATGGCGTTCGAGAGCCTGTTCCTGGCGTTCGCCCTGATCGGGCTGGGGCGGGTCCTGGATCTCGGATTCGACCGCCTCGATGGACCGCGGACCCTGGACACGTCTTCCCAGGAATGGAGACACGCGTTAAGCCCGCTTATCGGTTTTGTGGGCGCGGGCATCTACGAGGAGGCCCTCTTTCGGCTTGGCCTGATCCCGTTGCTCTATTCGATGAGCCGACGCCTGCTCGCCCCCGAGGTCGTTGCGGGCACCCTGGCGGTCACGGCGTCCTCCGTGGTTTTCTCGCTTGCACACCATGCCGGGATGCCCGGGGAGTCGTTCACCTGGTTTGCGTTTGTGTTTCGCTGGTTCGCCGGAATCTTTTTTGCATGGGTTTTCCTGGTGAGAGGATTCGGAATCGCGGTGGGCACTCATGTGATTTATGATGTGCTCGTCGGATGGGCAGGCATCCACTTCTAGATCTTCGCTCACCAAGAGGGATTCGGGTGCGCATTGTCCATCTGTCGGACATCCATGTCTGGAGTCTGACCTTCAACCCGCTGCGTCTCCTGAACAAGCGGAGCGTCGGGTTCTTCGAACTGATTACCGGACGCGCGAAGCGGTTTCGCCTCGAGCGATTGAAGGACGTGGTCGCTTACGCCAGGGGACTCGACCCCGATCACGTGCTGATCACGGGCGATTTGACAACCACGGCACTGCCCGGCGAATTCCGGACAGCACGACGAGAGCTGGAGCCCCTACTCAGCGACCCGAGCGCCGCGACAGTTCTCCCCGGAAACCATGACCGCTACACGACAGGCTCGGTACGCAGCAAGGCGTTCGAGGCGGTGTTTGGGACCTTCAGCCCGCAAATCCCTTATCCCTGGATGCGTGCGATTGATGAACAGACGGCCATCCTGGGCCTCGACCCCACGCGTTCGCATCTTACTGCGCGAGGGCGTCTGCCCGCGGCACAGCTTGCCGAGGCGAAGGCACTGATCGCGGAACACCGGCCTTCACGGTTGATTGTGGCCTGCCATTATCCTGTGGCCGCGCCCGTTGCTTATGAGCGGGAACTTCGCAAGAAGAGGATGATGAACGCCGACGAGGTGGGGCAATGGCTCTCGCAGGTCGGCCCGCACCTCTACTGCTGCGGGCATGTCCACGCGGCCTGGGCGTTCCGGCCACCTGGACTACCGGACCAGCTCTGCCTCAACTCCGGTGCGCCTCTCCTGAAGGACCCTACCGGGTTGCACCTGCCCGGAATGCTCCAGATCGACCTGGAAGGTCCGGACGTGACCGTGACCCACCATGCCTGGACCGGCACCGGGTGGATGGTGGTGCCCGTGGTCAAGGTCCCGCAATTCTTCAACGCGGAACTGACCACGAGCTCGTGAAGAATCAAGCTCGTTTCGTCGCCACTCGGACCTGGGCACGGGCCCGGTCGATCACCTGAGCCTTGCTTGCGAGCTCGGCGTCGTTGGTGGCCTTCAACGCCTTGGCGCGATCGAGTTCGGCGGAAGCGGTCGCGAGGTCGATCTTCTCGGCCGGGATCGCGCGGTTGGTCAACACCGTGACCACATTGTCCCGGACCTGGGCGAATCCGCCGTCAAGGAAGTAGCGGTGCGTGGCGCCTCCCTGACGGGTACGCATCTCGCCGAAGCCCAGACGACCGATGAGGGGGGCCCGCCCGGGTCCGATGCCGATCTCGCCGTCGTAGAGAGGCAGGGCAACGAACTCGACCGTCTCGTCGAACAGGGTTCGTTCGGGAGTGACCACAACGCACTGGATCGGATCGCTCACGGAGGACATTCGGCGTTCCTTGAACGGGGGTCGGCCACGGCCGAGGATCGAGCGATGAAGGGGGCCGGGGGATGAGATCCGAACGGGCTGGAGTGGACCTGATACCCCGGATAGACAATTCCCGGCCAGGCTCAGCGGGCCATCTTCTTGGCCTGCTCTTCGGCCTGTTCCACGGCGCCCACATAGCGGAAGGAGGCCACGGGCAGGTGGTCCCACTTGCCGTCGCAGATCTCGCGGAACGAGCGGATCGTGTCGGCCAGGGGGGTGTACTGGCCTTCCTTGCCGGTGAAGACCTCGGCCACGAAGAACGGCTGCGAGAGGAAAACCTCGATCCGGCGGGCGCGTTCGACGAGCATCTTGTCGTCTTCCGACAGCTCGTCGATGCCGAGGATCGCGATGATGTCGCGGAGCTCTTTGTAGCGCTGAAGGATGGTCTGCACGCGACGGGCCACGTCGTAATGCTCCTGGCCCACGTACTGCGGGTCAAGGATACGCGAGGACGAGCCCAGCGGGTCGACCGCGGGATAAATCCCCTTCTCGGAGATGCCTCGCGAGAGCACGATGAAGGCGTCGAGGAAGCCGAAGGTGGTCGCGGGGGCGGGGTCGGTGAGGTCGTCGGCCGGCACGTAAACGGCCTGCACCGAGGTCACGGCCCCGTTGTTTGTCGAGGTGATCCGCTCCTGCAGGGCACCCATCTCGGTGGCTAGAGTGGGCTGGTACCCCACGTTCGACGGCATACGGCCGAGGAGGGCCGATACCTCGGAACCCGCCTGGCTGAAGCGGAAGATGTTGTCGATGAAGAGCAGGGTGTCGGCACCCGTCGAGTCGCGGAACCACTCGGCATTGGTCAGGGCCGACAGGGCCACGCGGAGGCGGGCGCCGGGGGGCTCATTCATCTGACCGAAGAACATGACGGTCGAGTCGATGACCGACTTGCCCGTGGCGCCGATCTTCGTTTCCTGCATTTCCAGCCAGAGGTCGTTCCCCTCGCGGGTCCGCTCTCCGACCCCGGCGAACACCGAGAATCCGCTGTGCACGCGGGCGATACGCGCAATCAGTTCCTGAAGGATCACGGTCTTGCCCAGTCCGGCACCGCCGAACAGGCCGATCTTGCCGCCTCGCACGAACGGCGTGAGCAGGTCGACGACCTTGATGCCGGTCTCGAACATCTCGGTGGTCGGGGTGAGGTTCTCGACGGTCGGAGCCGCGCGATGGATCGGCCAGCGCTCCTCCACCTCGATCTTGTCGCCCTGGTCGATGGCCTCGCCGAGCAGGTTGAAGATGCGGCCGAGCGTGGCCTTGCCGACCGGCACGGAGATCGGGGCGCCCGTGTCGATGACCTCCATGCCGCGGGAGAGCCCGTCGGTGGAGTCCATCGCCACGCCGCGGACGCGGTCGTCGCCCAGGTGCTGCTGGACCTCGACGACGAGCGGCTCCTTGTCCTCGCGGTCGATGGTGATCGCCCAGTTGATCTCGGGCAGCGACTCGGGGAAGACGGCCTCGATGACGACGCCGGTGATC
>JANOBY010000038.1:0-2905 GCA_031411935.1 Planctomycetales bacterium | reverse complement strand
GCCCTCGCAGGGTTCGTGCTACGGGGCCCACAACTCGGTGCAACGTCTGATCCTCCAACACAAGAGCCAGACGGACTCCACATGAGGCAAGAAAGCAAAAAACCGCTTCACAGCAGTGGCAGGGACGCCCGCCCCACTGGGATAAGGGTGGAGGCAAGGGGGGAGCGTTGTCCGCTCACTTGCAAGCAGAGAGCCCCCATGGCCTTGTGGGATCGCGCCGCATCAAATCCTGAGCATTCGACGCTCGGCGGGGTCCAGGTCTCGCCACTCTCCGGGTTGGAGGTCTCCGAGCGTGATGGGTCCCACGGCCATCCTCACGAGCCTCAGGGTGGGGTGCCCCACGGCGGCGGTCATCCTTCGGACTTGCCGGTTCTTGCCTTCTCTCAGGATGAGCTCGATCCAGGCGGTGGGCACGTTCTTGCGGAAGCGGATCGGGACGGGGCGCTCGGGCAGAGCGGGCTCGTCGGGCAGGAGGCGGGCCTCGGCGGGCTTGGTGGGGCCGTCCTTGAGCCTCACCCCGCGGCGCAGGGCCTCGATCGCGCGGGCGTCGGGGATGTGCTCGACCTGGCTCCAGTAGGTCTTGGGATGGTCGAACCGGGGGTCGGCCAGCCGGTGGGCGAGGCGTCCGTCGTCGGTGAGCAGGAGCAGCCCCTCGCTGTCGCGGTCGAGCCTCCCGATGGGGTACACGCCCGGCACGTCCACGAAGCTCTTGAGCGTGGCGCGGCCCCCCTCGTCGGTGAACTGCGTGAGCACGTCATAAGGCTTGAACAGCTTGAGATAACGATACGCTGGGGGCATGGGGCTGATTGCATTCCGCTCAGGGAGGTGTCGGGGTCGGGGCATCCATCGCGGCGAACTTGCGGCGGAACGCGCCGAGCCGATCGCCTTGCGAGGGGTCGCCTGCAAGGTCGTGCTCCTCACCGGGGTCGCTCTTCAGGTCGAACATCTGCTCGCGGACGCCCAGGGTTTCGTGGACCTGACGATGATAGCTCCAGGTCCCTTCCGTCAAGAGGGCCATCGGCCCGGAGGCCGCGGGCATCCTCGGGCTGCGGGCCATCCAGGCGAGGTGCTCCATCTCGCTGACTACGGGCTCGTCCCCCTCGTCGCCCGCCCGCTCGTTCCAGAATCGTCGCAGGGGGAGGCCGGGGAACGCCCGGGCGCCTCCCGATGTCCTGAGGAGATCGGCCACCGTGGCGGGGACGTCGCCCACGCTCACCGGGCGGTCGATCACGGCCCCCGCGGGCACCTCCATCCCCTGGCCTCCGATCACGACGAGCGGCACGTGGACGACCTCGCGGTGGAGCGAATCTCCGTGGCCGATCAGGTCGTGCTCGCCCAGCATCTCGCCGTGGTCGGCGGTCACGATCACGAGGGTGTTGGCGAGCAGGTTGCGACGATCCAGATCGCGCAAAAGCTCGTCGAGCTTGCGGTCGATCCAGGCGATCCCCTCGTCGTAGGCGTTGCGGAGGTCCGAGTGGACCTTCGCTCGCAGGGCATCAATCTCGGCGGAGAGCGCGGCGGAGGGCTGGCGATCGAACCGGGCTTGCAGGCCCTTGAGCTTCGCGGTGTCGGCCTCGAGCCGCTCGGGGCTCACGCGGGTGAAGGGCGTGGGGGCCTCGGCGGGCAGGCTGTACGGGGAATGGGCGTCGAACAGGTTGAGGAAGAGGAAGAACGGCCGAGTCGAGCTTCGCGTGCGATCGACCCAGGCCAGGGCCTCGCGGTTCAGCTCTGCGGCGTCGAGCCTCTGCCTCTGCAACGGTTTGAGGATCCGCCACTTCCGCTCGAACCAGGTCACGACCGACTCGCCCAGGCGGCACGAGCGGAGGAACTCGCGCGGCGTGACCCTCCGCGTGATGTTGCCCGGCACGTCATGATAATGCAGGAACCCGCGATCCAGGCCGTAGCGGGCGCTCCCGTAGAAGATGTTCCCCACGAATCCGCCGGTGGCGTATCCGCGATCGCGCAGATGCTCGGCCAGGGTGAGCCGGGATCCGTCGAGAGGCGCATTCACGCGGGCCGAGGTCTGCGTCATGCGATACCCCGTGAACAGGCTCGCATGCGTCCCCAGAGTGTAGGGCGTGGTCGATCGGGCCTGCGAGAACCGCACGCCCCGCTTCGCCCACGATTCGAGACGAGGCGTGGTGGGGCGATCGTACCCGTGCAGGCTCAGGCTGTCGGCCCGAACGGTGTCGAGCACCACAAGCAGGACGTTGGGGGCGGACTCCGAGGGGGTCGCCCCGAAGGTGAAGGCACGCCATTCCGCCGTCCAGGGCACCAAGCCCGTGGCCACGAAGAGCACACCCCAGACGATCCCCGCCACGGGCAGAGTCCGGCGAACGAAGCGATGGAACGCGGGCGAATCGAGGCGGGAATAGCCGCCCAATCGCACGGACAATCCCGCAACCAGCACCGCGATCGCCCAGGCGTGGAGGCCGGGGATCGACCCCAGGGCGCTTCGGGCTCCCTCGGCGATCAGCACGAACGGGGCGAACCGGGCCACGGTCCTCGGGGCAACCATCGCGACCAGGCCCAGCACCACGCCGAACCCGGCGAACCAGGCGCCTAGCGAAAGAGGGGCCATCCAGGGCGAGTGCCAGTTGACCCACAAATCGGGGTCGTTCACCTGGTAGCCGACCCATCCCCAGAGCAGACCAAGCCCGCTCTCGACCAGCCCGGAAACCAGGCCGAACCAGCCGCAAAGCGCGACCAGGAACAGGCCTCGGGGCTGGGTCATGGGGTCATCCTCGAACACGCTTCATGCGGAGAATCGAAGAGTTTCACGCGGAGGTCGGAGAGGGGACGCAGAGAAGACAAGGGGGTGATCCTCTCGTTCCCGCGCGGAGCGTGGGAATGCCGTCCGCCACGCTCTGCGTCGGCCTCTCCGGGGGCGGCTCGAAGGCCCTGG
>JANOBY010000037.1:0-6486 GCA_031411935.1 Planctomycetales bacterium | reverse complement strand
CTCGAGCCTCATACTTCCTTCTCAGGTCGCGGCCTTCAGTACAGATTTTCAACATCCCCGGCCCTATACCGCAGAGCCTCTTCGGCCTCGCAGCCGAGCGATCCGCTCGTCGAGGAATCGGGCCGAGACCCAGAAGTCGGTCCGCTTCACCGCCTCGAATGCTTGCTCGAGGTCAAGCAGGCCCGCCTCGGCCGCGAGTTCCAGGACGCCCACCGTCCCGACTACGCGCACGTGCCTTGCGACCGCGGCCTGACGCCCCCGGGCCTCGTCGATGATAAGGCGGTCCGCCTTCAGCTCGGCGGCGAGAGCGATGGCTGCGGACTCGCCGTCGTGGAGGCCGGCGATGGCCTCGATGGCGGCCGGGGTGCGAATCTCGAGCCAGGCCGGCGGCGCGGCGATGAAGCCCCGAACCGCTTCGGTCCGTTTCGGGGAGGCGAGCTCGGCCGCGACCGCGGGCGGGACGATGATGCGCCCGAAGAGCGTCGGGAGCACGTCGAGGTGCCCGATGGCGATGAGGACCACGAACGATGAACTGTCTGCAACGACGATCACGGGCGACCCGGCACGAGGAGAGGCCGCAGGCCTCGCACGTCGTCGTCGACCTCCTCGTGCGTCAAGGCGTACTCGGCCACCTCATGCCGCTTGAGGAGGGCATCAGTCTCGAAGCGGTCCAGCCCCAGCGTCTCCGCGAGCTCGGCGTGCGTCAGGATGCCCCGCCGGAAGAGATTCACGGCGAACCCCTCGCGCACCGCCGTGGTGAGGTCGGGGCTCTCGCCCCGAAGCCGCTGCTCGGCCCCGGGCGGAAGATTGAATGTCAGATGTACGTTCATAATCGTCTCCCTCTCTTCTCCTCGTGGACCTAAGGCTTGACGTCGGGAGGGTTGGCCCGCGACGGGAGCATAGTACAAGAGGAGACCCCGTCGCGGTGAGCGAGCCCGCTCGGCATCCCCGCTCAAATGGACTGAGGCGCGTCCCTCCGGGCATCGTATCACAAGTGGAGGCCCGTGTTCAGCTTCGATTTGATCCCTGCCGTCGGCCTTTGTCAGCCGGAGGCGACGGGAGATCCGTTACGTCAGCTTTCTCCCGAGCCACCGCGTGGCCATCGGCCCGCGGGCGTTCATCCGAGGCGGGCTGGCGAGCGTCGTACACCCCGCCTCTACCTCCTGAGCGCCACCATCGCCGCCGCGTTCCGACAGCGTTGGACCCCCCCGCATTTCCGCTCGCCGAACGGCCGGGTCGGTGGTACGGTTCGGCGAAGAGAGTGGTGACGCGCCCCCCCTATGACGAACGAGCAAGACGAGCATGCCCCTACTCGCGACCAGTCGCCTCGCGTCGCGGCGGCGATCGCCTCGAAGCTCGAGGATCTCGGTGCCCGCGCGTCGGAGTACATCAAGGACTCGAAGGCCGAGAACACCAGGCGCGGCTACCGGTCCGACTGGGCCGACTTCGCCTCGTGGTGCGAGAAGTATCACCGTGCCTCGATGCCGGCTTCGCCCGACACGGTCGCGTACTACCTGGCCGACCGCTCGCTTACCTTGAAGACGAGCACCCTGCAGCGTCGGCTCTCGACCATCTCCGAGGCCCACCGGGCCGCGGGCCTCGAGTCGCCGACGAAGCACACCCAAATCCGCTACGTCTGGGCCGGCATCTGCCGCGAGAAGGGCATGGCCCAGGCCCACATGAAGCCGACGCTCACGCGGCACATCCGCGAGATGATCGCGCACCTCCCCGACTCCCTCCTCGGCGTCCGCGACCGGGCGCTCATCCTGTTGGGTTACGCGGGAGCGATGCGCCGGAGCGAGTTGGTGGCGATTGACGTGACGGATCTTGCGATCGCCGAGGAAGGGCTCGTCGTCATCATCAGGAAGAGCAAGACCGACCAGGTAGGCGTGGGCAGGAAGATTGGTATCCCGTTCGGCGAGCATCCCGAGACCTGCCCGGTGAAGGCCGTGCAGGCCTGGCTCGAGCACTCAGGCATCGACGAGGGTCCCCTCTTCCGCTCCGTGAACAAGCACGGGCACGTACTTGAGACCCGGCTCTCGAGCCAGGTGGTGTCCGACGTCGTGAAGAGAAGCCTGCTCGCCGCCGGAAAGAGCACCAGGAAATATGGGGCCCATTCGCTCAGGGCGGGCCTCATCACGCAGGCGGCCATGGCGGGCGTCTCGGAACGGGCGATCCAGGATCAGTCGGGGCACAAGAGTCTCGCCGTGATGCGTCGATACATTCGGGACGGATCACTATTCCGCGAGAATGCCGCCTCCAAGCTCGGGCTTTGACGCACCACTCGAGCAGAAGCGTAAGAGCCGCTCAATCCCGCCTTGCGGGCCGGTGTTCGCCTGGCCAGTTAAACTTGGTATCATCGGCGGAGTGACCAAATCTTTATGGCTCCTCAGCAGAAACTGTGGGTGAGTTCGGGCTCTGGTAGCCGCCCGAGGTTGTGCAATAGGGCCAGTTTCGCGACCTTCGATGTCCGAAATCCGTATGACTTTCTCGTCACCAACTTCACCTTGTTGTTCAGGCCCTCTACCGCACCCGATGAGACCTCGCCCTTGGCCCGGAACCAATTCAGGATCAGCGGCCGATGATTCCGTAGCGTCCGGGCCACCTTCTTCATCGGCTCCAGCCGTGAGCGCATCACTCGCCGAGTCCACTCATCCAGGAACCTCCCCGCCCACGACGGGCCGCGATACTCCCAGGACCTCTGGAAATCCTCCCGCAGCAGGTAGGCACGCACCGTCCGAAGGTTGTACTTCAGCAGCTCCGAGAGCCTCACCGTCTGCTTCTCGGTCAGGTTCTCCGGCCGTTTCAGCAGGCACCAACGCGACTTGCTCAGCACCGGGTCGTAGCCGTCTCGCTTCAGCCGCCTGGTCTCCTCGGCCCGGATCTCGTCGAGGGCCTTGCCGAATTGCTTCATGATGTGGAACCGGTCCAGCACGTGGATCGCTCCCCCGAGCCGCTCCCCGATCACCTTCAGGTAGGGCTGCCACATGTCGCTACAGACGAACTTAATCCTCGGGCAGAACTCCTCACCTAGGCCGTCCAGGCACGATCGCAGGCTCGCCTCGGTCCGGCGCTCGGCCACCGCCAGGAGCCGCTTCGACCCCGCGCTGATGTCGTAGAGCAGCGTCATGTAGGTGTGCCCGCGTTGCCAGGCGACCTCGTCAATCCCCACCGCGGTGACCCCGCCCAGATCCCGGTGGGCCAGGCCCCATTCCACGGCATGTTCCACCGCCCGGCAGACGCTATCCCAGGAGGTCCGGAAGATCGCCCCGACCTCGCCCCAACTCAGGCGCCTGGCCCAACTCGCCAGGAACCAGCGATAGGTGGTCGTCAGTCGATTCTTGCCGTCGGACCACGGCACCATCTCGACCGTGACCCCGCACCGGGGGCAATCCACTCGCCGCATCCGGTAGGCGAGGAACACCAGGATTCCCCAGAGGGGGACGAACTCGAACCGACGTTCCTTGAGGTGATCGTAAGGGCGACCACGCCGCAGGCAACCGGAGCAGTACGGCCGGCTGTTCTTGCGCGGGAGGACCTGGACCACCAGAGCCGGTCCGTCGGCCTGTTCCTCGAAGTGGGCCTCACCGTAGGCGAACGACTTGAACTTCTCGACGCGATTGAGGATCGTCTGGAGACGCATCCTGGGGCACTCCCGGACCTGATGAAGCGTGGTAACTCCATCATGTCCGAGGGGTGTCCCGGGATGTGATCGATTCCCTCAAAGGCCGTTCATGCACCCACGGTTTCTGCGGGAGAGCCATCTTTATTATGCCCTTGTGTGTATGGAGATCCGCGCCGATGAGTCGTTGGCCAATCGAGCGGCGCTGGAGAATTCTAGCCAATACAAACGGCGAGGGGGCGGAAATACTCACGACTGCCGACTTGCTCAAAACGCCGGTTTGCTGCCTGATTGGCCCCGCAGGCAGCGGGAAGTCATTCGAACTCGCGTTTCTGGGCGAGCATCATCCAGACCACAATGCCGACGTGAGGTGTCTCCAGCTAGGCGCGTCGGCATCGACGCCCGACGGTTTGGCTGCGGCCCTCGAGGCTCTCTCGGATAAGGCCACGAATGAGACCGTGATCTGCTTGGACGCGGTTGACGAAGCAATGGTTCCAGTCGTCACGACGGGACAGATCTTGGAGCAATGGATCGATAAGCGACTCCGACGATCGAGGCCCCACATCCGCGTTTCCTGCCGCTCAGCAGTCTGGCCACGACGCATCGAGGCGGCCCTGAGGGCAGTGTACGGCGACGAGTTGGTCAGGGCGGCATCGCTTGAGCCCCTTTCGGACGCGGACATCCAAAGAGTGTCAACATCGGAGGGTGTCGACGGCAAATTCTTTTATGAGCAAATACAAAGGGCGAACGTCATCGCTGTCGCTCGGCAGCCGCTCACTCTCCGCATGCTCATTCGGCTTTTCCGCCAACAGGGGCGACTGGCGAGCAATCGAAAGGAGCTTTTTGCTCGGGCGGTAGAAGTCCTCTCCTCGGAACGAGAGGAACGCAGGGAGATCGGCACTACGAGCGACATTCCTCCACCCATCTTGATCGACGCGGCTGAGCGACTGGCATGCCTTTGCGCCCTTTCGGGATGCGATGTCATCGACCTGGGAGACGAGCCTCGGTCTGGTGCCCTGGGATGGCTTGAGCTATCTCGGCTCCCGAGCGAAGGGCGGGCGCTCGATGAGCGCCTTCTCAGGGCGCTCGCATCCTGCGGCCTTTGCGATGGTGACGGCCCGAATCGATTTCGATTCATCCATCGCCAGATCACCGAATATCTCGCGGGCAGGAGGATCGCTACCCTCCTCCCGCACCAGGCTCGCTCCCTCCTCGCATCCAGCCTCGGAGCCCAGGCCGGAGTCGCGGGGCCACTCCGCGAGGTGGCCGCGTTTGCGGCGAGCGAAAACGTCGGTCTGGCCCAGTGGGTGGCTGAGTCCGACCCCGAGGTGATCGGACTCTCGGACGTTGCCGACGAGACACTCCGCCGCCGAGCCACGCTCGGCTTTCTCGGACGATTCCGGATGCGCGAAATGACCGATGGAATACTCCATCGGGAAGGCCTTCCGCTCGCAGGTCTTCGCTACAACGATGCCCACAAGGACTTGCGGGCAGTCCTGGACGAACGAGGCGATGGGTGCGAAGACGTCTTGGAGCTTGCCATCGAGATTATCGCGGAATGGGGGCTACTCGAACTCCATGAAGCTTTGGCCGACCTCGTCCTGGACCCAACATGTCCGCTTCATCCCCGCATCTCCGCGGGATATGTGCTAAAACGACAAGGCCTCCGCGAGGTGAAGCGGCGCCTCAAACCATTGATCGCCGGGTCGCCAGCGGATCCGGACGCGGAGCTCAAAGGCCTCGCCCTCCACTGCTGCTGGCCTGACGATCTGTCGGATGAAGAGCTCCTTGCGGAACTGACTCCGTGGCGAGATCAACGGTTGCACGGCGCCTATTTCGGGTTCGTCTGCGACCTGGATCGAGCGGGCTTCGATGCGCGGGGAGACCGACTCGCCGGCCTACTTTGGGCGAAAGAGGCTGTAGGGCCAGAGCTGAGCACGAGCCCAACCGACCGCATCGTGCAGCGTATTGCTCACGGGGCTATCTCCGAGCTCGATGACTTGCGGATCAGTGGAGCCCTCTGTGAGCTCCTCATTGAGTCCGCTCGCCGCCACACGCACTCGCCGCTGGACGCGATCAAGCGAGACATTTTGTGGCAGAGCGAGGTTGAGGCGCCGGCCCCCTTGATCGCGAGGCCAGATGTGCGCCGCCCTTTGCTGGGGCGACTCGCGGCCTGCGCCGTCGAAGCCGACGAGCTCGGGTGGATTGCCCACCAAACGCCCGGCCTGGTCACGGTGGACGATTTTATCTGGCTGCTCGAAAATGCGGTGGACCCTTCGCGAAATGAGGGAGAGCGAGAGCGCTATGCGGAATTCGCGCGCGTGCTCCCCATCTTCGACAGCTATGAAGCCGTCGAGGCGTGGCTCAAGTACCGGGATCATGAGCCGATTCGAGCGAGGTTGGACTACCCTTTGAGCGTCGACCTGCATGGCGAGGAGGCCATTCGGTACCGAAGAATTTATGCGATGCAGATGCGTCGACATGATTCTGAGCCGCAGGAGTCGCAGTCTCCACCGCCTGACGTGCAGGTCCGATTGACGCTCGAGCTTGCGGAAACGAAAGATCCCAGGTTCTTCTTCCATTTCGGACGTAATCTCAACCAGGCGCCGGGTAACGCTCGCTTCGAACTCCAGAGGTTTCTCACTGAGACGTCCGGGTGGAAGTCCGCCGATGGGACGACGCGTGCCAGGATCATCAAGTCCGCAAAGAGCCTGCTCACGGAGCCCTCGGACGACCCTGAGATGTGCCGAACGCTCCCGTTGAATACCGTCCTCGTCGGTCACATGCTCGCCGTCTGGCTTCTGTTCGACGAGGAACCCGCGTGGCTCGAGCTGAGGCCCATCGATTGGTGGAGGCGATGGTGC
>JANOBY010000036.1:0-17349 GCA_031411935.1 Planctomycetales bacterium | reverse complement strand
ACGTCTTGACGCAGCTTGTCGGCCAGGGCGCCGGGGATCGAGAGCCGGACGCGGGCCCGGAGCGTGCCCTCGACCTCGGCCAGATCGACCGATTCCACCCGCCCGGAATCGATCCCCGCCACACGGACGGGGCTCCCCACGCGGATGCCTTGCCCATCGCGGAAGACCACGTCGATCGTCCGCCGAGGGGCCAGGAATCCCGGTCCCCCCGCCGCGATGACCATCAGGGCCGCAAGCCCCGCGATCGCCACGATCACGACAAGTCCCACGCCGAAATCACGAATTCGCAAACGGCTCATCCGCAATTCCTCCTCACCGGGCCTGGGCCGCGACCACGTTCGGACCGAACGGGTCACCGGCGAGGTAGACCAGGTTAAACCAGGTGAAGTTCAGGAACAGGATCATCACGACCGAACGCAGGACCGCGCGGAACGGATCGGGCCGGTTGGCCGCGGTCGGTCTCATGCCTTCATAGCAGGCCATCAAGGCCGCCATCCCGCCGAAGGCGGCCGGCTTGACCATGAGCCCCACCACGTCGGTGATCGCGAGCATCTCCACGATCTTCCCGGTGAAGATCGCCGGGGACATCCCCAGCATCGACTTGGACGCCAGGAGCCCCACTCCTGTGCCCACGAGGACGCCCCAGGTGGCCAGGATCGGCCCCGTGATCATGGCCGCGACCACGCGAATCAGGGCGGTGCGGGCGCGCGAGGGGCAGGGGCGAGAGTCGGGCCGCAACCCCTGGGCCACGTCGCGATCGGGCAGACTTTCGGGTTGATCAAGACCGGGCCGGGGCCCATCGGTGAGGTCCGTCGTGACTTTCGCGGCGATCAGGCCCGCGAGCACGAACCCGCCCAGCAGCGCCGACACGTTCCGGATCAACCCCAGTCCGACAACCGCACCGGCGGCCTCGGTGAAGGTGGCACCGAAATACGCCTGCATCGCGAGGAACGACCCGAACGACACGTGGACGAGCCCCACCAGCGGGATGCCCATCCCGACCATCCATCTCGCCTGTCGCGCGATGGCAGGCCAGAGGGGAGCATCTCCCCGATCGCGCGCGACAATGGAGCGGACGGCCGAGGCCGCCAGGATCGCGATCCCGCCGAGGTCGGTGATCAGTCCGAAGGGCCAGATCGCGGGAAGATCCGGCGTTCGCGAGGGCGCAGAAGTCAGGCTCATGGTGGCCATCCTTGGCCGGAGTGGGGTCTAACGAAGGGTGCGAGAGTTTCGAGCGGCACGTCGGCGAAGCGGTTGCTGGGTGAGTTTCGAGCCCCACCATTGTTTCCAACGGCTCACGGCCGACGCCCTTTCCTCGGGCTCGGCATAGGGCACGTAGCCGAAATCCTGGCCGCTCCGCTTCTTCAACTCCTCGTGAGCGGCAAGGCGAACCACCTGATCGCGATCGTCCAGCGACGAAAGAAGCGCCGGGACCACCGACGAATCCGGCATGGTCCGGCTCAGAGGGACGGCACGGGCGCGGACCAGCGGAGCCGGGTTGGAGATCGCGCGAAAGTTCTTGGGCGCAAGCGAGCATCCCTGCCCGATCACCACGATCCACGCGAAAGCCAGAACTGTCCGCCATGAAGCCCGCAAGTGCATCCCCTCCGCAGGGTCGGCCCCGGCCCATCGATTAGGGCCAGAGGCGCGCGGGACGATATCCGACCGTCCACAAACGGTCAAGCACTCTTCGAGCCCGGGCGGAGAGGAATAAAGGGGCGTGGCGGTCTGATAAGCCGGATTCTGTCGGGGGCCCGAAAGCCCCCCGATGATCATTTCTCTGGGACAACGGTTTCCCGCCGCCTCAAGCGACCTACCCGGGAGTGATAGCGGGCCGGGCCGGCCCACGCGCCTCGAAGATCCGCGAACGAATCCGCGAGCCGCTCCTCCCTTATGTGGTCTTGCTCCCGATGGGGTTTGCCAAGCCGGAAGGGTCACCCCCCCCGCTGGTGAGCTCTTACCTCACCGTTTCACCCTTACCGGACCGAGGCCCGAAGGCCCCGACCAGGCGGTCTGTTTTCTGTGGCACTTTCCCTATCCGAGATCAATCGGACGGTGGGCGTTACCCACCATCGCGCCCTGCGGAGTCCGGACTTTCCTCCCCGGCATGTCCCGACCAGCCCGTTTCCGGGCGGATCGACGCCGGGGCGATCATCTCGCCCGCCACGCCCCAGGAAACATCCTAGGCTCTCTGTATCACGATCGCCACCGCGGAGTGCCCAGGCCAACCAAAAAATCTCGCGCCAAACATCCCAAATTCTCCAGATAGTCTATATTACACTCAAGATCTGAGGCCAATGAACCGGAGGGCACCACCGATGATCATCCGCGACTTGCTCCGCAGCCACCATGTCCGCCATCAATCGTTGCTGCACAGCCCCTCTCCGACAGCTGCGCATTTAGCGCAAAGCGTGCATGTGACGGGAGATCGCGTGGCCAAGGCGGTCCTGGTCCTGGCCGGTGAAAAGAATGTCCTGGCGGTCCTGCCGGCCACCCATCGAATCAACCTGGGGCGTCTGGCCGAGTTCCTGGGCGTGGAGTCGGTAAAGATCGCCTCCGAGGACGAGGTGGAGGCCGTGTTCCACGACTGCCAGCGAGGGGCCATCCCCCCGTTCGGAAGCGTGTACGGACTCCTGACCGTCGTGGACGCGGGGCTTTCCAATGGTCGCGAGATCGTGATCGAGGCGAATCTCCGTCACGAGGGGGTGCGTCTCCGCTACCACGATTTCGAGATGATCGAGAACCCGTCGCGAGCCCGATTCGCCGAGCCCATTTCTCCGCGACGGAAGAGGGCATCCCATCGTCAGGCGGGTTGACGATCGCGAGGGAAGATCGGAGAGTTTTGTCCGCCCTGCGACACGGCTTCCGGCGTTGCGTACAATCCCTGTACGTGATGCCCGACGGTTGGGGGAAGTCGTGATGAGCGCGGAATTCTCGAAGGTGGAAGAGGCGATCTCGGCCCTGGCCGAGGGGCGCGTGGTCATCGTGGTCGATGACGAGGATCGGGAGAACGAGGGCGACTTCGTTGTCGCGGCCGATAAGGTCACCCCCGAGACGATCGCGTTCATGATCACCCACGGGCGAGGGCAGGTCTGCATGCCCATCATGCCCGAGCTTGCCGCCCGCCTCGACCTTCAACCCATGGTCGAGCGCAACACCGCGCCGCACCAGACCCCGTTTACCGTGCCGGTGGACCACAAGAGCTGCCGGACGGGAATCACGGCGTCGGAACGGGCCCTCACGGTTCGCTCGATTCTGGACCCGCAGACCAAGCCCGCGGACCTGGTGCGGCCGGGCCACCTGTTTCCTCTCCTGGCAAAGGAGGGCGGAGTCCTGCGCCGCGCCGGCCACACCGAGGCCACGGTGGACCTCGCGCGTCTGGCGGGACTCACGCCCGCGGGGGTCCTTTGCGAGATCCTCGACGGGGTGGATCGAGCGTCCCGGGCGCGTCTCCACGAACTCGCCGCGGAATTCGCACTGCCGATCGTCTCGATCGAACTTCTGATCAAATACCGGAGGCGTCGCGAGAAGCTCGTGCACCGGGCGGCCGAGGCCCTTTTGCCCACGCGTTACGGGACGGGCCGCATCCTGGGTTATGAGATCGATTACGAGCCCGGCGTGAACCCGATCGTCTTCGCGATGGGCGACCTCCAGTCGGTGCCCGCCCCCCTGGTCCGCGTCCATTCCTCGTGCTTCACCGGCGACCTGCTCGACTCGCTTCGTTGCGATTGTGGGGCCCAGCTGAACATGGCGCTTGAGATGATCGGTCGAGAAGGCGTGGGGGTGCTCCTCTACCTGCCGCAGGAGGGGCGAGGGATCGGGCTCATGGAGAAGATCCGGGCCTACAACTTGCAAGATCAGGGGCTCGACACGGTCGAGGCCAACGAGGCTCTCGGCCACCCCGCGGATGCTCGCGACTATGGAGTGGGGTTGCAGATCCTGAAGGATCTCGGCCTCTCCCGGGTCCGGCTCATGACGAACAATCCCAAGAAGACGCGGGCCTTCGTGTACGAAGGTTTCGATTTCGAGATCGTCGATCAGGTGCCCATCATCGCCCCTCCCGTGGAGGAGAGCCGGGTGTACATGGCCACGAAAAGAGACAAGATGGGGCATCGACTCCCCGGCTCAAACGGCGGGACGCTTTGAGGTCGCGTGCAGTCGCTCGGGGCCTGTCCCATCACGAGTCAAAAGGACGCAAACCGCCGATGAGACTTCCGGGGACGATCGCCCCATGGAGGGGCAGGTGCTGACGGTCTCGTACCCCGAATGGGTGCCCGCCCTCGCCACGGCGGGCCACGCGGCGATGGCCACCTGGGCTTCGACCCATGTCCTGCTCACCAAGCGCGACGTGAGGGCGGCGATCGGGTGGATCGGGCTGGTGTGGCTCTCGCCGTACCTGGGCACCGGCCTCTACTGGATGTTCGGGATCAACCGCATCCAGCGCAAGGCGTCTTCCTTGCGGGCCAAACAGCCCCATCCCGCGAGGGCCGTGGATGACGATGTGGCCGGAGAGGAGCTCGCCCGCGTCATCGATCCGGAAGCGGAACACCTCGCGCCGCTCGTCGTCTTCATGGGCAGCGTGACCAGCCGTCCGCTCACCTCGGGCAACGCCGTTCGACCGCTCGTGGGCGGGACCGAATCGTACGAGGCCATGTTGTCGGCCATCGAGGGGGCCGCGCACTCGGTCGGCCTGGCCTCTTACATCTTCAACGACGATCCCGTGGGTCGGCAGTTCGTCGAGGCCCTGTCGCGTGCGAGGGATCGCGGGGTGGAGGTGCGGGTCCTGGTCGATGCCGTGGGGGCACGCTACCACCGTCCCACGATCATGAAGGCCCTGCACGCGGCGGGGCTGAACGCTCAGACGTTCCTGCCGTCGCTGGCTCCCTCGTATTTCCCCTACATGAATCTGCGAAATCACCGAAAGATCCTCGTCGCGGACAATCAAGTGGGTTTCACCGGCGGGATGAATATCGATGCGGAGTTCGATGCCCGATACGCCGGAGCCTCGGCCCGCAAGGACCTTCATTTCGAGCTGAAGGGCCCGATCGTCCGCACCCTTTGCGAGGTCTTCGCCGAGGACTGGGCCTTCCGCACGAACGAGGTCCTGGACGGTCCCGCCTGGTCCTGCGAGACCACGAGACATGGCGAGGCCTTGGCCCGAGGCGTGATCGACGGCCCCGACAACGATGCCGACGTTCTTCTGTTTGCCTTCCTCGGGGGTTTGAACTCGGCCCGCGAATCGGTGGCGATCGTCACGCCCTATTTCTTGCCCGACTCGCGTCTCGTGGCGGCCCTGAGCGCCGCGGCCATGAGGGGCGTGATCGTGGAGATTTTCCTGCCCGAGATCAACAACCTGGCCCTGGTGCAGTGGGCCAGCACGGCCCAGTACTGGCAGGTCCTCGAGCACGGATGCAAGATCCTGGCCGTGCCCCCTCCGTTCGACCACACCAAGCTGATGGTCGTGGACCGATGCTGGACGATCTTCGGTTCGGGAAACTGGGACCCGCGGAGCCTACGATTGAACTTCGAGTTCAACGTGGAGTGCTACGGCCGCGAGCTCGCCGGGTCCGTGGGGACGCTGATCGACGATCGGCGCCGGGCTTCGCGTCCCGTAACCCTGGACGAGGTGGACTCGCGCTCGTTGCCCGTTCGCCTGAGGGACGGCGCCGCGAGGCTCTTTTCACCGTATCTCTGAGGCGAACGGGAATGCTCGTCCGTGTCATCTTGCTCGACATTCGGGGTTATGGCCCGACCTTCCTCGCGGAGGATCGTCCGAACGAACTTCCTGAGGATCCGTCCGTGCCGGCCCCCGGATTCTGGGGTCGCCTCCACGACAGGCGTCGCAGGCTCTCGGAAGAACTCGACAAGACGACGGGATGGTTCGGTCGGTCGGTCGGGCGCGTGTGGCGATCGATGCAGAGGCTCGTGTCCCCGGACGAACACCTCCTGCGCTCCCTGCGCAAGGCCGGCTCCGTCTTGATCGATCACTCGACCGAGTGGGACCCCGCGGCCGTGGATCTCGCCTGGAAGTCGTACCTCCGCCGCAAGATGAAGAAGCATGGCGTGTGGCTCGTCGTGGACTCGATCCTGGCCCCGGCCTCGATCCTGCTCATGTTCGTCCCGGGGCCGAACGTGGTCGGTTACTGGGTCTTCTACCGGGCGATCGCTCACGGACTGGTCTTTCTGGGTGCGCGACGTGCCATCCGGGGCGTCGTGGCTCTCGAATTGCGTCCCATGGAAGGGCTGGACGGGCCGATCTCCTCGGGCGATCATGAGAGGCTCGAAGACCTGGCCCGGAAGCTCTCGTGGCCCGAGTTTGGCCTGCTGGTCGAGCGAATCGCGCCCGACCTCAACGCACAATGAGGCCCGCTACGATGCGGTTGGTCACGTACAACATCCACAAGGGGATCGGCGGTCGGGACCGTCGCTACAGGCTGGATCGCATCATCGAGGTCATCGCGGAACTCGACGCGGATCTCGTCTGCCTTCAGGAGGTGGATCGGGATGTCCATCGCTCTCGGTATGACCACCAGCCCCGGCTCCTGGCCAAGGCGCTCGGGAGCATCGCGTCGCTCGATCAGCTGGTTATGCCTCGCGGAGACGGGGGATATGGGAACCTGATCCTCTCGCGCTGGCCTTTCCATCAGGCGGAGCAGTTCTCCATACGCAAGGGAGTTCGGAAGCCTCGCGGGGCGCAGATCGTGACGGTGGAGACGTCCGAGGGACGCCTCGTCCTGGCCCATGGCCACCTCGGGCTGAACGAACGCGAACGGCACTGGCAGATCGACAGGCTGCTGACCCATTCCGGGATGGCCGAGGCCCTCACTCTGCCGACGATCGTGGCCGGGGACAGCAACGATTGGCGAAACTCGCTTCACCATCAGGCCCTGGCGCGTCACGGGTTCACTCAGGTCACGGCCCCCATGTCGCGCTTCCGGTCATTCCCGGCGTATCTGCCCATGGCGTCGCTGGACAAGGTGTTCGTCAGGGGCCCGATCGCCGTCGATCACGCCACAGTCGTCAGGACACGGATGGCCCGGCGGGCATCAGACCACCTGCCGGTAGCGGTCGATTTTCGTCTGCTTCCGGAGGAAACTCGGTGATTATGTGGTTCGTCATGAGGAGGTTTCTGAGCTCATCCAGATCCACGGGCTTGACCATGTGATGATCGAAACCCGCCTCACGCGTCCGCATCCGGTCGGCCTCCTGCCCGTACCCCGTCATGGCGACGATCAAGGTTTGGGCATGGCTCTGGCTTTGGCGAAGATTCCTCGCCACCTCGTAACCGTCGAGGACGGGCAGGCCGATATCGAGCAGGACCACCTCGGGCCGATAGGTCTCGGCGGCTTGCAGGGCTTCCCCGCCGTCGTAAGCCTGATGCGATTCGTGGCCCCACAGCTTCACGAGCATCCCGAGGCTTTCCGCCGCATAGAGGTTGTCGTCCACGATCAAAACGCGCAATCGCTTTGCGGGCACGAACGGATCATACTTCGGTGATTCCGGCTCCAGCGTGTGCGCGTCGATCGTGGGGAACTCGAGCACGAATCGACTGCCGCGTCCCGGCCCGTCGCTCTCGGCATGGACGCACGCTCCATGAAGCTCCACGAGGCTCCGGACCAGGGTCAGACCGATCCCGAGGCCGCCTCGCGACCGGTCGATCGTGGCGTCGGCCTGGGCGAAGAGGTCGAAAACGCGGCTCAACATCTCGCTCGGGATGCCGATCCCATGATCCTGCACGACGATCCGGGCCTTGTCACCCTGGCGCGACACGTGGATCTGGATCAGGCCGGCATCGTCCGAGAACTTCGCGGCGTTGTTCAGGAGGTTCGCGAAGATCTGTTCGAGCCGGGTCGCGTCGGCACTCAGGACGATCTCCTCGTCCTGGCAAACAACTTCCAGGCGCAGTCCTCGCTGGTCCAGGGAGGATCGGGTCGCGGCGACCGAGTTGGCGATCGCCTCGGACAGGCGGATCGGCTTGAGCCGCAGCTGGATCTTCCCGCGCGTGATCCGCGAGACATCCATCAGATCGTCGACGAGCCGGGTCATGTGCTCGACCTGCTGCTCGATCATCGTCCGCGCCCAGATGAGCGTGCGCATGTCGTGCGGCTTCAGCCTCAGGATCTCGGTGGCGTTGCGGACGGGGGCCAGCGGGTTCCTCAGCTCGTGGGCGAGCATGGCGAGGAAGGTGTTCTTCTGCTGATCGGCCTCGGCAAGCTCCGCGACTCGACGATTCAGCTCATCCTCCAGACGCTTCCGGTCGGTCACGTCGCGGAACGAGGCCAGGGCCGCGGGGCGATCGTTCCATACTGTCTGCACCACGCGCATCTCGGCGATCCGGGGCTCGCATCCGGCGCGGAAGACGTCGATCTCGATCGTCTCGCCGGGAATGATCGGCCGGCCGAAATCGGTCCCCACAAGCGTCTCGCGGGATCGCCCCAGGAGCTTCTCGGCCGCAGGATTCGCGAAGAGGATGATGCCATCCTCGGCGACCACGATCATGCCATCGGCGTTGCTTGTGATGACCGCGCGGAAGCGTGCCTCGCTGGCGTTCAGGGATTCGTGCTCCGGTTCGCCCCGGGCCGCCTGCCCCGCAGGACTAACCCCGTCCGTGTTCATCCGAATCCTCGCCAGAATACGGTCCGCCGTTGTCCTCGGCGTCGAACAGGGCAGTCACGTTATTCGCGCCGGCCTCGACGTGGGTGAAGTTGCCGGAGAGGATCCCGTGAACACTCTGGAACGCACGCCCAAGGTGCATCCCGCTGCCGTCGATGGTGAATTCCCGGATCTCCTTGTCGTGCATCGATCCCCGCATCTTCAGCACGGCCAGGCCTCGCCTCATCTGGCCGAGCGTCTCCACGTAACGCAGGAGGATGATCGAATCGGTGGTCGAGGAGATCTGGGCCTCGGTAATCGAGCTCCCGCCGAGGAGTTCGTTGGTCGTCGCGGTGAAGAGCGCCGGGATCTCCCGATGTTTGATGAACGCGCTGAGGCCGATCACAAACTCGCGGAAGGCCTTGGACGAGAACCCGCGTTCCAGGGCCGACACGCTGTCCACGACCACGCGATCGGGGCGGTATTCCTCAAGCACGCCTTTCATGGAGATCAGATGATCCTCCAGGGTGGCCGCTTCCGGGTAGGTGCAAACGATCTTCAGGAGCCCCCGAGACTCGAAGTCGGAGAAATCTACCCCCCAACCCCTGGCGTTGCGGTTGAGCTGCTCGCGGCTCTCCTCGAAGGCAAAGAGCAGGCAGCGTTCCCCCTTGCGTACGCCTCCGGCCAGAAACTCGGTGGAAATGAGGGTTTTACCCGTGCCGGTCGGCCCCGACACCAGGATGATCGAATCCCGGAAGAATCCGCCGCCGGTCATCTCGTCGAGGATCGGATCCCCCGTGGTCACCCGTATCTCCGAGGACCGCTGGTGGAGCTGCATGGCCGACAGGGGCAGGATCACGATCCCGCGGCCCGAGACCACCGTGAACGGCCATTGTCCCTTCTGGTGATTGGTCCCGCGGAACTTCAAGATTTCGACCGTCCTGCGCCTCAATTCGTCGTCAAGCACGTTGCGGAAGACGATCACGTTGTCGGAGACGAACTCCTCGACCCCGTAGCGCGAGATCGGGCCGTACTCCTCAACTCGCTCGCCCGTGATGATCCCCGTCACGCCGAGTTGCTTGAGGCGGCCCATGAGCCGGAAAAGCTCGCTACGAACCAGAGACGCGTTCTCCAGTTGCATGAAGAGGCCGCCGATCGAGTCGATCGCGATCCGCTTCGCCCCGATCCGCGTGACGGCGTGCTCCACGCGGGCGTGCAGGGCGCCCAGGTCATAGGACCCGGATTCGATCGTGGGCTCCTGATGAACCTCGGGAGAGGCATCGACGAACGCCCACCGGTTCCCCTTCTCCCAGGAGGCGATGTCCCAGTTGAACCCTTCGACGTTGCGACGAATGTCCTGGGGCGTCTCCTCGAAGGTCACGAAAACGCCGGGCTCATCGAACTCGGAAATTCCGCAGGCGAGGAACTGGACCGCAAACACGGTCTTGGCGCTTCCGGCGGTGCCGACCACGAGCGACGTTCGGCCTCGCGGCAATCCACCGTCGGAGATGAGATCGAATCCCTCGATACCGGTTCGGTGCTTGGGGATCGAATTCATGCCCATGGATCCCGGCCTCTCCGATCATTCCCAGGTCGGACAAATGCCCGATCACGCTCGCCGTTCGCCGACGCTCAGCGGTCCCACGCAATCGACAGGCCAAGTCGAGGTGGGTCCTCAAGACCATGCGGAATTCACGTGCTCATTTTACACAGGGAGGCAAGAGATCGCACGAAAATGATTTCGCTAATCCATCTTCACTGCGCAGCTTGCTGCTCTGCGGAGTGCCTGAGGTCGAGCCCGATCAGAACGCGTTCGGAATCCGAGAGGTCGCCGATAATCCTCCTCACGGGTAGCGGGAGTTCCTTGATGACCGTGGGGGTGGCAAGGATCTTTTCATCCTCGGCAAGCTGCGGACGTTCCAGGACGTCAATCACGATCAGTTCATACTCACCGCCGAGCTGCTTCTCGCACAGGGTGCGAAGGTTCTCGATCGCGGTGCGTGATCTGGGCGTCTGCCCCGTCACATACAGTTTGATCATGGATCGGGGCATCACGGGTCCTCCCTGTTTGACGGGCTGGAAAGGGTCGGTCCGCTCGCGACCTCAACTTCAAAGACCCCCGATCCGCCCGGATTCGACGGACCGAGGCTCCTTGATCGTCGCGGAGCGAGCCGGGCAAACGGGCTTCGCAGGTCAAGAAGTCCGCACCATGCGGGCCACGAACATGGCGTCGTTGTCGCCATCCTGGGGCCAGATCTGAATCCTCCCGTCTGTCTCCTCTCCCGTGAGCGGATGGGGGAACGGATCGAGGCGGAAGCCGGGGTGTGCCTCCATGAAGCGGCCCACCACGCCCGTGGTCTCGGGGGGCGTGAGCGTGCACACCGAGTAAACGAGAGTCCCGCCCACGCGAACCCCGGCCGAGGCGGCGTTGAGGATTTCGAGCTGGAGTTGCGAGAGGCGTTCGATCGCGGTCCGGTTGAGCGACCATCGGGCGTCGGGATTACGCCTCCAGGTGCCGATGGCGGAGCAGGGGGCGTCGACCAGCACACCATCGAAACTTCCGGGCTTGCCGGCGACCTTCTTACCGTCCCAGACTTTTGTCGTGACGTTGCGGAACGGGCTGCGGCGGGCGCGCCGGACGGCCTCCTTCAACTTGCCCTCGACCACGTCGGTGGCCACGACGATCCCCTTGCCGCCCATGATCGCCGCCAGGTGCAGGCTCTTGCCGCCGGCCCCGGCACAGGCGTCCCACCAGCGTTCGCCCGGATCGGGGTCGCAGGCCAGCCCCACGGCCTGCGAGGCCAGGTCCTGGATCTCCACGTCGCCGCGTTCGAACGGGGGAAGGTGGTAGATATCGACATCGGGATCGAGCTTCGCCGCCTGCCCCACGCGACGATGAATCCAGGGACGCACGCCCAACGATTTCATCTCGGTCCAGGTGGCCTCGGGATCCGGCTTCTGGGACCGGACCCACAACGGCGGCCTCGTCTGCAAGATCTGGAGAAGCTCGACGAATCGGGTCTTGGTGGAGCCTCCGCCGGGAGGGATCGGCAGATGATCGCGGAGCCAGTCGGGGAACAACCGCCAGGGGTCGGCCGTCACGGGGATCCCGTTGAGCTGATGCTTGAAGCCCTCGGCACGGGCCGGCCAGTTCGGGGCGTCGCCCAGGGGCATGAGTCGCGACGGGTCGCGCCCGCAGGCCATGGCCCACACACGGGCCGCGGGATGGACGGAGGTCCGATCCAGGAGCGACGAGAAGAGCAGCCGCTCCTCGATCGATCGCATCTTCAGGGGCTCGATCCAGCCTCTCCATCGGAAGAGCGCGAAGATGGCCTGGCTGATGAACAGGTGGTCGGGCGTGGCGAGGTCACGCCTCTGTTTCAGCTCCAGCGAGATCGTCCGATCTGCACGACGCCCATCACGATACACCGCCGTCTCGACCCGCTCGGCGATCTCGGCGGCGGCGCGGGCGAGCACCTCGGGCGGGGCCACATGGTCGGCGAAACGCGTGACCTGCTCGAACTGGGCCGATGCGTTTCGCGGGCCCGAACCGGAGCGACGGGCACCCGTGCCCGGCGTGTGGTTGGGGACCGGCTTCTCGTGGATGGCCTGATCGTCGCGACGAGTGCGCAGGGACGGCGGCACCGAGGGCCGGCGGGCCCCCGCGGGCGGCTTGGGGCGGGGCGAGGGGCGGGAAGGGTGTCGAGGCATCGGTCGGCTTTGCTATTCGTGGAAGGAACGGGGCGGGGACATGCCCCGGCTCCATCCCTTCAGGATAGCCGATCGACGGACCCATCGAACAGGTCTGACCTCGATCAGGGCTCGCGCACCGCCATCTTCGACGGCAGGGTGAGGCCCGGGGGCAGCTTGGTCTTCGCATCGACCACGCACAGGTCGAGCTGGCCCTGCGTCAAGTTCGTGACCCCGGTCAGGTTGGCACCCGCGAAGCTCACCCGCACCAGCTTCGCTCCTTCGAGGACATCTCCGGGCAAGGCCGGATCGACAAACTTCGCATCCTTGAAGTCGGCACGCTGAAGGTCGGCATCCGAAAAGTCCGCCCCGTGGATCATCGCATCGCGGAACTGAGCCCCGGTCAATTTCGCCCCCTGAAGCCGGGCCATGGTGAGGTTGGTTTCGCGAAGATTGGTCTCGCTCAGGTCGGTCTCGCGCAGATCGGCCCCGGCCATCCTGGCGTAGCGAAAATTCGCGCCACGGAGGTCGGCGTAACGAAGGTCCGCCTTGCGGAGGTCGGACTCCCGGAAGTCGCTGCCCCTCGCGTCCGCCCCCTTCAGATACGAGTTCACGAAGAAGGCGTTGTAGGCGACGGAGTAGCGCAGGTTGCGGTGCTCAAGGTCCGCCCCCTTCACGCCGGCAATCTCCTCCGGCGTCTTCCCCAGCCAGTTCGGCGGCTTGATCGACAGGCTCGCCTCGTCAAGCTGCGCGAAGGTCTCGAACCCCACGAAGGCGAGCAGTCTGGGGATGAAGACTCGCGGGCTGTAGACGGGCACGGAGCCGAGCAGGGTCACGCGGGAACTCGGGTTGATCCCCTCGATCGCCCCATAAGAGATGGCGGAGAAGAGGAGGACGGCCAGCCCGCCCGCGAACACGGACCGCCCGCGAGCATCCTTCCACGCCTTTCTCCAGAGGAACGTGCGCTTTTCTGATCCCCGTAGCGTGGTTGCCGCGAGGCGCAGGAAACCCACGGCCGCGCCAAACGCCGCCGCGATCATGGCCAGGTGGACGATCGTGACCTGCCAGTCGTGGCTGCGAAGATAACGTCCCCAGAGGAACACCAGGGTCAAGGGCACGAGCCCCCAGGCCAGCAGGATCGAGATGCCCGCCTGCCACCGCGAGAGGTTCGAACGGTCGTGCTTCAGGCGCGTGAGGTGGGTCCGGACGATCACATTCATGAGCCAGGGGTAAGCCCGCTTGTCCAGAGACCGCCCATCGGGGAAGACCGCCGGCAGCTCGGCAAGTTCCTCCCACAATCGCTGAAGGCACAGATGGAAATAGACATAAAGGCAGAGCAGAAGAAGTGGCGCGACCAGATAGAAACGCACCAGGGGGATGTCGGTACCAAGAATGGGGAGCCGCGACGAAGGGGGAGCCGCATTGTTCAGGAGCTGAGAATCGGTCGTCGAGGCGATCGTAAGCCAGGTGTAGGAGCACACGAGCAGGATCGTGGCGAAGAGGCTTTGCGCCGTCTTCGAGGCCTCGGTCACGTTGCCAAGCCCCTCGAACCCCGAGGCCGACGCCGGGAGCTTCGCCGCGGCGAGGTTCGTCCCGCCGAGCTGACCCCCGAGCAGTCCGTGGGTGTCGGAAAGATCGGCGCCCGAGAGACTCGCATCCCGTAAGAGCGTTTCCCGGAGGATTGCCCCCCGTAGGTCGGCTCGCGACAGATCCGCGCCCTGGAAATCGCAGGAGGTGAGGTTGGCCCCCTGGAGATCGGCTCCGATGAGCACGGCATTGCGGAACCGGCAACCGGTGAAGTCGGCTTCCTTGAGCAGGGCGTCTTGAAGGTCCACGCCCGAGAGATTTTCTCGCCTCAGGACGGCGCGAATGCCCTCCACCCCGCTGCTCTCCACCCACCGACGATGCGCTGAGAGGATTCCATCGAGGTCGAGCCTAGGGCTTGCGTCGGGTCGTTCCATGACATCCACCTGGCGATCCTCCTCCCCGACCCGGGCCGGGACCCGGAATCTACCAGGATCCCCCCGAAGCGTCCAACGCACTTGAGCCACGCCGGATCGTCATCTCATCGAAATTCACGGGCGGGGCCGACGCCTCGCGGTCTTGCGATCCGGGCGATAACCCGCCGTGGCCGCCCTGGGTTTGGCGTCGATCTGGTGGACGTAGCGGCCCTCGGTCACGTCGCGATTGGCCTTCTCCATGCGGGACTTGAGCGCCTCTCGCGGAGGATTGGCCGGAATCAGGGCGTCGCAACCGGAGCCGATCAGGTCCTGCCGCCCGGCCTTCAAGAGGGCCTCGCGGACCTCGAAGTAGTTCTCGGGCTTGAAGAACTGGAGCAACGCCCGCTGCAACTTCCGGTCGCGAAGGGCTTTCGCCGTGTAGACCTGCTCGCCGGTAAACGGGTCGATCCCGGTGTAGTACATACAAGTCGCGATGTCGAACGGGGCCGGGATGAAATCCTGAACCTGGTCCGGCTTGTACCCGTTTCGCTTGAGAAACAGGGCCAGGTTGATCATGGCATCGAGGTCGCTTCCCGGATGCGATGCGATGAAGTAGGGCACCGTGTATTGCTTGGTCTTGCCGGCCTTCTCGCTCGATCGCTTGAACGCCCGATCGAATCCGCCGTAATCGTTGATCTCGGGCTTCTTCATCCGGCCGAGCACTTCGGGATCGGTGTGTTCGGGGGCGACCTTGAGGTGGCCGCCCACGTGGTGCGCCGCGAGCTCGTCCATGTACTCCGACGACTTCTGCGCGAGGTCCATCCTCACGCCCGAAGCCACGAGAACCTTCCTCACCCCATCAACCTCGCGAGACTCTTTCATGAGCTGCACGAGCGGACCGTGGTCCGTGCCCAGGAGCTTGCAGATCTTGGGATGAACGCAAGAAAGCCGCTTGCACTTCGCCTCGACCTCGGGCCGCGTGCAGCGCATCTGGTACATGTTCGCCGTGGGGCCGCCGATGTCCGAGACCACGCCCGCGAAGCTGGGGTCGCGGCCCATCTTCTCGAGTTCGGCCAGGACCGACTCCTTCGAGCGCGACTGAATGATCCGCCCCTGATGCGCCGTGATCGAGCAGAAGGTGCAGCCGCCGAAGCAGCCCCGCATGATCGTCACGGAGTCTTTCACGGTTTCGTAGGCCGGGATCTTCTCCCCCCGGTACATGGGGTGAGGCTTGCGGGTGAAGGGCAGGCCGTAGATCCGATCCATATCCTCTTCGCTGATCGGCAGGCCGGGAGGGTTGACGACCACGGCCTGGCGGTCGTGGAACTGGACCAGGCGTTTCGCGTTGAGAGGGTTCGTTTCCTGGTGGATGATCTTCGTGGCCTGGACGAACTTGAGCTTGTCGGTCTTCACGTCTTCAAACGAGGGCAGGCGGAGGGCATCGGCGGGAGGCTCCTCCTTGGCCCCGAGCGCGTAGGCCACGCCCCGCATGTCGCGCAGGTCTCGCACCGATTGCCCCTCGGCAAGCCTTCGTGCGATCTCGACGATGGGCTGCTCGCCCATGCCGAAGACCACGAGGTCGGCCTTGGAGTCGAGCAGGATCGATCGCTTGACGGTGTCGCTCCAGTAGTCGTAGTGGGCAAGCCTGCGGAGCGAGGCCTCGACCCCTCCGGCGATCACGGGCACGCCGGGGAAGGCTTCCCTGGCCCGCTGGCAGTAGGGCATGGTCGCGCGGTCGGGCCTCAGGCCGATGCGGGCGCCGGGCGAGTAGGCGTCGTCGTTGCGGACCTTCTTGTTGGCCGTGTAGTGGTTGATCATGCTGTCCATGTTCCCGGCGGAGATGCCGAAGAACAGGCGGGGCCGCCCGAAAGTCCGCCAGGGATCGGCGCTCTTCCAGTCGGGCTGGGCCAGGATCCCCACGCGAAAGCCCGCCGCCTCCAGCACACGCCCCAGGATGCCCGCGGCGAATGCGGGATGATCCACATAGGCGTCGCCCGTCACGAGCACGATGTCCACGTAATCCCACTTTCGCGCGGCCATCTCGGCCCGCGATGCAGGCAGGGGGGGGAGCGTGAGGGGGACCAGCGGCAACACGGGCAGTTGCGTCGGGGCCTCGTTCGGCCCGGCCGACCGACGCGACGAACAGGGGGGTGCCAGGTCGAGGATGGGCAATGTCATGGGTCGAGCATCAGTCGTGAGAAGACCATCGGTCGTGATTCTGCTATGATCCTCTAATCTTAGGGATTCAGGCAAGACGCGGGGGATCTGGCCGCCGCATGCCAGGGGCTTCGTGTCCGCCTCGCGTCCCGAAATCGCAAAGCTTCCCCTCCGAATCCGCCGGAGCGTCCCTCATGGCCTCGATCGATAACGATGACGGGATGCCTGAGCTTGTCGACGAGCCCGAGAGCCGCCCAGGCGGACTGCCTCTCTACGTGTGGGTGATTGGCGCGGTCGTCCTGGCCGTGCCCACCGGGCTGGCGCTTGGCTCGAACGCCTCGACGATCGCAAGCTGGCCTTCGTGGTCCGTCGAGATCCTCCGCGGGGCCATCAACGCCCTGAACCTGATCCCCGGATTGATCATCCGCGGGCTGAGTGCCCTGGCCGCCCCGCTCGTGGTCCTGGCCATCCTGAGTGCCATCGTGACGAACGAGGTTCGCGGCCGGCAGGGCCTCCGCATGATGCTCTACTACCTGGTCAACACAATCGTCGCGATGGTGATCGGGCTCGGGTTCTCGAACCTGATTCAACCGGGAGTCGGGACCGACCTGGCCGGCATCGAAAAGCGAACAGGGCCCGAACGCATCATCGATCGGCTCGCCCCGCCCGCCCCCAAGAAGGCGCTGCCCGAACGCAAGGACGTGGCCACGATCCTGACCGAGCTGGTGCCCAAGAGCGTGGGCGAGGCGTTCGCGTCGAACAACCTGGCCCAGCTCGTCCTGCTCGCGCTTCCGCTGGGCATCGGGCTGGCCCAGATCCGCGATGCCCAGAAGAAGCGGGGCGAGACGAGTTATCAGGCCCTGGTTGATGTGCTGACAGTCGGGTTCGAGCTCCTCATGAAGGTCCTGCTCTGGGTCGTGGCCCTCGTGCCCATCGCGGTTTTCGGGGTGGTCGCGATGAGCGTGGCGAG
>JANOBY010000035.1:0-3187 GCA_031411935.1 Planctomycetales bacterium | reverse complement strand
GAATCTCCGCTCATCAAATTTAGGAGTACTCTAAGCTATTCATGTAGAATCAAATGGTGGCCTCCTGCATTTGGCCCACTGAGGACATCATTAATTGATTATAAGCCAGCATGCCTAAATACAAATGACTAACAAATTATTATCTTACACAAGTTTTTGAATATCAAGTTTAGCTTTATTGAATTGCTCAAAATTGTATTCATTGTGATACATTAAGTTCTTAACATGTTTTGCAAAATCATGTATCCAGGCTACGCGGAATTCCCGGCGGTCAGGCGGCCCCCCTCCCCGATCCCGATAATCAAGAAACGTGGTGCAGATAGGAAGGGCCACGCCTGCCGATCCATTTATCGAAACCTCGCCTGCCCGCGATCGCCAAGAGCAGAGCCCCTCTCGAATCCGTCAATGGTCAGGGCGATACAGGAGACAGGAGGAATCGCATTCTCTGTTACGCTGGCCTCCCTTACTTGGCTCGGGTACTCGCGAGGAATTCGACCACATCCCTGAGCTCGGTGCGGCTCAAATTCTTGATGATATCCTCGGGCATGGCCGTGTTGCCGCGGGCCTTGTCCTCGATCTCGGCCCTGGGGATAACCACCAGCTTGCCTTCGGCGGTCATCAGGCGGACCTCCTTGTCGTTCTCCCCCTTGACGATCCCCGCGATCACCTGGCCGTCGGTTTTGGCCACGAGCTGCGTCTCGAATCCCTCGGCGATCTGCTTGTTGGGCAGGACGATCGATTCCAGGATATAGCCGCGGTCTTTCTTGGTGAGGATCCCGGTCAGCTCGGGCCCGACCTCTCCGCCGTCCCCCTCGACCTTGTGGCATCGCAGGCACTGAACCTCGGCCTTCTCGCGAAAGATCCGACGCCCCCGAGCTGCGTCGCCGCCCACCAGGGCATCGCGATAAGAAGCGAGCGGGTCGTCCTTGGAAGCCGAGGCCTCGTACCTGGCCAGCTTCTCCTTCAGACCGCGATGGGCAGCCGCCTCGGTCAGGTCCAGGCGGACCTCGGCTGGAACGTTGCCCGAGGCCAGCCTGTCGAGCCAGTCGTTCAGGAGCGCATCGGCCTTCGGATTCGCCATCTCGCCGAGCGTGGCAAATGAACCCTGACGCTCGCGGATCGGGCCGGATTCAAGGACCTCGCGGAGCGTGTCGACCGCAGCCTCGGGGTTGGTCATCGCCACCACGCGGACGGCTTCCACGCGGACGCCCGGGTCGGCATCCCGGATCGCGCCACGGGCCACCGCGTCAAGATTGTCGTCCTGCAAGGCCACGAGGGCCCGCAATGCCTCAACTCGTGAGTCGGCGGGCCGGGTTGTGTCGGCGACCAGTGTCCGCAACGTCGGTGCGGCGTCCTTGAGACCCAGCTTGCCCGCCGCGCGGGCGGTCGCCTTTCTGACGCCTTCGGGGGCCGTCGTGACCAGCTGCGGGAGGACGGGAAGGAGCGCCGCCACGGCGGAATCGCTCGGGCGATCGCCGACCTTGCGGGCCAGCCCCGAGATCGGATGCCGGGGAGACGGCGAGGTCCAGTCAGCAAGCAAGTTGAGCGCCTCGACCCGGACCGCCTCGGTCATGTCGTTGCGGGTCGCGATCAGGACCAGACCTCTGGCGTCCCCGGTCATCTCGCAGGCAGCGAGCACTCGCCTCGCAAGCGAGTCGGAAGCGATGGGCTTGGTCGCCAGGGAGGCGAGCTTCGGTAACTGGCCCTCGAACCCGGGCACCTCGGC
Organism: Planctomycetales bacterium; assembly: GCA_031411935.1. Classification (GTDB taxonomy): domain Bacteria; phylum Planctomycetota; class Planctomycetia; order Isosphaerales; family Isosphaeraceae; genus JAQGHR01. Next base: position 1,461 of record JANOBY010000035.1, on the reverse strand, counting down.
GATCGCCCTCGCCGCTTCAAGCACGATCGCGGGGTCCGTGTCCTCCAGGAATCGCGAGATCCCCGCCTCGCCCGCTCGCCTCATGGCCAGGAGCACGCCCATGCGAACGTTCGGCGAGGCATGATCCGCCATGGGCCGAAGCGCCTCCGCATTCGCTGGGGAGGCCGTCCAGATTCGGGTCAGGGCCATCACGGCGCCATGACGCAGGTAGGGGTCCCGACCATCGGATGAGGCGAGCAACTTGGTAATTGCGGGAGCGGCCTTCGGGGTCGCGTTGGTCCGGGCCAGCGCCATGAGCCCTTCCATCCGGAGCCGGGGCGATTTGCTGTCGAGCAAAGGCAGGAAAACGCGATCGGGCATCGCCTTCGATTGGCTCAGGGCCCGGACCATGTTGATGCGGACGACCCCGTGATCCTCGCTCGCCGTCACATCGGTGTCTTTGAGCATGGCCGGGAGGGAGAAGTTGAACCGGCCTTCGTTGTAGGTCTTGAGGACCTGACCGATCGCCCTCCAGGTGTGGACCTTCGCCCGATCCGAGCCCTTGTTCGCGACCTCGCCGAGCACCAGGAAGACCGCCTTCGCCTCGTTCTCGTCCGCGGAAACCGCCCTCCTGGACAGTTCGAACTGGGCGGCCTGCCTCACCCGCATGTCGGCGTGGCCGAGCAACCCGGCGAGGGCTTCGTTCGTCCTGCCCTCGGCCCCCTCGGCGATGAGCTTGCGAGTCTCGGCCACAAGGGGGTTCTCGTCCATCTCCGGGGCCGAGACCTTCCAGATCCGCCCCTTGCCCGTCTTATTCCAGCCTTCCACCCAGTCGGTCGCGTACAGCGAGCCGTCCGGGCCGAAGTCGCAATCGGTGACCTCGAAGCCCCAGAGAAACTGGTCGGCGTCGGCTAGCTCGTATGTGGCCCCTTTCGGCCGGGCGCGGAAGGAGCGGATACCGCTGCTGGACGAGGCCCCACGGAAGTCGCTGATGTAGAACCGATCCTTCTGCGACTCGTTCAGGGCGGTGCCGGGGTTGTAGGCGAGGCCCGAAGGCCCGTCGGTGAAATTCGCCAGGGGGGGGAGGATGTACGCGGCCTGGCCGTCCCAGGCGGGGTGCCACATCTTCTCGCTGTTCCAGATCCCGCGGCTGTTCGGCTCCTCGATGAACTGGTAGCCGATCCTCCACCCGCTGTCGCCGCCCTCAAGGATCTGGACGAAGCGGGCCTTGTCGCCGCCGTCGGAGTTGTTGTCGACCGAGAAAAGGTCGCCCGCCTCGTTGAACGCGAGTTCCTGCGGGTTGCGAAGCCCGGTGGCCACAACTTCAAGGTTCGTCCCGTCGGGCTCGCAGCGCAGGACGGAGCCCGTGTCGATCACGGCCAGGGTCTTGCCGTCCCAGGTCTTGAGGTTGAACCCGCGATCGCCGATCGAGAAATACAGCTTTCCATCCGGCCCGAAGATCAGGCCGTGCAGATCATGGCC
>JANOBY010000034.1:0-32750 GCA_031411935.1 Planctomycetales bacterium | reverse complement strand
CAGGCGGTCGTCGTCCAGGGACTCGCGCTCGCACACGTCGAGGCCGGCCCCGTGCAGGTGGCCCGAGTCGAGCGCCTGGAGCAGGTCGTCCTGATTCACCACGCCGCCTCGGGCGGTGTTCACGAGGATCGAGCCCTTCGGCATGATCGCCAGCGTTCGCGCGTTGATCAGGTGCTGCGACCCTTCGTCCAGGTAGCAGTGCAGGCTCACGATCAGGCTCTGGGCGAGCAGGTCGTCGAGGCTGTCCACGCGGCGGATGCCGATGGCCTTGTCGTAGCCCGGAGGGACGTGCGGGTCGTAAAACGCCACGTCCAGGCCGAACGCCTTCGCCCTGAGTGCCATGGCCGTGCCGATGCGACCGCATCCCACGAGCCCGAGGGTCTTGCCCCTCAGACGTGGGGACTCGATCACCGTCTGGAAGTTCCACACTCCGGCGCGGATGGCCTCATCGCCCGGTCGGAGCTGCCGGACGATCGCCAGCAACAGGAGCATGGCATGGTCGGCCACCTCCTCGGTCCCGTAGTCGGGCACGTTGCACACGAGGATCCCGCGGTCGCCCGCCGCCTTGAGGTCCACGTTGTTCGTCCCCACGCCGGCCCGGACCACGGCGCGGCATTTCTCGGCCCTCGAGAGCGACGACTCGCCCAGCCAGGGGATGTCGTGGTAGAGCAACATCGCGTCGATTGAGGGGAGGCGATCGATCAGCTCGAGCTCATTCCAGGCCCTGGCCAGGTGGATCTCGGCCAGGGGGCCGAGCACGGCCGACTCGACCTCGTGCTCGTCCAGAAAATCAGCGATCAGGACGCGAAACGGTGCGGACATCGGCGGGCCCTTGCTCGCTGGAGAGGCGGAGGGGGAGGGATCGGAGATCCCGCTTGGTCAAGATCCCTCCATGTAGCACGACGGATGGGCCGATGGGAGCCCCTCGCCCCGAAATCCTCGCCGCACCGAGCAGGCGGACCGAGGTCGAAGGCTTAAAGGAGCTGGAGGGCCGAGGGCTCGTAAGCGTCCTGAGGCCCGTCGGCCCGGTCGGGATACCACGAGAGGATCTCGCCGGGGTCGGCCACCACGAACACCGACTCCTCGCCGCGGTCATCCACGAGGACCAGGCGGTCGGGCGTGCCGATCAGGAAGGTTCCGAGCCGCGACCGACGACTGCGGGTCGTGAGGCTGTCCAGGTTCGTTTCGCGGAGGCTCCAGGGCTCGCAGTCCCAGGCGTGGGGGCTGAACCAGAGGCGGCGATCGGTGCGGATCAGGGTGCCGGGCACGCAGCGGCGGCCGACCACGCGACGCGACGGGACCTCATTCAGGATCTGCTCTCGCGACTCCAGGTGGAAGGCGATCGGGGTGCCGAACTCGGTCGAGGGCGTTCGGGGCGAGTACCAGCGGGCGAGCAGGGGCCTCATGATGAAACGCACGTACAGGTCGATCAGCACGGTGAAGGCGGCGGCGATCAGGAACACGCGGAAGATCATCCTCGGCGAGTAGAGGATCAGCGCCGCGACCCGGAATCCCGGGGCACGATTGCCCAGGAAGGGGCGCAGGTGGCTCCACACGGCCAGCTCTCCCAGGACGAAGAGCACGGCGAAGGCCCTCCAGAAGAGGGCTCCGAAGGCCAGGCGAATCGGGGGGGGTGTCATCGAAGGTGCGGTCCTCGGTTCCGGTCCGGTCGTCTCGCGGGGTCGACGGGTCGCGATCGCGAGGACGGGCTCGTATGATGGCCGACGGAAGTCTCGGGGGGCGGATCAAGCCTAGGTCGCAGAGGGGGTCTCGCATGCCGCGGATCAAGCAACGGCTCTCGTCCGGAGAGGTCGTGCGATTGTTCGGGGTCGGTCAACTCTTCAGCCCGAAGCTCGTGGAAATCGTGGGGGAGCACGGCGGTTTTGATGGGCTCTGGATCGACGCCGAGCACGGTGGGCTCGGGATGAAGGACTTCGAGCTGGCGACCATGGCCGCACGCGCCTACGGGCTGGACCACTTCGTGAGGCTTCCGGCCACCGATTATGCCTCAGTCATGAGGCCATTGGAAGCCGGGGCCAACGGAGTGATGATCAGCATGGTCAGGGATGCCGAAGATGCCGATCGTGCCGTCCGGTGGGCCAAATTCTGGCCCCGAGGCGAGCGCGGGCTGAACGGAGGCAATCGCGACGGGCGTTTCGGCCTCGTCCCGACCCCCGAATACGTGAAGGAGGCGAACGAGCGGGTGTTCGTGGGGATCCAGATCGAGACCGCCTCGGCGCTGGCCTCGGTGGGGGAAATCGCCCGCGTGGACGACGTGGACCTGATCTTCGTGGGGCCCGCGGACCTCAGCCAGGTGCTCGGCGTGCCGGGGGATTTCGAGAATCCGAGGTGCCTGGACGCCATCGAGGGGATCGCCCTCGCCTGCGCCGAGGCCGGGAAGCCGTGGGGCATCGTCCCTCGTGGCGAGGACTACGCCAGGCGGATGAGGGCCTGGGGCTGCCAGATGTTCGTCATCGGGTTCGACATCCACGCCGTCCACGCCGGGATCCGCGCCGCCAAGGAACGCTACGTGAGCCTGGATTGACGGGACGGCCCATCCTCTGCCGTCCGGGGGCCGATCCAGGGGCGGGAGACAAAAAAGCGAGGAGAGGGCTCGTGATGAAGCCCTCTCCTCGATTCTGCGCTCACGAGGTCGGAATCGCTCAGCGGGTTCCCGTGTCACCCGAGCTCGGATTCGTTCGCGTGTTCTCGAAGGCCTTGAGCACGCCGTCCCCCACGCGGACCTTGAGCTCATCGCGGATGGCCGGCGGGGCGTCGCGTTCGATCCACGCGAGGGCCGAGGAGGCCAGGCGGCGTTCGCCCTGGCTCTCGGCGATGGTGCCCAGGGCGTTGAGCTTCCTCACGTCATCCGGGAAGAAGGGGACGCAGGCGCGGGCATCGTCGAACCGCCCCACCGAGATCAGGCTGTCGATCAGCACGCCCGTGAGGATCGACCGCGGGTCTTCCAGGGGGATCGAGGCCACGGCGTGGGCGGCCTCGGTGTAGGTTCGGGTGGCCTCGGGCCCGAGGTTGCGCCGGGCCTGGGCCTCGGCGATCCGCGTGAGGGCGTCCGACCGGTACTCGGGCTGCGGGATCCCCCGGCTGACCTGGATCCCACGATCGAACTGGTCGGACGCGGCGGCGGCGATCGCGATGGAGACCATCGAGCGGTCCCGCCAGATCGGCTTGGCGATCTTCGCGCTGGTATTGGCGGCGAGCACCAGGGTGCGGTCGGCCATGCGTGCGATCATCGACTCAAGGCCCTGGAGGTCCGAGCGGCGTCCCTCGGTGGCGATCCCCGCCAGGGCGATCGTCTCGCTGGCCCGGCTCTCGTTGTCCACGATCTGGAAGAACAACTCGCTGCGGAGGTTGGAGCTGCCCACCTGGCCGGCGAGCCAGGTGATGTATTCTCGCTCCTGCTCGGCGTGAACCATCTGGTCCAGCCGCCTGCGGGCCGACCATCCGTCCTTGATCGAGCCGTCGGGCAGCTCGGTCGTGTTGATCAGGCCCTCGCGGATGAACTCGTCGCTCAGGGTCATGCCGGCCTGGATGAGCCTCATGAGCCGGAGGTCTCGCGTGATCGGGTCGGTGACCTGGACGGCCGCCTGGCCCCCCTCGCGGATGGCCGTCTGGGCCTCGGACAGGTGGCTGTCGCCCAGCCTGTGGGCATAGATCTTGGCGCGGGCCACTCGCTCGAACACCTGGGCGCGGGCGGCGGGCTGCGTGATCGTACGGGCCTTGTCCAGCAACGTGGCGTCGATCGCGTCGAGCTCCTCCTGCGAGAGGGTCGCGACGCTCCGCGAGTCGATCGCGTAGGGCAGGCCGGTCGTCGGGTCGACGATCGGCTGGGCCCCCGGCGGGGCGAAATTGTTCCCGCCGTTCGGATTGTCGTCGGGGCGGAGGTTCTGGTTGCCGATCGCCGTGGAGCTGGGCGAGGAGCCGGGGTTCACGCCGGGGCTGGTGCCCGCGCCACTTCCGGTCGAGAGATTGGCGTTCGACGGATTGACCTGGGCCTCGACCCGAGCGGAAAAGCTCAGACCCAGCCCGAGGGCCAGGCAGGTCGAGAGCGATCGGCAGGCACGGGGGAGCAACATCGGTGCATTCCTCGGGAATCGACGGCCAGGAAAATCCGTGACGATCTTCGGGAAGGATTCCCCGCGATTGCCCCGAGGTCAAGTTTTCCGGGCGTCCGTCCGGCCGGGCTCCGCCCCTTCGAAGATCCTTCTGGGATTATCCCGCAAAACCAGACGTGCCACGTCCAGCGCCCGTTCCATCGACCATCCGTGCTCCCCCATCGTCCCGGCCAGGGTGTCGGCCAGGACCTTGCGGTACATGGCGAACTTGGGCAGGACAAATTCGAGCTTGTAGGCGTCGGAATAGTATCCGATCGGCTTCGTCTTGGGGATGGCCTGAAGCCTCGCGGAGAGGTCCCCGGCGATGAACTGGGGGATGTTCGAGTACCACCAGTGCCCCATCGGGTAGACGTTGGGGAAGATCCACGAGAAGGCCACCAGCTCCGAGGCGGCGTCGGGGCTGAGCGTGGACACGGGGAACACGACCTCGGGGAAGTGGTTGAACAGCTCGGCATACTCGCGAAGGCTCACGCGGCGATCGAACAGGTCGCGCCCCCCGTGCACCCCGGCGGGGTACACGTTGCGGATCGGCCCGATCATGAGGTCGAACGGCAGGCGATGCTCCGAGCAAAGCTCCGCGAGGGTCCAGAAGACCGTGTTGCGGATCTCGGCCAGCTCGTCGGGCCGGAGGTCCAGGCCGTGCAGGGCCCTGCGGATCGGCGTGACCGCTCGCTTCACGTTCGCCTTGCGGGGTGCGAAATCGGGAGGGAGGCTTACCGCGCAGGCCTTCGCCCCGTGCTCCACGAAGTACTCGACCACCGCGCCCAGGGCCAGGCGCAGCGAGGCCAGGTCGTCCACCTCCATATTCGTGGCGTTCTTCAAACGTTCAAGGACCCGGGGCTCGTGCAGCTTGAGCACCAGGTCGTCGGTCCGCAGGCAGGGGACGTACTTCGCGGTATCCCAGCCCGTGAGCGGGTCGTCGAAGTCGTTGGTCAGGAACACCGCCTCCAGGTTCGAGCGGTCCCACACGCTCTGGTCCCAGGCGAGGGCGTCGTGCTCGTGGTCGGCCCGGCGGATGAGGTCGTCGATGGTCTCGGGGGTGATCCGTTCCCCCTCGAATCCGTGAAACGTCCTTGCAATTTCGAGCAGCCAGCGGTATTGAACCGTGTTGTCGATCCGGGGCAGATACTCGGCCAGGTGCTTCACGCGGACGAGCGGATCCACGCCGTCGGCCACGAGTTCGGCGGGCATCCCCGCGGAGTGGGCAAGCTCGGTATAATAGTGATAGCCGAGGATCTCCTCGATCCCTCGCGATGCCGGTCGGTGCGGGTCGATATGCGAGTGCGAGTCGTAGATCGGCCAGGTGGCCATCTCGGCCTGAAGCTCGCGGCTTCGTTCAGCGTCGCCTGCGGTCATGACGAGGTTCCTGATCGTCGAGTGGGGAAGGTCGGCTCCCAAGAATCCCGTCGAAAGGCTAGCCGGATGACCCCGACGGGGCAAGGGATTGTGACCCAGGAGGGGGAGAACCCTCCCTGTCGCGTGGTCGTCACGGGCGGAGGCACCATCGCGCCGATCGACGACGTGAGGTTCCTGGCCAACGTCTCCACCGGCCGGTTCTCCGCCGAGATCACCGAGGCCGCCCTGCGCACCGGGGCCCGCGTGTGGCACGTTCATGCCCCCTCGGCGCTCCTGCCCTTCGTCCGCCAGGCCCATTTCGACCTGGACGCGCCGGATTTCGACGCGGAAGTTCGCCGCATGGCCGGTCTGCGCGAGGAGTTCCGTCGACTCGGGCCTCATCTCCACCTCGAACCCTTCCCGCCCGGGACCGTCTCCGCCTACGCGAGGGTTCTGCGGGCGACCCTGGAGAAATCCCGGCCCCACATGGTGTTCCTGGCGATGGCGGCCTCCGATTTCGAGCCCGAGGCCGTGGCCGGGAAGATCGACTCGGGACGAGCCGAGTTCACCCTCACGCTCAGGCCCACGCCGAAGGTCATCCAGTCGGTGCGGGACTGGTCGCCGTCGAGCTTCCTGATCGGCTTCAAGCTCCTCTCGGGAGTGAGCGAGTCCACGCTCATCGCCTCCGCCGAGCAAGCCCTGATCAAGAATCGGGCCGACGTGATCGTGGCCAACGACCTGCAAACCGTCCACCGCGAGAACCACACGATCCACCTCGTCCGCTCCGGAGGCCGAATCGAGACCCTGCGCCCGGGCGGATCTCTGGCCGATCGGCTGGTCGAACGTGTCAGGATGTGGGCGGGCGAATGATCGACCACGACCGGGGCCGGAAATGATGAATCTCAAGCGACTTGGCTCCGGGGTCCGACTCCTGACGGCCATTTTGGCGCTCGTGTCAGGCTCGGCAAGGGCCGAAATCCTCCACTTCCGCGAGGGCGGGAAGGTCACCCTCCCCATCGCCAGAGACGGCGAACACGTGGTGCTCGACACCCCCATGGGCAGGCTCCGGTTCCCCGAATCGGACTTCGCCAGGATCGAGCCCGGCGAGTCTTACGCCGAGGACTGGAAGGTACGAAGGGCCCTGGCTTCCACCCAGGGCCCCGGGCAGCGCCTCGCCGCGGCGCTCTGGGCCCTGAGCCACGGGCTCGTCGCCGACGCCGAGACCCTGATCCGCGAATCCTCCTCCGCGTTTCTCGATCACGCCGAGCTGAATCGCTTCCGCCGATGCCTCGAACGGCTCGACCGCGAGCCCTCCGAGCCCGATCTCAAGCCCCTGCTCGCGGCCCTCCCGGCGGGGATGAAGGTCACGGCGGGGCCGCACGTCCTGCTCGTCCACCGGGATACCGAGGCCGCGGCCGAGGAGCGCATGGGTTTCCTGGAGACGATCCTCAAGGCCTACTACCTCGACTTCACGGCGCTCGGGTTCGACCTGCCCGCACCCTCCCGTAAGCTCGTCTCCGTGGTGTTCTCCAACGAGGCCGAATACCTGGCCCATCTCCGACGCGAGGGGGCCTCCGGCTTCCTGAACACCCGGGGCTACTATCACCCGACCAGCACGGTGGTCTTCGCCTACGACTGCCGAGGCGACGACCTGCGGGTCCGGTCGGCCTCCGCGATCGCCGACCGTCGCGAGGAGATCCGCAGGCTTTCGGACCGCGTCGCGAAGCTCGCCCCTACGGCCCGCATGAAGCTCGGGATGGCCGGCCAGCCCGCCCGCCCCATGGGCCGGAAGGACGCCGAGACCTTCATCGCCGGGCTCCGCCGCCAGGTCGATCGCCAGGAGATGCTCCTGGAACTGACCCGCCGCGAGATCGACCTGGGGGTCGCGGCCCACGAGACGATCCACCAGCTCGTGGCGATCACCCGGCTCGCGCCGACAAACGACCGCTTCCCTAACTGGCTCCACGAAGGGCTCGCCATGCAGTACGAGTCGATCCGAGGGGGGCGCTGGGCCGGGCTGAGCCACCCCTCGGGCCTTCGCCTGGGGGAATTCCGGAAGGTCTCGCCCCCGCCCCGCCTGGAAAAAGCCCTCGCGACCACCAGCCTCGGGCAGGGGTACAACCGCGACGGATACGCCACCGCCTGGAGCCTCGTGTACTACCTCCGCCAGGAGCGGACTCCCGCATTCGTGGCGATCCTCGACACGCTCCGGGCCCCATCTCTGGAAGCCGAACCGGGAGCCAGCCTCCTCATCGACGCCCTCAAATCCGCGACCCACACCGAGCTCGCCGACGAGGAAGCCCGCTGGCACCAGGCCCTCCGATCGCTTCACGCGTCACGCCCCGAACCCAACAACGCGGATCATCCGGATTGACAGAACCCGCAGGATCGCTAAGATCAGGAAGTCAATCAGACGCAGTTCGGGGCGTAGCTCAGCTTGGCTAGAGCGCACGGTTCGGGATCGTGAGGTCGGAGGTTCAAATCCTCTCGCCCCGACTTTGATGAGAATTGAGCCCTTCGGCGAGCACGTCGAAGGGCTTTCTCATTGCCGGCACGAGAGTTCGGTCGTCGAGGGTGAAGTTCAAACAGAGGATTTCGTGGATCCTCCGCTTGGCCGTGTAATCCGCCGTATCTCACTTGCCACGCAAGCTTTGCGATAGTTTAAACGCTTTCGAGGCAACGTCGGCGTCTTCCTGGCGTGACCGGCTCGTCCCCTCGACTTGAAGACGCAGCTTTGCCTCGCGATCGGCTCGCCTTTGCCATCGACAACCCGCTCCTCGGCCCGCTCCCGGAGTGGGATCAGGCCGGTCGTCTCATGGGCCTGCCCGGGCGTCAGATGGAAATCCAAGGGATGGCCATGGCTGTCGCACAGCAGATGGACCTTGGTGGAGAATCTCCCGCGGGGACGCCCCAGAGCGCGATCCGCGGGCTCCTCGGGATCATCGCCCTTGTCGCCCCCGCCGGCACATCGGGCGGCGAGGACGACGGTGCCGTCGATGGACCACAACTCGCAATCGACCAAGCCCGCCTCGATGCCGGCGGGTCGCAATCGGGTGAGGATGGCGACGAGCGTCCCGTCGCCGTTCCACGTGTCGAAGAGGTCCCAGGGGGTCGCCCAGGGCCCGAACTCCATGGGCAGGTCGCGCCAGGGGGCTCACGTGCGCAGGACCCAGAGGAGCCCGCCGAAGGTCACACGGCGATCCCGCCTGATACGGCCTGTGCGGGCGGCCGCAATCCTGGGGGTTAGGTCAATCGTCACGAGGGAAAAGCGGCTTTGTGACATAGCTTGGTAATAATCGGTCGTGGCCTCGACGCGGGGATTCGAGAAGGCTCGCGGGAGGGACATGACGACCCCCTTCCTTGACCCGGTCCCGCCGTGCCAGGCGGCCCGCGTCGTCCGCAACGCCAGGCTCCGCCCGAGCGACCGGCAACCCCTCGGCGGCGGCCGGAGCTTCCTGCTCAACCGCGTCGGGCGAAGGGCACAGTTTTGTCGGAGCCTTCCTTGTTGAGATCGGAGTCTCGGCTGCTCATTCGGCCGGTCTCAAGACGAGAGTCCCGGCCGGCGGACCGGGAAGCAATGGCGAGGGACGGCCTTCGACCCAGTCGCGGTGTCCCTTGCGATAATGCGGCGAGAGCGGATGTCCCGATTGGCCGCAGGGCATGTGAAAGAAGCTTTGATCCTCACGGCCGGGCGAGACGACGAGTCGTTCGGACGCACCGAAGTCCGGCCCCTGGATCCGGGGCATGTCGGACCACCCGCCGGGAAGCTGGTCGGGCGGCATGTCCAGCCACCGACTCAACCAGGGGATGCCCTCGCTGAGCGGGTGTCGGATGCTCGCCGTGTTGGTCCGACCCCATGTCTTTCGCACCAGAGTCGCGCCGTCGGCAGACTCGCCATCGAGCATTTCCTTGACGATGAGGTTGAACAGGGAATCCCACGACGGATACCGCCGATCGAGCAGATGGGCAGGCCGCTGGCTGACCAGTGCCCAGGCCGGACCTTCCAGGGTATGCAGGTCACGGAGTCGGAATCCGGGGTCGGCCGCGCGGCAGCGAGCGGTCAGGGGCGAGAGGGCGGCCAGTACGGTCCTCAGGCGGAACTCCCAGACCAGGCGATACCCTGCCGAGTCGATCGAGGCTCTCCCCTCCCAGCCCTTGACCTGGTCACGCAGGACCTGGCGGCGGGCGTCCGCGGCGCACGATTCGGGCGTGAGGACGTTCAGGAGCAGCGTCCGCCAGCGTTCGAGGAATAAGGCCCGGTCGTCGAGCTGGAGCGCAAGCAGGTCCTCGGGGGTCGCATCGACCATCGCGCTCAGGCGGTCGCGGATCTGCCTGGCCCTCGCACCCCGGTCTTGCCCGCCGTCGCCAATCTTCTCCGACGCCTCGGCGTCGCCCACCCGGGCGTTCGCGGTCCAGATCTGGCCCGACGGGGGATCGATCAGGCGTGGAGCCTCGGACGGTTCGCGGTAGCCGTCCCAGCCCTTCGATCCGTCCGCCCAGCTCGACGGCAGTCGGCCGTCGAAACCCGGCTTTCTCCGGGGCATCCGACCGAGGATGGTCCAACCGATCCGTCCTCCGTCATCCGCGATCACGATGTTCTGATGCGGGGCACCGCATCGGTTCGCCCTGTCCAATCCCTCCTCGAGCGAACGCGCCCTCGACAGGTCGATCAGCCCGAGATCCACCCCCCGGGCGTCCGCCGCAACCCAACGCAAGGCTCGCTTTCGCCCTCGATGATCGTTGCCGAGCACGGGCCCCCAGATCGTCTGCTCGACCGTCAGCTCGTCGTCCGACCCGCCCTTGACCTTGATGACCTCGATGTGTCGAGCGAACGGGAGTAAGCCATCCGGACTTCGATAGGTACCAGGGTTGTCCGCGGAGGTCTCCAGCTCGATCAGGTCGGACCAGTCGCCCTGCGTGTTCGTGAAACCCCAGGCAATCCGGCCGTTGCTGCCCACGACGATCCCGGGCCCGCCGGGCACCGTCACGCCGACCGCTCGCTGCCGCCTCCCCGAGCCGTCCTCATCGGGCCGGTCCAGCTGGACCCGGTACCAGATGTTCGGTGCTCGCAGATGAAGGTGCATGTCGTTGGCGAGCCACGCCCGTCCGTCCGCGGTCCGGGAACCCGCCAACGCCCAGTTGTTGCTGCCCGCGACGAAGTCTTCCAGCTGGTCCCAGGGCGTGGAGTCCGGCGACCGATCGGGCTCATGGCGCAGGTCGAAGACTTCCGGGCCCGGGATCGGCGGCGGGACGATCGGTTCGCCGAACATGGGCGCGTCCCACTCCAGGATGCCCCGGGGCGTGAGGAACTCGGCCAGGGCCGGGGGGAAGACGTCGTGCACCACCCCGCGCGCCGACTCCTTGGCGATGTTGTCGCCCTGCAGGTCGATGAACAACGAGAGGATCACCAGCACGCTGTCCTCGGCGACCCAGGGCCTTGGGCTCGATCCCAGCAGCAGATATTCGAACGGCCGGACCCGGAGCGATCCCAGGCCCGCTTTCACCCCCGCGACGTAGGCATCGAGCTGACGACGCTCCTCCGCCCCGAGGATCTCGACCACCTCGTGGGCCACCGCCCGAAACCGCATGACGCGGACCCGCCGATCCATCGCCAGGACCGCGCCGTCGGGGCCGGCGCCGAAGATCTCGGCGAGTTCCCCCGCCGCATACCGGCGGAGGCCGTCCATCTGGAAGAAGCGGTCCTGTCCGTGTGCGAATCCCAGCCCGAAGGCAAGCGTCTCGCGAGTGTCGGCACGGATGGTCGGCACCCCTTGCCCGTCGCGGTCGATGCGGACCGGAGCTTCCAGGCCCCGTACCGTGATCTCCCCGTCGACCTTCGGAAGGCTACCTCTCACGGCGACACAAAGGCCGAGGGCGGCAATCAGGGCCACAACGCCGGGGATCAGGAGCAAAAGGATCACGAGGATTTTCTTTCGTCTAGGGGTCATCCGGCCGTTCTCCCGTCGAGGGAACCAGGGCCCGCTGTTCAGGACACCGCGGCCCCATCGTCCAGGAGGAAGCTCACGGGGTCGAGGGGGAGTCGATGGAGGTTTTCGGAGGTCCACCGTGCGGCCTCTCCATTCAGAGGACTCCGGACGTTGTAGCTCTGAGAGGTGATCATCTCGCCGATCCGGGCGAGGATCGACGCGAGGGACTCTCCGGCGCTCCAGTGATCGCCGATGCAGATGGAGTGAGGCCCGATGTTCGGGTGGAAGATGGGCGTGAGCATCCGGCAGAAGGGTGGCAGCCTCGGGTATTCGAGCGGGAGGCTGATCTCCACGCAGTGGCTGCTGACAATGGACAGTTCCTCCCCCTTGTCCCTCAAGCCCCGCACGCGGTACTCGACCTGGTAGAGCTCGGGCGGAGAGCCCTCGGTGGAGATCAGCTTGAGCTTCGGATGCCTGGTCACGAAGTCCTGGACTCGGGCGTGGTCGGCCAGCAGGCGTCGCATTCGCATGGGCGTCATGGCATCTCCCTGGGTTCGGTGATTGGGCCCGGCAGGGGGGGCACCCAGCTCCTTCAGGGTCTCGATCCCGATCGAGAAACCAAGGCCCCTCCCGGCTTGGGAGTGGTCTGCCCACGTGTTGATCCCGATCAGCCGGCCCGAGGCGTCGTAAAGGCCGACCCCGCTGTTGCCCGGGTGGAGCGAGAGTTCGGACTGGATCACCCGTATCTTCCGTCCGCCGGATCTCCAGGCGCGGAACTGGGTGATGTCCCCACGCGTGAAGGTCCAGCCGAACCGGTACGGGTTGCCGATGGCGAAGACCGGGTCACCCAATCGACCGGACCCTTCGGATGGTGCGACCGCTTCCTGCGTCCCGCCGGCCGGGCAGGCCGCCCTCACCAGCGCGAGATCGACGCCCGCGGGTGCCACCCAGAGGACCGAGCCTGCGGCGTGACGGCCTGGCAGGAACGTGACCTGCACCGGGCCGGGGAATGGCCGATCGCCGGCGTCGCCCACCTTGAAACCCGGATCGATCACGTGGCGGTTGGTCACGATCAGGGCTTCACCGTCGCGAAGGTCGACGGTCTCGCCCGAGCCTGTGCTCACGCCGCGCAACCGACGGCCTTCCTCCCGCGCCTCGATCAGCACGTTGGCCGCGAGGGCCCGGCGGATCGACGGGTCGAGGTCGCAAAGGGCGTCGAGGTCGTCGATCGGTCCTTCCTCCAATCCGACGACGGGAGCCCGATCCTCGGTCTTGAAAGGGGCAGGGGGGGCCGAGAGGAACCCGAGCCATCCGATCACGTCGGCCAGCCCCAGCAGGATGCCCAGAGAGGCCTGCACGCTCCCCCTGAGTGGCTGGGTCTGGATCCTCCCCACCGCCATGGCGCCGAGCACGATGGCCGCCAAACCCGTGACCACCCCGAACACGGGGATCCCGACCACCGCCAGCACCAGCGACGCGATCGCAAGCCGGCTTGTCGGGCGGGTCGAACGGAACGAGGCTGGTCTCCTCTCGCCTGTCGGTGGGTCGCCCTCGCCCGCCTCGTTCAGGTCGTGTTCGGTGATCTTGATGTCGGGCACGAGGATCGCGACGGACTGCCAGGATGTTGTCGAGCAGGTGTGGTCGTCGCCATTGGAGCAGACGACGGTCGGCGTGCCGAGGCTCACAGGCCGCGAGCCGTGGGGGCACGTCGCGCCACCGGTGATCAACTCGTCAGGGGATATTGCGGAGAGATCGGAGGGCAATGGGATCCCCTTCGGATTCGGTGGCGGGACTCGCAAAATGGCCGCGTGGTCAGGTGGTCAGGACGAGAACGGCGACGCCGAGGATCATGTAGAGGATCGACAGGGAGAGGGCGATCATGGCGAGCGCCCGATAGATTGGCCCGGCCCTGACGAGATCCTCGCCTCGATTCAACAGGCGTATGGCGAGCACCACGACCACCGGTGCGAACACGCCCGGAAGGCTAAGGCAAAAAACGAAGACGCCCCATTTTCGGAGGCTTTCCAGCCGGGATTGACGCTCCGCGTGGTCGTACAGGTCGTTGAGCGTGAAATGATCGACGGATGGGAATACGGCCCGGCACTGCCCGCATCGCAACGAGTCTGAAGGGATCGTGGAGCGGCACACCGGGCACGTCTTGACGTCCTCCCATGCCATCGTGGTTCGCGGCGGTTCCGCTCGCTTCACATGCATGGGCGCCTGCGAGCATCCGTAGGACGAACATCCGCCCATCTCGTCCCGGCATTCCTGGTGGTGCCCTTGCTCGCAGACAGGGCAGCGCGTGGTGGCCTCGCCGGCCTCCACGGCCGACTGGCAGATGGGGCACGATCGTTGCTTGGTCGTCTCGACGAATCGAGCAAGGACGGGGCTGGTTGCGGGTGCGCGTGCGAGTGCGGGTGCGGTTGAGCCCGTCGCCGATGCCGTCAGGACCTCGCGGCAGACCGGGCAGCGAAACGGTCCGCGGCTCGCGGTCTCCCGGAGCCGGAGACGGGCACCGCATCGGCATATCCGGATCGACGTGGCATGGCCGCTCCGTGCCGCCCCGGCTTGGGGCACGTCGATCTCGGCCGAGCACGGCGGCAAGCAGGGGATCGACCGCGCCCTGGCCTCCTCGGGCACGGCCGCCTGCCGTTGGCATCGCGGACAGATCACACGGATCATCGGTTTACCCTGGTCTTTGGAAGCGGGCTGAGATCAGGAGGCACGCGGATCGGAGCCCTATTTTGGACCGGAAAGCAGAAAAATGAGGATGAGCCCGACGATCAGGCGGACGAAGAAGAAGAGGACCGAGTACCCCATCATGAGGCCTCCGGTCGGGTTGCCCCGCACGGCCCGAACGATCCCCACCAGGAAGCAAATGTCGGGCAGGATGAACGTCGCCACCTTGTCGACCGTGGTCAGGCGCGGGGTGTGGTCCGGGAACCAGGGGCCCTGAGGCAGCTGATCCCGGCGAATCGGCTTCCCGATGCTCGGATCCGGCTCGGCCCTCGCCTGGAAACGGCTCACAAACAGCCGATTGCAGTTCCGGCACCGGAGCGCGTTTCTCGGGTTTGCCTGGCCGCACGTGGGGCAGGACGCCGGGTCCTCGATCGTGGCCGAGCGGGGCGACTCGGTCGCCCGGACCTGCGCTTTCAATGGCCGCTCTCGCACCTGGATGGTGGCCGCATTCCTGGCCGGTTCGGGGAGGCTCACGACCTCCACGTCGTCGATAGGCCCGGGTATGAGATTAACCTCATTGCATGCGATGCATCGCGTCTTCTTGCCGGTCGTCCCGTCGGCGGATCTGAGCCGGGCGGAGCATTTGACGCACACGAATGTGACGGACATGCGCTGGTCTCCAGAGGATTGACGAAGGTGGATCAGGCGTTTTCCCGCATCGAGAACTCGAGGACCGTCGTGCCGATGACCACAAGATCCCCGGAGTGCAGGACCTGGCGGACGACCCTTGCACCGTTCACGAAGGTACCGCTGGCCGTGTCCTGATCTTCGATCTGGCATCGACCTCCCTGGATCCGGAGCAGGGCGTGATCGGGTTCGATCGAGGAGTCCTTGAAGAGATAAAGATCCGTCCGGGGTGAACTGCCCACGGACGTGACGGCCCGATGAATGATGAACTGTTTGCCCTGCAGAGGGCCCGACCGCACGAGCATCCAGGCGGTCTTGGTCCACTGCTCGACCAGACCCACGAACAGCCCGACCATCAGGCCGATCACCGTGAAACCCAGGGCTCGAGGCAGTGCGGCCTCGCCGTCGGGGCGGGACATCAGGTAGTCGATCGGGTCGAACAGCATCCCGCCCAGCAACCCGCCGAGGAGCCCGCCCACAAGGCCATTGATCGCGAGCTGCTTGATCCTCAGGGCGATGCCGACCCCCAGGCCGGCGGGGATCGCCGCCACCGCCCAGGCCAGAGCCCGACCCACCATCAAGATCACACGAGCGTGATGCCCGTAGGGCGGGCGGCGACCCCGGGGTTGGCCAGGGTCGATGCCGCGATCGTCGCACCGATCGCGAACACGATCTCGGCCGCGAATCCCGTGAACAGGCCCGCACCGAACCCCACCCCCAGCCCCACCAGCGAGCACAGGAAGGCCCGGCCCAGGTTCCGGCAGAGGATCCCGTCCGCCAGTCCCAGCAACATCCCCACGGCGCCGGAGACGGTCGGGAACAGCAGGAATCCGACGAGCTCGGTACCGGGCTGGCCGATCGTCTGCTCGCTGATGCGGGGCTCGATCAGGAACCAGGCCAGGATCCCGCCCAGGCCGCCCGCCAGGCTCAGGTACGCCCAGTTCGTGTGCAGCCAGGTCGAAAACCGCGAAACCGGCTCCGGCCGGGGCATCGCCCGCTCTACCTCGCTCCGGTCGTCGAGGTACGCCTCCACCTCGTGCGAGAAGGGATCGGCGTGGGAGAGCTGGAGGGTCGGGCGAGAGTCGATCGCGGGGGGGCGGTTACCGTCCATCACGGGACTCCTTCGAGGGCGAGGGGACCTTCGCGGGGTATGCCGACGCCCCGGCGCGCGGCGAGAGGAACTCGCCCGGGGTGACCGATTGCAGGATCAGCCGGTCCAGCAGCCGGACCTGGGAGTCGTTCAGGGCATAGCGTTCGCGGATGTCGCCGAGTCGTCGCTTCACCGAAGCGATGGCGTTGGAGTCGCCACCGGACTTGAAGGCCGAGGTCAGTTCGCGATCCAGATCCGCGAGGTCATGGGTCAGGCCCGGGTGGATCGCCTTCATGATCCCCAGGCGGACCACGGCGGCGTCGGTCAGGCGTTGCTGCTGCCAGCTGTTCTGGAGGTTCGACAGGAGGTAGCCCGCCACCAGAGCCGCGAGGGCGAGGAGCATCGAGACGGGGGTTCGACCCCGGACCACGGCCGCACGATCGGAAGGAGCCGACGACGCCGGTTCCTCCGCGGACGGCGGTGCCGAGGCTCGGGGACTCTCCCCGACCCAGAAGTGGTCCAGCGCCTCGGGCTTTCCGTTTCTCCAGGCGAACACACCCTCCGACCTGCGGATCGGGTCCACGACGTGGGCCACCTGTCCGGGACCGTCGAAAAAGTGCTGGTGAATGAATACGTCGCGTTCGGAGAGGAAGACGCCGAAGTCGGGATGCGTGTGATACCACCCGACGATCGACCTGTCGGCATATTCGGCGTCCACGGTCTTGTGGATCCTGGCCCAGGCCTCCTGCGTGAAGGTGACCTCGGCGAACTTGCTGGTCGCCGCGTCGCCGCGTACGGCCGCCGAGATCGCAACGTACGGCCCGTCGTCGTCCTGCTTCCACAAGCCCAGCAGCACGCCGCAGATCTCCACCGACGTGTCGGCCTGGGCGTGCTCCCACACGTCGCGGTGCGCCTCGGCGGCGAAGTGGACGCGAAATGGCCGTCGGCCTGCGCCCGGGAAGCGCTCCTCGGGGAGCCCCTCCTCGGCCATCGCCGAGGCGTCCGGGCCTGTGCTGCTGGGATCACTCATGAGGGCCTCGTGCCGCGGGGGTCGCCTCGCACTCGGTCGCCATCGGGCCGAGGATTGCCTCGCGGTCGCCCGCGAATTCGTAGTAGCGCTGATGGATTCCCGATCTCGCCCCGATCACGTCCCAGGCCGGCACGCCGAGGCGGTCGAGCGTGAGGTCGTGCCACTCTCGGTCGCGAACGCTGAAGCTGTGGACCAGGCGAGGCGTGCGTTGTTCCCGACATCCCGGGCACAGGCCTCGCCCTTCTTTCACCTTGCCCAGCGGGGCCATTACCGCTTCATCCCGCCCGCACCGGTGGCAGTGGAACGAGGCGAGGAGCTCCTGGTTGATCTCGATGACCGGGTCGTCGCCCAGGTCCGCGCGGGCCCGCTCCAGGAGATCTCCGAGGCGGGTCGTGCTTACCTTCTCGCGAAGCTCGAACACGGGCCCGAACACGTCGTGCGAGGGGCAGTCTTCCTTGCGGGAATATCGGATCACGTAACTGTCATGCCGCGTGCCCTCGAACACGAATCCCCGGCCCGTCAGGACCTCCAGCCCGTGAAGGGCCTTGACGGCCTCCTGGGCCTGGATGCCCGCGATCACCGAGGCCGTGGTGGGCGTGGTCGGCACCTTGCCCCTTTCCATCTCGGCGCGGGTGAGCAGCGCGCAACTGCGGCGGGCGTCCAGCTCCTTCCAGTCGGCCTCGCCCATCGTGCACTCGTAGCACGGGCCGTTGGCGGAATCGAACACGCGGGCCACACCATCGAGCCTCTCGATCGCGCCATCGATCCAGATCTTGCCCGACCGGGCGACGGCGCGGTTCACCCAAACGCGGGCTTCGCGATTGTCCAGCCCGGCCAGGATCACGTCGGCCCATCGGTAGATGCCGAGCCCCAGGTCGTGGACGACATCGCCCACGAACGCCTGGATGCGGATCTCGGGATACAACTCGGCCGCCCGCGAGGCCGCGACCTCGGCCCTGGCCTTGCCGAGGTCCCCGGCCCGGAACAGGACCGACCGCGAGAGGTTGGACATCTCGATCATGTCCACGTCGGCCACGACGACTTGCCCCACGCCCAGCAGGGCCAGATTCTTGAGGATCTCGTTGCCAAGGGCACCCGCGCCGATCACCAGCACCCTGGCCGAGGCGAGCCTGGCCTGGTCCCACCAGCCGATCAGCCCGAAACGAGAGAATCGTCCCTCGTCCTGCTCGTCTTCGACGCGGAATGAGTTCGCTCATGGGCGGACCCTCGCCGGGCACGGGCCGGCGGCACCGCCCGCGGTGATCTCGGGCACGAGCCGCAGGACGTCGCCCTCGCGAACGCCCGCGGCGGCCAGGCGGAGCTCATCCTGCAACTGCTGACCGCTCGCCCTGTGGTGAAACTTGTAGCTCATGACCTGGCCGTCGGGGCTGTTGCGGGGCAGGCTCATGCGATCGATCAGTACGGCCATCACGCGCCGTACCGGGGCGTCCGACGGCAGTTCCACCCGTTGCTTCTTGTTGCCTGTGGCATCCCAGACTTCGATCGTCATCATGGCCATGGACGTGGGCCCTCCAGGGGGTCGTCAAGGATCGGCATCAACGAATGCCGGGGATCGTCGCACCTCGGTAGTCGTAGCCGCCGGGATGGGTGAGCCTGTCGATCTGATCCCATGGGTCGTAGACCGAATTCGGATTCAGGGACGACCGACGAGGGAACGGGTCCGGAAGCCCCCTCCCCATGATCCGGTCGATCGAGGAGCCCGGCCTCCGGGTTTTCGTCTTGAACCGCGGGTCGTTCTCCTTCGGCAGGCTGAAGCTCTGGCCCGTGCGTAGATCGACGACCCGGCTCGAATCACGCTGCCCGGGAGACAGAGGGTTGCTCCACGAGCCGCGCGGATCGGGGATGACCGAGCGCGGAATCTCCCATGGTGACCCGAATCGGTTGAATCCCGATCCCTGGCCCGCATCATCCGCGGGCGTGATCTCACTAACATCGATTGGGCTGAAGGTAGGTGCGGGGGTGGGTCGGGGCTCGAGGGCCCGCCTCTCCAGGTCGTGGACGGCATGGGGCAAGTACGCCGCGATCGAGGCGATCGCGATCAGGCCGACGATCGCCACCGGCAGCCACCGCTTCTGCCAGAACGTTTCCGTCGGAGTCTCCGTGACGATGATCGGCCCGGACTCGTCGTTGACAGGCTTTGGGGCAGGAGGGCGAGGACGCTGGAGGTCCACGAGCAGCTCGTTCAGGGCGTGGGCGAGCTCGCCGGCGGACGCAAATCGATCGGCGGGTTCCTTGCTCATGAGCCGTTCGATGATCCGCCTGACCGGGACCGGGGTCTCGGGATTTTGCCGGGAGATCGGTCGGCAATCGGCGGATCGCACCCGGGCCAGGATGGCTCCCACGGTCTTCTCGGCGAAGGCGGGCACTCCCGTTGTCATCTCGTACAGGACGCTCCCGAGGCTGAAGAGGTCGGACCGGTGGTCGAGCACGTCCCCGCGGGCCTGTTCGGGCGACATGAACCGGGGCGTCCCCACCAGGCGTCCGTTCTCCGTCAGTGTGAGGTCGTCGGCGACGCGGGCCAGCCCGAAGTCGGTGATCTTCACCCGGTCGAGACCGCCCTCCAACAGCATGTTGGCGGGCTTGATATCCCGATGCACAAGCCCCTGCCCGAGTGGGTCGGCATGAGCAGACGGCCGTCGGGCGTAAAGGTGGCGGGCAAGTCATGCGTCTCGGGGGCCTCGCGCCTTCGGTTCGTCATGCCGTCGGCCAGGTCCCAGAGGCGGATCGAGCCCAGGAGCGTCACGCCGGTCGCCTCTCGTCCGTCGGGGGACACCGAGACGCCCCAGTACGCCGGGTCGGCCCCTTCCAGTCGGCGGACCTCGTCGCCCGTCGAGGCATCCCAGAGCCTGAGGGTGCCGTCGAGGCTCGCGCTGACCGCCCCGGTCTCGTCCGTCGTGAACGCCACACCGGTGACCTCCTTCGTATGGCCGCGAAAGGTCCGGTGCCTGGAGGGATCGTCCAGGTCCCAGAGTCCCACCGTCCCGTCGTCGCAGGCCGCCGCGATCAGGCTAGCCGAACACCAGGAGGGCCGCAACGCCCGCCACGACGAGGGCGGGCCGCTTCCAACGCCCGGCCACTCGCAGGAGATCGGCCATGGTCCGTGCGGGATCCGCGACCTTGACCTTGACCTCGACCGTGGACGGGAAGGGGCGTGCCGGAGCCGGGTGACTCACGATCGCCGGGTGATTCTCATCGAGCCAGCAGGGCACGTAGGATGGGTCGGGCTCGTCGATCGGATCCTCATCCAGCTCGCACACGCAGAAGGTCGGGTCGTCATCCTCGAGCCCCGGATCCGAGATCGGGCCTCGGGCGAACGGGGCGAGGGCTTCGGCGACCTCGCCGGGGCTCTGATAGCGGTGTCGCGGCTGCTTCGCCGGCATCTTCGCGACCACCGCGTCGAGGGCGGCGGGGACCTCGTCCCGGAGAGATCGCAGCGACTCGGGCGTCTTGTGGGCGTGGGCCGCGCACTTCTCGAACTCGCTCCCCAGGGGGAACGGGGGGCGGCCCGCGAGCAGGGCGAAGAGCGAGCAGCCGAGACTGTCAATGTCGGCGCGGATGTCGACGGTTCGAGGATCCTCGGCCTGTTCGGGGGCCATGAAGTCGATCGAGCCCAGGAACGCCTCGGTGACGGTGCAGCGTGACTCGGCCGCGGGGAAATCCCGGTCCTTTGCGAGACCGAAGTCGAGGATCTTGAGCTGGCCCTGCTCAGTAATCATCAGGTTGGAAGGCTTGATGTCCCGGTGGATCATGTCCTTCCGGTACGCATGCTGGAGGCCCAGGGCTGCCTGCCTCGCCAGCTCGCAGGCGACGGCCACCGGCAACGGTCCGCTCTTGCGGAGGAGCTGATCCAGGTCGATGCCGTCGACGAATTCCATCACGATCGAACGCAATCGCCCGAACCTGGCCGCCCCGAACGCCGCGACGATGTTCGGATGGTCGAGCCGGGCCGCCGACCGGACCTCACAATCCAGCCGCTTCAGCCATTCGGGATTCTCGGCCAGGTCCGCGCGGAGGACCTTGATCGCGACCTTCCGCGATTTCTCGCGGTCCTCGGCCAGGAAGACGACCCCGAATGTGCCCTGGCCCAGCCGCGACAGGACCTCATAGCGGGGATGCCCGAGAAGCTCGGGCGGAAGGGGGCTCGAGGAGGGGACGGCGAGCTCCGTGGACTCGACGGCGATCTCGACAACATTCGCCGCATCGTCGGCCATGGTCGTCGGGGCGGTGGCCGGGACGTGCTGGCGGATTAGCGCCTCCGCCTCGGGAACCGGCATCGCGCCGACCACGCAGACACAGGTCTCGCACGAGGCCAGGTGTTCCCCGATCTCGTCGTGCTCGCGGTCGTCAAGCAACCCCGCCGCGAATAATCGCAGCCGCGACCTGTGAGGATGGGCCGACCACGGCATGTCGTCCAAGATCGCCCCCCACGGCGGGCGAGATGATGCGAGTGCCGGTCCACCCTGGACCGTCATGGGGCTGATCACACGATATCGAGGAGAGAGCGGTCCAAACCGTCGATTCTTTCACGACTCTCACGGAATTTCGATCAGGCCGCGTCCCTCTCGCCGCAACCTCTTCAAAGCCCGGGCCTGGGCGATGTACACCGAATTGACGAAAACGCCGAGTTCCTCGGCGACGGCGAGTGCCGGCCGGTCGTCGATCACGGTCCTCGTGAACGCCAGCCAGGTTGCGGGCTCGAATTCCGGCCGGACGAGCGTGAGCGGGAGATTGAGCACGTGGTGGTCGTGCTCGGAGTCCCAGGCCTTGCTCAGTCCGCCCTCGGGGTCCTCCAGGTCTTCAAGGACATGTTCGAATCGGGCTCGCCGGTCCCAGTGTCGGCGGATGCGATGATGCGTGACGGTCTTGAGCCACGAGCGGAACGCACCAGGCCGACGATTGTGTCGAAAATCGGGCAGAGCTTCCAGCAGGGTCGTCAAGACCTCCTGGACCACGTCGTCGATCGCCCCGTCCGCGATCAGCGGTCGGGCCCAGTTGCGGATCAGGGGCTCGTACAGGGTCACGAATCGGCCCCACGAGGCGGCGTCGCCGTGGTCGAGCAATCCCTCCAGGAGACTATGAGGTGTGTCGGGCGAGGTCACGGATAAGCATTCTTAAAGGGTGAAGGTGGGCAAGAGACGAGTCTGGCTGGCACTCCCTTGGGTGAATCAAGTCGGACAGGCGTGGTCCTTCCCGATCGCCGACCTGTTCCATTTCCTCGGACTCAAAGAAAGCGGAAGGTCGCGGGTCCTCTGGGGTGAGGACCGAGCGAAGGCACCGCAGAAGGGCGGGGGGGCAGTCGGATGCGTGGCACCTGACCCTGGGATCGACGTCAGCGATCGAACGCGAGAGATCCGGATCAACACGTGGCGCCCGCAGATCCTGGTTTGGTCTTATCCTTGGCCACGGCCAGAGCCGGCGGGAAGTCCTCCCTCGCCGGGCTCCGAATCGATTTCGAGGATCGATCGCAATCGCTCGAATTGAAGCTGCTTCACCGCCGTCCACGCCGCCGCCTCGGCAGGTTCCCCGGCGGTGAAGCCGCCGGTGGCCTGGTAGCAATACACGACTCCGCAGCAGTAGCACACGTGGGAGGGGTCCACGGGATCGGGCGCGGCCGCGAGCGAGGCGGCCCTCATGGCCTGGTCCCCCGTGCTGGCCCCGTAGACGCACGTCGCCCGGAACGCCGCGTCGGCCTCGGCGAACGCGCGACCGAGCGTCTCGGAGTCGATCCGTTCCTCCGCGTAGGCGGCCGCCGCGGAGAGGGCCCGTCGGCTGCGATCGTCCGTCAGGTACGGTTCGATGTCGCGAACGCACGCGCAGGCGAAGAGCCTCCGGCCCCGATCGGATAGCCCGGAAGCGGGGCCCGAGAGAATCGTGCCCGGTAGGTTTTCCGTGGTTCGCTTGAATTTGTCCATGTTCTCCCATCTTCCCACAAATGATGTCGATTCGCGGACGGTTGGCGACAATGACCCCCGCCTCATGGGATGGGGCGCTAACCACGCCGAGACGACGCCCGCCGCCAGAACTGCCACCACGTCCTCCTTGACTACGATAAAGTCTCGGCGTCGGCCCCGCCTGGGACGCCTCCGGTGCCGTCGCAGGCCGGGCAGAGTCTTGTCTGTCGTCATTCCTTCCCATCGGGATCATTCCCGACCTGAATGACCTCCCCAAGCCCCCGGCAAGACGGACAGGGTGGACTCATCGGGTGCACACCTTTCCTGTGCTGAAATTCCAACGGGATGATGGGACGACCGACTCTGGATCGCGAAGGGACGCCGCCGCGTCCCGGTGGAACCGCGAGGTTCAAGGGGATCCTCCGGGGGGTTGAAGCTCGCGCCTGCGGCCCGGAGGGGCGGGGACGGCGATGAAACCTCCCGGTGGACCGCCCGCTGTAGAGGATCGCTTGACCATCGGCGGAGACCGCGACGGGCTTGCTGGACCGCCCGCCCCATCCCGAGGTGAGCGTCTGAACGACCCCGCCGCCGGCGACGTCCATGACCTGGATGCCGTCGATCCCGGCGGCCAGCGTGGAGCCATCCGAGGAGAGGGCCAGGCCCAGGGCGGGATCGGAAGTCTTCTCCCCGATCGTCCCGATGACGAGGCCCGTCGAGAGGTCCCAGACCTTGTGTACGTAGAGTCCCGCGTCTCTCTTGAGGACGGAGTCATCCTTCACGCCCGCACCCTTGCCGTTGGTGATCGCCCGGGTGCCGTCCGCCGAAAGGGCCAGCGTGAGATATTCGATGTGCGGGCCGCGGATGCGATGGGGCGAGCCCTCCGCGTCGAAATCCCACACGTCGAGCGAGGCGAATCCGGCCATGACGAGCCGTCGGCCGTCGGCCGAAAGGGCCAGCCTGGCGATCCCCTCGCCGTCCGGGGAACGGGTGACCCTTGAGACTCTCCCGGTGCGGCGGTCCCACACGCGTAGCGTCCCGTCGTCGCCGCCGGTCACGATGCGGCCTCCGTCGGCGGAGATCGCAACCGCCGTGACGGACTTGGAGTGTCCCTTCAGGCACGCCGTTTCTTGCCCCGATCGCGTGTCCCAAACGCGTGCGGTCCCGTCCTTGCTCGCAGTCGCCCCCCAGTTGCCGTCGGCCGACAGGGCAACGGCCATGATCCAGTCCGAATGGCCGTCGAGCGAAACCGAACCCAGCCGATGATAGACGAAACAACCCTTGATCATGGCCGCGATGAGCAGGGCGGCGGCGAGCACGTGGGTCACCCTGGAACGCACAATCCTTCGCCAGAGCGGGATGGGCGGAGGAGGCGGGCCTGGTGGGCGGGTCGGGACATGGGCCGGCCTCTGGGGACCAAGGTTGGGGATCCCGGCCCACGCGTAAATCCCCTGGCCCCAGGGATCATCATCGAGCTCTGGAGTCGGAGGTGCCGGAGGCGCGGGCCTGATCAAGGTCCGCTTCAGCACGATCGGGGCGGGTCGCGGATGGGGCCTCGCCGAGCAGCCGAGCGACTCGGCCAGCTGAGCACTCGAAGGGCGATCCTCCTCGTCCATGGAAACGGCGTGGCCGTCCAGAAGATGCTCCGGGATGATGCTTGCGACGCGATCCCGCCGCAGGTCCTTCGCCGGCCAACGCGCCGGGGGATGTTCGGGGAGAGGTCCGGGCCCTAGGCGAGCCATTCCAGGAGCAGCATGTCCCGCCCGAATCGGTCGGAGTAGGGGGCGATCGGTCGGTCGTCGCGGCCTTCCTCGTACCGCGCGAAGAGTTCGGGGGGCGCGTACCCTTCGGTCCCGAACGACCCGCCTTCCGCAACGGACAGAACCGCGATCGGTCCCGCCTCGCCGGGGACCGCGAAGGCGTCGAAGTCGATCAGGTAGGCCGACGGCTGATCCAGGGGAGCCCTCGGGTCGACGATCAGGTTGTTGGGCGACAGATCCCCGTGCACCAGCCCTTCCGACTCCAGAACCGAGAGCGCCCTCAGCAGGTCGTGCGAGAATCGGGCACGCTGAGTGTCGTCGAGCTCGAGCCTCCGCTCGGCGATGGCCAGCTTCGCTTCCAGCCAGGTCATCCCGGGGACGCCCTGGCCGAGGCTGCCCCCGAAGTCGAAGGGCACGCCGCCGGGACGCCCGTACGTCGCCGTGTCGGCCCAGTCCCTGGGCGCGGCCATGAGGCTCGGGTCCCAGGCGTGGACCTGGCGGCCGATCAATCAGAGGGCGCGATCGAAACGCTGCCGCGACGTCCGATTGTAGAACTTCAGATAGGCTGCAATCTGCCCGCCGGCGTCGAGGAGAGGGAAGGCCTTGCCCTCGGCCCCGGACTTCCAGGGGGGCTGCCCCGGCCGCGACCGGTCATAGCCCATGAAGCGCAGCGTGCCGGCCCCGACGGTCCACGGCTTCCCCGACAGAGCCCGCGCCTGGGTGTTCGAGAGTCCGAAATCGGTCGCCGGGGGGCATGACGCATCACCCTCCGTGGGGGCTGGAGGAGATCAGGGCGAGGGTGAGATTGTCGGCGTAATCGAGCGGCCGATCGCGGCAGGCGCGATCGAGGAATTCGGCCGCTCGGTTGCGTCCATCCGGGCCACCGGCCCGTCCGACCTCGCGCCACAAGGACGTCGGATCGGCACCCAGCCCGCGACCGATCCCGTCGGTGAAAAGCGCCACCTGGAAGGCCGAACGAGGAGTCTTCTGCGTCCACGCGTCCCAGTCGGGGAGATCGTCCCTCAACGACCCCAGGGCGTAGACATTCTCGGTCTCCAGGTCGCACGCGGCCAGGATGGCCTCTTCGCCCTCCTCGCGCCAGATCACTCCGGCGTCGCCGACCGAGGCCAGCGAGAATCGGCCCCCCTCGAACCAGGCCAGGGCCAGCGTGGTCCGCAGGAGCGTCCCCTTGCCGAGCATGTACTTCCAGGTCGACACGAACGGCACCTCGCCCTTCGGGTGAGTCGATCCGGGGTCGTCTCGCAACGCGTCGGCGTAGTCGGCAATCGCGTCTGAAGCCGCAGCGAACGCGGATTTCGCCCGTGTTTCTGCCGCGACCGAGATGCCCGACGTCAACGAGCGGACGCCGGCGAGGCAGGCCAGGGCGGCGGCCCGCTCGGACCAGAAGGACGACGTGAGGCCATCGGCCACGGCGATCGCCCAATCGGGGCCGCGTCCGAGTTCGTGCGCGTGCCACGCGATGGCGAAATCCTGATTCACCGCCGCCTTGCCATGATTGGCCGGGCCGAATTCGCAGGCCAGCTCGATCCTGGTCACGCCGGTGTCCGCCACACCGGTTCCCTCGGCGAGCAAGCCGAGCGTCCGCAGCGCGAGCCGATCGGAATCGAGCCGGTCGAGGAAGAGTCTGTCGGCGTGGGTCATCCTTCCAGATCCTTGATGATCTTCGCGACGGCCTTCGGTCCCGAGGCCCGGAACTGCCCACCGAGCTGATGAACGCGGTCAAGGCCTGCGCATCGGTGATATCGACGTAGCATTCTTCCGTGGCGATGGCCCTCAGGACGGTCTCGCCATAGCCGCCGTCGAGGCAGACCCCGGCAGCCGCGATCACCACGGGCTCGCCGCCGAGCGAGAGCGACTTGATCCGCTCGGAGATCTCTCGCGGATCGCCCCCGCAATTGTGCTCGCCGTCGGAGAACACGAGCACGATCGGCAGCGGGTACTGGGCCGATTCGGGGTGAGACTTGAGTCTCGACATGTAAGGCGCCAGGCGCGTCCATGCGAGCTCCAGGCCCGCGCCGATGTTGGTGGAGAGTCCCCGGCCGGTGATGCCGACCGATTCGGGGTCGATCTCCCGCACGGGGGCCATGTCACACGACGGGTGAACCGACGCGGTCATGTCGAACGGACGAAAAGCAGCTCGAAGTACGATCGGCCAGGCCCGGAGGGCCCCCGGGCCTGGCATTCCATGATCATCTCGCGCAGGCCGAGCGTGGCGGCGTGCGCCCTCGGCCCCGCCATTGAGCCGCTATCTTCCGCGACCATGCACACGAGCTGCGGGCGTGTCTGCCTGGCTTGCCTGATCATCGAAGTCCCGCCTTTCGCATCGAGATAACTGTCGTATGCCGATGCCAGGGAAGATCTTGAACGTGGCTCCGCAAGGCCCATGAGGGCGGAGCCTGCGAAGAGCGCTCGTTCACCGTCAGTCCGATGCCCCTTTCCAGAATCCCTCCCGGCGATCCGGACCTCTCGAATTGCGACGATCACCTGTCCCCGGCGCCCTCGACGCGTGGAGTCCCCTTGCCCCTTCCCTGAGGTCGGGTGAGAGGACCTTTCGCAGGTCGTCCGCGAGATCCCGGGCGGTCGGATAGCGGCCCGCCGGGTCCGTCGCGATGGCGCAGAGGCAGACCCGCTCCAGGTCCGGGGAGATCTCGGGCTTGATCCCCCTCGGCGGGAGGGCGCCCCCGGCCGCGGCCCTTTTCATCGTCTCCACGGCCGACGAGCCGGCGTAGGGCAACTCGCCGGTCAGCATCCGATAGAGGATGACCCCCAGCGCGTAAACCTCGGCTCGGGCCTTCGCCGCGATGTCCGGCCCCCAACCTTCCGGAGCCATGTACGCGGGCGTCCCGATGATCTCGCCCTCCGGGATGTGTGCCGGGAGGAATCCGGCCAGCGTGACCGACGGGCCTTCTGCGAGCAGGATCTCGCTCGGCGTCAGGTTTCCGTGAATGATCCCCCGAGAGTGGCAGAACTGCACAAGGTCGGCGAGAGCTGCGAGGATCTCGGCGGCCCTCTGCGGCGTTGGAGACCCGAACTGCGTCAGGAGATGATCCAGGGTCGGCCAATCCAGGTAGCGTGAGACGAGGAGCAACCGATCCCCCAAGGCGACCACTTCCAGGATCGAGAGGATGCCCGGATGCTCCAGTCTCGCGAGGTCGGCGAGCCTCCTCGTGCGGGCTTCCTCGGAGGCCCGGTCCGCCGTACGTGAGATCGAACGGATCTCGACCTTGAAGCCTCGCGAGCGATCAAAGGCCTCGTACCTCTCGCCCATTCCACCGCGACCGATGGGCGTGACAGAATCGAATCGGTCCACCAACGGCGGGGGTAGATTGGCACCACCTTCCCCGGAAGGGGGGCCCGAGGCCATCGAGCTGGCAACGACGAAGCGCGAGTCATCGCCAACGGCGCTGTCGAAGCCGGATTTCCCGGGCGGTGCGGCCTGGGCGGGCGGCACCTCATTCGCCCTCCCCGTGATCTTCCCGATGATCTTATCGAGCAGGGTCGGTGCCTCCAGAGATGACGGCATCACGCAAGCCCGCGATCTGCTAGGGAACGCGTCGTAGCATGGGGCCCCGCCGTAACCGCCCCCCGACCGCCTGGGTTGGGCGAGCCTCGTCTCATCGTTGAGATCCGGGTTCGATCGGTAGACCGGCTGGGTGACCTTCAACACCTCGCCGCCCTCGTTCACGACCTGCGAGCGGTCGACGGACACATACGCCGTGAACCGGCACAACACCCCATGACGCAGGCTTGTTTCGAGGATCGCCCGTTCCAGAGACCTCCGATCTTCTCGCCCCGTGGCGTAACGATCTTCAAGGGCCCGGAGGCGGCCCCTCGCCCAGGCCGCGACCACGGCCGGATTCGTCCGGACGGTGGCCGGTGCTTCTTGTTTCCACGCTTTTCCGGCTCGATCGCGGGCCGTGAGCGTGACGGACCGTGGCGTCCGTCCCCGGTAACGTCCCAGTATCACGGCGGGAACGCCGGGGAAGAGGTGAGTGCCCCCGCCCGGGACGAGCGAGTCGGGCTCGATCTTCATTGCCTTCCCGGCGATCGCGAGGTCCGTCAGGATCGGAGAGCCAATCCGCCGTCGAATCGTTTCCATGACCTCGTCGAGCCGGTTCTCGGACTCGACCAGCTCACAAGACCCGCCGCCCCCGCCGCACTCCGCGAGCCGCTTCAAGAAACCGGCGTTGACGGCGGTGTCGATCCCGAGGGTGAAAACCCTCACGCCGTCAAGTTGTGTTCCGAGGTGCTGGAGGATCTGATCCTCGTTCGCCACCTGGCCGTCGGTCACCAGGATCAGGATGCGATCCCGTTTCGACGCGTCGGCCCTGAGCGAGTGTGCCGCATACTTCAGGGCGGGGGCCATCTCGGTCCCTCCGCTCGCATCGAGCTTCGTCAGGAACTCGGTCGCCCGGAACCGGTTGCGGTCGCTTGCGGCGATGAGGCAGATGGTCTCCCCCTCATCCCGATCGAGTGTCTTGATCGACCCGCTGAACGCCAGGACCCCGAAGCGATCGGTCGGGACGAGCGCGTCGACCATGCGCATCATCGCCCGCCGCGCCGCCACGATCTTCCACCCCTCCATGCTCCCCGAGCGGTCGAGGACGAACACCACATCGCGGGGCCTGGGAGGCTCGACCGGGGACAGATCCGGCGGGATCACGGTCAGCGCGAACGTCCCGCCGTTCGGGCTGTCGGGATGGAAGGTCAGCGACGACGACACCGTCTCGCCCCCGAGCTTGTAGCGGAGCACGAAGTCGCGGTCGAGCTTCTCCCCGGGCAGGAGCCGGATGCGGCACACGTCGTCGGATTCCTCGGTCGCGACCGCATGCAGGCTCGACCGCAGCCCATGCGCGACGCCCCATCCGTGCAGCTCGATCGAGAGCGACAGGCGGACAGGATTCGGGAACCCCGGCAGCAGGACCGGCGGCGAGATCCGCGAGGCGTCGGGGGCCGCGTCCGTGTCGGCCGCCACGCCGTCCCCCACCGCGGGGCCCGGCAGAGGCAGCCCGGGGACGTACCTCGTCGCCACGACGAGCGGGAATCGGAACGTGACCTCGCCATCCTGATACGGCAGGATGCCCGCCATGGTGAACCGGATGACCGCTTCCTCGTTCGGCATGAGGTTCCCCACGCGGAGCGTGAAGACGTCCGGCCGTTCCTCCTCGGCGATGGACGCTCGCCTGCCTTCCTGCCTGGCCTCCTCATAGGCCGCCCGGGCCTTCCCGCGCTCCTCCAGGATCCCCTCGATCGTCCGCCCGCCCACTTCCATGACGAACCCGGTCACGGCGGCACGATCGGGCAAGGGGAAGATGTAGGTCGCCTCCAGGGGCACGTCGGTCGCGTTGACGAACGACTGGCTGAGCGTGACCTGCGACAACAGCCCGTCGATCCGGCCCTCGACGCTCATCGCCTTCAGGGGCAGGTGACCTCTCGAGGTCGCCAGGGCTCCGAAGCTGCCCTTTCCGGCATCGGGGGAGGCGTTCGTCGACTCGTTGAGCAGAGGCAATTCGATCATCGGTCGACTCCCGACTCGTTGGGGATCAATCCACGCAGCTTCAAGAATTCGATGAGCGGGGCCGCCGCGAGGCGGATGATCCGAAGGTCTTCCGCATCCGCGGGCCGCAGGGCCGGAAATGATACTGTCACATCGGCTCCCAGACCGATCGCCTCCGTGTTCGTCGGGAGCACATCCCTCGGGGGACGTGGAACGCGGACCTCCACCGGGGCGGGTTCTTCCCGCCAGAACGATCCCTCGCGACCGGGCGTTGCCACCCGCTCGAGGGCGGCGTCCGATCGGCCGACGAGTTGCTGCTGGATCTCCGAAAGTCTGTGTCCCATCGCCTGCAACCTCTTAATGGCCACGAGCTGGAGCAGATGCCTCCTTCCATAAAGGGCCGTGCGTCCTCGCATGTCTGCGGGCCGATCGAGGAGGCCGAGGGTCGTGTAGTACCGGATCGTCCGCAGGTCCGGGATGTCGCGGATTCGACCGCTCGGCACCCCGCCATATCCGATCGAGAGCGATCGCTCCACTCGCTCGCGAAGCTCGTCGATCGTCCAGAGTGTTCCCGCGTCGTCTGCCATGACACTGTTGTATATCCGCAATCTGACAGTGTCAAGTTGTTGGTGGAGAACGATCGTCCCCGGCCGCCGATCATGTGGACCGGATCACATGTGCCCGCCTGCATTATCGTCCCCCTGGAGGCGGCCGAGCGCATGGCCGCCTCGGCGAGACCGGAGGGACTTCCACGAGAGGAGGCCGGCCATCGCGTCGGCGTAGAACATGCCGGCGGCGGTCGGCTCGATCGTCCCGTCGGTGATGCGTACGAGTCCTTCCCCTTCGAAAGCCGCGAATTCCTGCGGGAAGTCGTCGAGCGGGTCGCTCCGGAAGGACGCCCGATAGTCCGGCCGCTCGATGCTCAGGGCCGAGAGACGGCGGATCAGGTGCAACACGCGACGATCGCGAGGGCTGTAAGCGAAGGCCCGGTCCCATGCCGGCCGCCCCTGTTCGATGGCCGAGTTGTACGCCGCCGATCCGTCAGGATGGATCACCTTCACGGCGCCCTCGCCCTCGCCCGCGAACGAGATCCCCGAGGGGCCGAAGCCGATCATGTCGAATCGATCGGGGCGGAAGCTCGACTCCTCGTAGACGAACCGTCGGTCGCCTCCGCGAAACTCTCGGCGCTCGAAGTTGGTCAGGGTCGTCTGATCGAAACCGAGGGCGACGAGCATCCCCCGGAGTTCCAGCCAGTTTTCGGCGGCCTGCTTGTTCGTCGGCAAGGCGTCCACCAGGCCCTGGTCGCGGGACCAGGTGGTGCCGAGGCCCGCGAACATCACCAGGTGGTAGAGCCCGAGATGATCGAGGCCGATCTCGATCGCGCGGCGGACGTCGTCCTTCATGGCATCCAGGGGCTGTCCCGGCAGGTTGAACAGCAGGTCACCGGAAACGGTGAGCCCCCGCGCATGGCCGAGCTGGACGACCTTGCGGAACGTCTCGGCGTTGCCGAAGCCGAGCCGGCCCATCTGCCTCAGCCGTTCCTGGTCGAAGGTCTGGATCCCCATGCTCAGGCGGAGGTGCCGGGCGGGCAACTCCTCGCAAAGGATGTCGACCAGGGAGGGCGAGCGGTCGAGGAACGCCGCCGGGACGCCCTCGAGAGTCACCTCCGCCGCCGAGAAATCGAAGGCCCGAGCGAGGGCGCGGCAGAGTTCGCGGAACGGCCCCGGAGGGCTGAGGTTGGCGGTCCCCCCGCCAAAGTAAAGGCCGGCGATTTGCCGCCCGGCGAGGTCGGGCCGGGCCTCGAGCGTCTGGCCGATCTCTCGCACCACGTGGTCGATCACCACGGCGGCCTTGCGCGAGGTGAACGCTTCGTGCGGGAAGGTGCAGAACCCACATCCGGCGACGGCCGGGTTGCAGAACGGGTGCGGCAGGACCCCGACCAGGAGGCCCCGGCTCGCGACGAACGGCGGGAGGATCGAATCTCGCGCGAGATCCTCGGCGATCCGGGGCATGGCCGCCGCGAGCGGATAGCCGTGCAGGAGCCGGTGGCGTTGGGGGCGTCGCATCCGGCGACGGAGCTGAAAAAGTTCGGTCGAATCCTGGGCCGGAGGCGGCGTGTCGATCGTGGTCAGCATGGAAGACATCCCCTTGGGGCCGTTCTTGAGGTCTCATCGGAGTGAAGGATGCTCGCGTGTATCGCCCCCAGCGGAGGTCGACAGGTTCTCGATCAAGCGACAGGGGAACCGAAGCCATTCCGAGGGGACTTACCCCGACACGTTCGTCGAGCATCGGTCGACATCGCCGCCGCTCCTGGGGCCGGTCCGCAGCGAGAAGGGTGGGAGGAGCGACTGAACATGCGGACGCATTGTTGACGCGTACCCCGCACGGGTCCGTGCGTTGTCGGCATCTTCAGAGTCGTCATCGAAGGATCCTCGGTCCCAAGAGGGTTTGAGCCCTGGAGAGCATCGCCGCCTGGCGACGTCTCAACCGGCAATCCATACCGCGTGCCAATCCACGTTCGATGACCTAAGTGATGGCTTTTTTGATACTTAAGATCACATGAATCGACTCGGATGCAAAATGGCATCGGATGAACGACGGCATTATTGTCCTAGTTCTGGGATCTAAAAACCCTCGCCTTCAGGCGACCACTTCAGTACGTTCTCGGGATGGAGCACTACC
>JANOBY010000033.1:0-1976 GCA_031411935.1 Planctomycetales bacterium | reverse complement strand
GCGGCGGCCAGCTTCAACAGCTTCGGCGGTGCGGACTTCCTCTACGCGGTCTCCAACGACTCGGACCCTCTGAACGGGTTCACCGAGATGCAGAAGATCGGCTTCGGGTCGAACTTCTTCGACTTCCCCAAGATTGGCTTCAACGCCGACGCGATCCTCTTCACGGGCAACCTCTTCGGTGCGCCTGGGCTACCTTTGCAGATCATCTCCGTCGACAAGGCGTCGGTGCTCGACGCCAACCCGTCGACGGTGAACACCTACTTCTCGCAGCGTGACAACTTCCGGGCGATGGCCCCGGCGACGATGCACGGGGCCGCCCCGGGCTCGGACGTGATGTACTTCGTTGAGGAGAACGGGTACGTCAACGGATCGGAGGTCCGCGTGGTCAAGATGACCAACGTCCTCTCGGATCTGCCCACGTACACCGAGTACGTGATCGACGTGAATGATTACGGGGCCCCGCCGGTCGCCCAGCAGCCGGGTGGTTTCATCAACACCAACGACACGACCTTCATCAACGCCGACTGGCGAAACGGCAAGCTCGTGGCCGCCCACTCCGTCGGCGACATCAGCGACTCCGACGCGCACGCCAACTGGTACCTGTTCGACGCGCCCGACCTGGCCGGGGCCACCCCTTCGTTGATCCAGGAAGGGCGACTGGACCCGGGCGACGGCATCAGCACCTACTTCCCGAGCGTGGCGATCACGGCCGGAGGCGCGATCGGCATCACCTACATGCAGTCGTCGCCGAACCTGTACGCCTCGATGGTCGTGGCCGGCCGCGCGGCGAGCGACCCCGCCGGAACCATGCGCGATGGGGCCATCGTGGCACTGGGCGAGGATTTCCTGGACGGGTTCGGCCGGGCCGGCGACTACAGCGGGATCACGGTCGATCCCAGTGACGGCACGACCTTCTGGGCGGCCAATGAATACAAGGCGGCAGGCGCTTTCTGGAGCACCGCCGTCGTCCACTTCTCGCTGGGCATGTCGGTCTCGAGCACCGACCCCGGCGCCGGTGCGATCGTGAGCACGATCCCGGCCGAGTACCTGGTCAACTTCAGTGACCCCTTCGATCCGTCCCTCGTCGACCTCACCGGCGTGAGCGTGAACGGGGTCACGGCCACGGCTTACACCATCGTCGACACCGACACGCTCTCGTTCACGTTCGACAGCAGTCCCGTCACAGCCCAGGGCCTCCAGACCATCGAGGTCGCGGCAGGCACCGTGGTCCGCGCCGACGATGGCGACCCCGTCCAGGCCTTCTCCTCGACCTTCCGCTACGACATCCTCCCGTTGCAGGTCGTCTCGACGTCGCCGGCCAGCGGATCCATCGTCCAGTTGCCGCTCACCTCGATCCTGATCGACCTGAACGAGCCCTACGACCCGGCGAGCGTGAGCACGTCCGACCTGAGCGTGAGCGCGGGCTCGGTGGTGGGCTTCAACATCATCGACTCCGACACCGTGGAATACC
The DNA here is from genome assembly GCA_031411935.1 of Planctomycetales bacterium. Classification (GTDB taxonomy): domain Bacteria; phylum Planctomycetota; class Planctomycetia; order Isosphaerales; family Isosphaeraceae; genus JAQGHR01. The sequence continues at coordinate 505 of JANOBY010000033.1, read as the reverse complement.
TCCTCGCGGGCATCACGGCCGAGTCGACCTGGAATTTCAGCCTCGCGGCGGGCGCTCTCCTCGATGTCTACGGCAATCCGGGACTGGGCTACTCCGGGAGCTATACCCTGGATTTCAGCACGGTCCCGTTCCCCCTGCCGATGAGCCCGATCCAGCCCCTCGGTTCGCTCGCCTATGAGACCTCGGCCGTCGGGTCGATCGGCTTCGTGGGCGACACGGACAGCTTCACACTGAGCGTCGACCCCGGCCAGACCATTACCGTGGTCGTCAAGCCCCAGGTCGGCACGTTCCGGCCTCGCGTGGATCTCTACAAGGTCGTCGGCGCCACCTCGACCCTCGTCTCCAGCAGCTCGGCGACCGGGGCGGGCCGGGACGCTGTGATCCAGGCGATCAAGCTCCCCTCGCAGGTTTATGTGGACGGTACCCCGACCACCTACAAGGTCACCGTCAGCGGCGTCGGCTCCTCGGTGGGAACCTACAAGGCCCAGATCATCCTGAATTCGTC
>JANOBY010000032.1:0-16265 GCA_031411935.1 Planctomycetales bacterium | reverse complement strand
CCTGCCGGGCAATCCGGTGAGCTGCCTGTGCGCCTACGACCTCTTCGCGGGCCTGGCCGTACGCAGGGTCGCGGGCCGCCCGGCCGAGTGGTTTTACCGTTCGGTGGAGCGTCCTCTGGCCCACAAGCTCGTCTCGATGGTGGGACGGGTCGATTATGCGAGGGTGAAACTCGTGAACGGCGAGGTCGAGACGATGGCGATCAGCGGCGCCTCGATCCTCTCCAGCACGACCCGGGCTGACGGATTTGTGCTCGTCCCCGCCGAGCTTGAGGGCTATCCCGAGGGGACGGTCGTCAAGGTTTGGCTCTACGATGCTTGATCCTCGCCGCCCATGCGATCCTCTTCGAGACCGCGGCCCCCGGAGCTGATCATGCCCCACGAGCAGGAGCAATTCCTCGAAGTGGTCGATCGGGACACCGCCGAGCATCGATGGTGGTCGGTGCTTCGTCCGGGGCCGCTGGGGGCGGAGATCGTGCCCCTGTCCGGTGCCCTTGGGCGTGTGCTCGCGGAGGATGTGGCGGCCGAGGGGGATGTGCCCGCGTTCGACCGCTCGAACGTCGACGGCTACGCCCTCCGGGCGGAGGAGACCTATGGGGCCTCGGAGGAATCTCCTCGCCGGCTCCGGCTCAACCTCCAGGCGATCGCGCCCGGGTCCGTGCCGACGGACGCCGTGGCCGAGGGTGCATCGGCCGCGATCGCCACCGGCGGGATGCTCCCCCGAGGGGCCGACTCGGTGCTGATGGTCGAGGATTCGCGGATCGAGGGGGACGGGCTGGTCGTCTCGCGGCCGGTCGCCCCGGGGGCCAACGTGAGCTTCGCCGGGACCGACATGGCCCGCGGCGAGCTGATCCTCAGGCGGGGCACCCGGCTCACGGCGAGGGAGACCGGCGTCCTGGCGGCGATGGGCCGGGGCGAGGTCTGTGTCGTCCGTCGGCCTCGCGTGGCGATCCTCTCGACCGGCGACGAGATCGTCATGCCCGGCTCGCCCTTGCGACCGGGCGCCGTGCATGATGCCAACGCCACGCTTCTGGCCGACGCGGTGCGGGAGCTTGGGTGCGACCCTCTGGCTCTGGGCATCGTGGGCGACGACCCGGAGGCGCTCGAAGAGGCGCTGCGCCTCGGGCTGGAAGGCGCCGACCTTTTGTTGCTGAGCGGCGGCACGAGCAAGGGGGCGGGCGACCTCTCGTATCGAGTCCTCTCTCGGAAAAGTCCCGGCCTTGTCGTTCATGGGGTGGCACTCAAGCCGGGCAAGCCGGTCTGCCTGGGGGCGGTGGGGGCGATTCCGGTGGCGATTTTGCCCGGATTCCCCACGTCGGCGATTTTCACGTTCCACGAGTTCGTGGCCCCGGTCCTGAGGCGGCTCGCCGGGGTCGGGCCCGAGCCCCGCGACACGGTCCCCGCCCGCATGGCGTTGCGATGCAACAGCGAACGCGGGCGGACGGAGTATCTGCTGGTCAACCTAGTGGCGGAGGCAGCCGCCCCGGGCTGGATGGCCTACCCGATAGGCAAGGGGTCGGGCTCGGTCACCACCTTCAGCCGGGCCGACGGCTTTGTGACGATCCCTCGCCAGCAGGAATATCTGGAAGCGGGCGAGCCGGTCTCGGTCAGGCTCCTGGCGAAGGGCGTGGAGCCGTCGGACCTCGTCGCGATCGGCTCGCACTGCCTGGGGCTCGACAGGCTTTTGAGCCTCCTCGTGGACCGGCTTGGCTTGCGCGTGAAGACGCTCTGGGCGGGATCTCAGGGGGGGCTATCGGCCGCGGGGCGGGGCGAGTGCGACATCGCGGGGGTCCACCTGCTCGACCCCGAGACCGACACCTATAACCTCCCCTTCCTGCCGCCCGGGGTCCGGCTCTTGCGCGGGTACGACCGGATGCAGGGCCTGGTCTTCCGCCCCGGCGACGCGCGGTTCGAGGGGAAGACGGCTTCCGAGGCGGTGGAGGCGGGGCTCGCGGACCGGGCCTGCCTCATGGTCAACCGCAACCGGGGCAGCGGGACCCGCCTGCTGATCGACGGTCTCCTCGCCGGGCGGAAGGCCCCCGGCTCGGCGGTCGAGGTCCGTTCGCACAACGCCGTGGCCGCCTCGGTGGCCCAGGGCCGGTCCGAGTGGGGCGTGGCGATCGCTCCCGTGGCCGAACTCTACGGCCTGGCGTTCACGCCGGTGAGGGTGGAACGCTACGACTTCGCCATCCCCGAGTCCCGCTGGGATCGCCCCTCGGTCGTGGCCTTCCGCAACGTGCTCGCCGAGCCCGAGACCCGAATGATCCTCGCCGAACTAGGGTTCCACGTCGGGGAGTGACCCGCTCCGGGGTGTTGTCCGAGCGGGCTCCTGTCGTGGTCGGAGCTGGGAGATTCCGTGCCGGCTTTGAGGCCCTGCCAGGCCCCGGAACCTCCTCGCCATGGGGACAAGCTCAGAGGCCAGCGGCCTTGTTCCGCCTGCGAGTTTCGGCGGCCTTCTTCGCGGAGGCCGACCTCTGTTCGGGGGTGCGCGAGGCTGACGCTGCGCCGCCCTTCTCGCTCGACACATGGGTGTCGGGCTTGCCTCGGCCGCTTCCCGACTTGTTGCCCCCGCCCGATTCCTTGTTCACGGTCGCCCAGGCGCGGGCCTCGGCCTGATTCTCGGGGACGCCGCGGGCCTCATAGCCCTCGGCGATGTGCTCCGCCTTCCGCTTCTGCTTGTCGGTATATTTAGATTTGTCGCCCTGGGGCATGACCTCACCTCGTTCGGAGGGACGCAACTCGGGATTGTTGACAGGATCTTGATGACGGCAAACGATGTGCCCGATGGCCTGATTCGATCCGGCCGCCGAAGCCCCTCGAAACCGACGATCGAGGGCGATTGACCTTGTCGGGGTGGGCCGATCGGATAAGTTATGCCAGAGCGATGATCCCCATTCCGGGGCCCGCCCCAGCGGCGGGCGTACCGGAGTCGCGCCGTCGGAGACGGCCGGGGGATCCGCGGCCCATACACCCAGGAGAGGCGTCACCATGGAGGGGACCAAACCGGAGTCGCCCAGCGCGGCCGAGGCGGGGCCGGATCGCAAGCCCGCGCACGTGGTCATCACCGTGCATGGGATCCGGACTTACGGCAACTGGCAGGCCGACCTGAAGCATCTGCTCGAGGAGGCCGAGCCGGGCGTGACCGTGCTGAACTATCAGTATGGCTACTTCTCGTCCCTGGCGTTCCTCGTCCCGCCCCTGCGCTGGCTGATGGCGAAGCGGTTCCGCAGGTTCTTCGTGCAGGCCGTGGAGGCGGCCCCCGAGGGCGCGCGGATCGACCTGGTGGCCCATAGCTTCGGGACCTACCTCGCGGCCTCGGCGATCCCGTCGATCCCCAGGGGCCGGAAGGTCCACACCGTGATCTTCGCGGGCAGCGTCCTGCGCCCCTCGTTCCCCTGGTATCGCTATCACCAGGCGGGCGTGCTCGGGCGCGTGGTGAACGAATGCGGCTGGGATGACACGATCCTCCTGCTCTGCCAGTCCACCGCGCTGATGATGGGCATGGCCGGCCGCGTGGGGTTCCAGGGGATGGTCGGCGGCCAGTTCATGAACCGGTACTATCGGTTCGGGCACGGCGGATATTTCGACCGCGACAACCGCCTCATGCGCGAGAACTGGGTGCCCCTGCTCACGGGCAACGGCCCGATCCCGCCGATCGACCATCGGCCCCGGCTGACCGCGATGGGCGGCGCGAAGCTGTTCCTCATGAACAACCTCCAGTTCATCAAGGTCGCGGCGGCGGCGGCGATGGTCCTGGCCGTGGTCCTGATCCCGCTGGACTGGGCGCGCAAGGCCGACTACCAGAAGCGGGTCGAGCGGTTCGCCAACATCGCGAGGCTGGCCAACGCCGTGCAGATCCCCGGGCGCGACCCCGGCCACGTCCGCGACCTCCTGCGCGTGGACGTGAAGGCGGGAGGGAGCGAGAAGTCCATCGACCATATCATCGGCAACGAGAGCACGCCCGACGGCGACGACGTGGCCGACGAGGCCCTGGCCGAGGACGACTTCGAGGCCCGATGGTGGGAGTCCATCCCCGGCCTCCACGACGACGCGCGCGAGGCCTACCGAGCTCGGCAGCTCCACGCCCGCGCCAACTATCAGCTCGCCGCCGGCAAGCGCGGCAACACCCGCGACCTCTCCAAGGCCAAGCTCCTCTACGAGGACGCCATCCGTTGCTACAAGCGGGTGAACCTCCAGGACCCCGCGAGCGGTTCGTACGCCCTGTGCCTGATGGACTACGGGCTCCTGCTCAACGAGATGCATTACCCCGAGAAGGCGATCGAGCAGTTCCGCAAGATCCGCGAGGAGGTCTTCCCCCGCGACGCCAGGGGCGAGAGCCCCACCATGCCCCGGTCGCTCGTGATCGACTCGCTGGGCTACGAGGCCTCGGCCATGAAGTCGCTCGAGCGATGGGACGACGCCGCGGACCTCCTCCTGCAGGCCGTGCGCGAGGCCCGCGGCGACGACGGCCTGCTCTCGTTCGTGTACAACGAGCTGGCCTGGCTCAAGATGGAGCGGATGGAGGTCGCCAGCGCCCAGAAGCACTTCGCGAAGGCCCAGGACTCCTGCGAGGCTCTCGTCGAGAACGGCCAGTTCGTCTTCAAGACGAGGCTCTACCACATCCGCCACGGGCTGGCCATGGCCGAACGCCTGTGCGGACGCCCCGACGAGTCCTACGGGCTTTATGACCAGCTCGTGAAGGAGCTCCAGGTGCTCATGCGCAAGGACATGGACTTCAATCCCAAGGAGCGCCGAGACCTCCGCAAGCGGATGATCAACAGCATGGAGCGGAGGGCCGACGTGCGCTTCTTCGCCCGACGCTCCCCCACGTTCTTCGCCGACTCGCGGCCCGACCTCTACCTGAAGCTCATGGCCAAGGTCGAGGACGATTATCAGGAGGCAATCGACCAGGTCGCCAACGACGACCTCCCCACGAAGGCGCAGCTGCTCTACAAGAAGGTCATCGTCCGCTGCCTGAGCGAGATCGCCCGGCATCGCGAATCGGGCGTGGAAGCCCCGCGGCCCGATCGCCCCGACCTGGCCCCGATCGACATCGAGTTCGCCGAGGCCGAGCGCACCTACAACGCCCTCTCGCCCCAGTTGCGGAAGGGGCTCAAGCTGTTCCACACGGTCGCGTCCTGCTGCATGAACCTGCACAAGCTGGCCGACGACGAGGCCTACCTCGCCATCGGGAACTCGGTTCACACCCCCGGAGGCCGGAGCCGCTACGCGCCTCGCGCCGTGGAGGAACTGAGGACCCAGAGCGAGCAGTACGCGGCCCGATGCGAGACCCTCACCAGGGAACGGGTGGAGATCCTGCTGGTCGCGCTCGAAGTCCTTCTGGAGGTGGGGGTCGAGACCGGCGATCCTCGCCTCGCCGATGATGCCTCGCGGATGCTCGCCGTGGTGGGCGCCACGACGAAGATCGCCTCGCACCACGAGCTTCGGCCCTACGTGAAGCGATTCAATCAGATCGCCGGCAACCGGCTGATCTCTCCCGAGGACGGCTCGAGAGAGGCCGCCCCCGAGCGGGGACGCGGGCCGGCCCTCGACGCCGCGGAGTCCTCTCCGATCGCGGGCCATCCGCTCTTCTACCTCCGCCTCTCGCCGACCCGGGCGCTGATCCTGACGGACTCCGCGAAGGTACCCGTTCGCCCCGCCCAGCCCGCGGCGGACTCGCCCGTCCGCCGAGCGGCCGCCGCCGCTCCGCCGGAACCTCGGGAACGACGCTGAGCGGGAACCCGGCCTCGGGTCTCGCGTCCGTCCTCTGCGTGGAAAACCTTCGCTCGCGGCTTTGCGCCGCGTCGAAGGTTTTTGCATGGAACGCGACTCTTCGGGAAATGACTGTACGGACGTTGACTTTCTGCCGATAACTCGTTTCAATCCACGAGCCCGGCGCGTTTCCTGTTCAGGTGATCAGGTGTGGCCGGGTGCCTCCTTCCGCCTGGAGCGAACCATGGGACATCCGATTCCGGCAGGGCATCACACCCTCACGCCTCACCTGGTGATCAACGGGGCGGTCGACGCGATCGAATTTTACAAGAAGGCCTTCGGCGCCGTGGAACTCGGCCGCATGATGATGCCGGGCTCGGATCAGCTCGGCCACGCGGAGCTGAAGATCGGCGACTCGCGGCTCTTCCTGGCCGACGAATTCCCCGACTTCGGCTCGGTAGGCCCCGGCAACACCTCGCCGGTCACGATCCACCTCTACAGCGAGGATGCCGACGCCACCTTCGCCACCGCCGTCGAGGCGGGCGCGACCGTGAGCATGCCGCTGATGGATGCCCCGTGGGGGGATCGCTATGGCAAGCTCATCGACCCGTATGGGCACCACTGGTCGATCGCCGAGCACCTGGAAGACCTCACGATGGAGCAGATCGGGGAACGGATGGCGGCGGCCTTCGCCCCTTGCGAGTGAGCCTCGCCAACGCCTCCCAGACACCCCTGGTGAACGGACGACTTCCCCATCCTCCCCGGAGATCACGACGATGAACCCCGAGCCTCAGGCTGAACACCGCTGGTTGCAACGGCTGGTCGGCGACTGGACCATCGAGATGGAATGCGTGATGGGCCCGGATCAGCCCCTGATCACCTCGCACGGGACCGAATCGGTCCGCTCGATCGGCGGCCTGTGGACCATCGGCGAGGGCGTGTCGTCGATGACCGAGTCCGATCCCGACCCCATGACGTCGGTCATGACCCTGGGCTTCGACCCCAAATCCGGGCGGTTCGTCGGTAACTTCGTCGCCTCGATGATGACGCACCTCTGGATCTACGACGGCTCGCTGACCGACGACGGGCGGACGCTCGCGCTCGACGCGGAGGGCCCCGCGTTCTCGGGCGAAGGGCTGGCCAAGTATCAGGACCGGATCGAGTTCGTGGACGACGACCATCGCATCCTCACCTCGCAGGTCCAGGCCGAGGACGGCCAGTGGCACCGCTTCATGACCGCGCACTATCGGCGGAAGATCGCCTGAGGCCTCGCGGGGATCGTCCTTCGCCGGCCGCAAGGCGCTGAGGGGCGGTCCCCGACGAGCGGCTTCCTCCCACCTGCCCCCCCTTGCGTCGCCGCAAGGCTTCGTTTCGAATACGGCCGCCGGGCGAGCACGAAGGGCATCTCCGCGGGATGGGGTTCGGCTCGCTGACTCCCCCGGCCGAGGAGAATCCGCGATGACGAGCATTCCGAGACGAACCTTCCTGAGCGCGACCGCCGGGGCCCTGGCCTCGTCGCCTCTCCTGGCCGCCCAGGCCCCCTCCCCCAACAATGCGCTGGGCGTGGGGATGATTGGCGTGGGGAGCCGTGGCTCGGCGCTGCTCCAGAACCTGCTCCAGGTCCCGGGCGTCGAGGTGCGGGCGATCTGCGACGTGGACCCCAAGCGCCTGGAGGCCGCGGCCAGGATCGTGGAAGCCGCGGGCCGCAAGCGTCCCAGGCTCATCACCGACGGCACCTGGAAGGAGGTGCTCGCGGCCGACGGCGTGGACGCGATCGTCAGCGCGATCCCTTGCGACCTCCACGCCTCCTGCTATCTCGACACGATCGCGGCCGGCAAGGATCTGTACGGCGAGAAGCCCATGTGCCTGACCCGGGGCGACCTGGACGCCGTGGTCAAGGCCACGCGGCAGAGCAAGCGGATCGTGCAGATCGGCCACCAGCGACGGGCCGACCCGCACTTCATCGAGCCCATCGCCGCCGTCCACCGCGGGGAGATCGGCAGCCTCGTCGAGGGCCGGATCCTCTGGTCCAATTCCTGGGGGCCGCTCTACGGATGGTTCGGCCAGAGGGCCCGCTCGGGCGACTGGATCGTCGAGCAGGCCGTCCACAACTGGGACGTCCTGAACTGGGCCGTCGATGCGGTCCCCGTGAGGGCCATGGCCATGGGCCGCAACGACCTCTTCCGCGCCGGCCAGCCCGATCGCGACGTCCACGACTACTATGCGGGCGTGGTCGAATACCCCGGCAACGTGTTCGTGAACATCGTCCACAGCTGGGTCGCCCCGACGAAGTTCAACGAGGAATACACGCGCCTGATCGGCGACAAGGGCGGGGTGGACTTCAACTCGGGCACCTTCTCCTATCGGCCCGACCAGAAGAAGCCCGACCAGCAGCTGGGCGGCCCCGAGACGAACAACACGCTCCTCTCCCTGAAGGCCTTCGTTCAGTCGGTCCAGACCCGCAAGGAGCCCGTGTGCACGGTCGAGCACGGCCGCGCCGCGGTCCTGTCCTGCCTGCTCGTCCGCGCCTCGGTGGACGCCAAGGCCGCCGTCACGATGGATCAGGTTTCGTAGACAAAGGCCCCGACAGGTCGTCGGCCGGGACAGAACTGACCGGCCGACGACGAACGAGGTCGCTTCCCGAGATGACGCAATCGGTCAATCGCCGGGTGGACTTCTCCCTCAAAGTCGCGTTGTGTACAATTGGTCAGATGGCAGGTTAGGATTTCGGAGATCTTCCCTCGGGCGCGGGTTGCCATCGGAAGCGGGAATCTCATGAAGGTCGTGCTGGCCGAGAAGCCGTCCGTCGCGCGTGAGCTGGCCGCCTTCCTCGGCGCCACGACCCGCCGCGAGGGCTATCTGGAGGGCCGGGGGTATCAGGTCACCTGGGCCCTGGGGCATCTGGCCACGCTCAAGGAGCCGCAGGATTATGACCCCGCCCTGAAGCGATGGTCGCTCGAATCGCTCCCCATCCTGCCCGAGCGGTTTGAGCTCAAGCCGCTGACCGAGAAGGGGGCCGGCAAGCAGTTTTCGGTCGTGAAGCGGCTGTTCCGGGACGCGGACGAGCTCATCTGCGCGACCGACGCCGGCCGCGAAGGCGAGCTGATCTTCCGCTACATCCTGGAGCTCGCCGGTTGCCTCCGGAAGCCGGCCCGCCGTCTCTGGCTGAGCTCACTGACCGAGTCCGCGATCCGCGAGGCCTTCGGACGTCTCCGGCCCCTCTCCGACTACGACACGCTGTACGCCGCGGCCCGGTGCCGGAGCGAGGCCGACTGGGTCGTGGGCCTGAACGCCACGCGATGCTACACCGTCCGCCACCGCGAGAGCGGGCAACTCTGGAGCGTCGGGCGGGTGCAGACCCCCGTGCTCGCCATGATCGCGCGTCGGGATGATGAGATCCGCTCCTTCAAGCCCGAGCCCTTCTGGGACCTCCTGACCCGATATCGGGGAGCCACCTTCAAGTTCGCTGGCGACCGGTTCCCGACCGAGGAAGGGGCCGCGGAGGTCCTTCGCAAGGTCCAGGGGCATCCTTTCGCCATCCAGGGCGTGGATCGCAAGCCCGAGCGGATCCCGCCTCCCCAGCTTTACGACCTGACCGACCTCCAACGCGACATGAACCGACGCTACGGGTTCTCGGCCGACTCGACGCTCAAGAGCGCGCAGTCCCTTTACGAGGGCAAGCTCATCAGCTATCCGAGGACCGACTCGCGTTATCTTGGCGCCGACATGAAGGGGAAGATCCCTGAGATTTTGCAGGATTTGCGAGCCCTGAAACCGGCCGAGATCGCCCGGCTCGATCTCCACGCCCTGCCCTTCCACGGTCGGATCATCAACGACGGGAAGGTGACAGACCATCACGCCATCATCCCCACCGGGAAGAGCCCAGGGACGCTCCCGCCCGCGTCGCAGAAGGTTTACGACGCCATCGTCACGCGACTGATCGCCGCCTTCTACCCGGCCTGCGTGAAGGAGGTCACCACCGTGACGGGCCTCTCCAACGCGGTCCCCTTCCGGGCCCGGGGCATCCGCGTGGTCGATGCCGGATGGACCGCGCTCTACCCCCGCAAGGCCGACCCAAACAAGGAGGACGAACAGGACCTCCCCGAGTTCCGCCCCGGCGAGACGGGCCCCCACGAGCCGTCGATCCGTCGGGGCGAGACCTCGCCCCCCAGGCCGTTTACCGAGGGGACCTTGCTGGGTGCGATGGAGACGGCGGGTAAGCTCGTCGACGACGAGAAGCTCAAGGAGGCGCTCAAGGAACGAGGCCTGGGCACCCCGGCCACGCGTGCCTCGATCATCGAGACCCTCCTGGGCCGGGGCTACATCCTCCGCGAGAACAAGAGCCTGTCCGCCACCGACACGGGGCGATACCTCGTGGCGATCATCCAGGACCGCAACCTCAAGAGCCCCGAACTGACCGGCGACTGGGAGGCCGAACTCCGCGAGGTCGAGCAGGGTCGGCTCGATCCCCGGGCCTTCATGGAGAAGATCTCCCGATACACGGGCGAGGTCATCCGGGCGAACGACTCCGCCGACATCGATCCCGCTCGCCTCGGCGACTGCCCCCGATGTGCCCGACCGGTCATCCGCGGGAAAAAAGCCTACGGATGTTCGGGATGGCGGGAGGGATGCCCGTTCGTCCTCGGGGACGAGCACCGAGGCGTTCCCCTCTCCGAGAGCCAGGTTCGTGAGCTTTTGCAGAGGCGCGTGCTGCTCCAACCCGTGACGAGGGAGGGCATGGGCCCGGCCCTGCTCCAGCTCCTCGATTCGGGCGAGATCACCGAGATCCCCGTGCCCCAGGGGGAACCCCGGTCGAGGCCCAGCAAGATGGGCCGCTCCTCCTCCCGTGCAAGCACTTCCGACCGTGGGCCGCGACGTTCTCGAAAGGGCCGAGAGCTCAGCACGGAGGTCTCCTCGAAGAAGGCCGAAGGCTTCGCGAGCGTTGCCGTGGGATCTTGCCCCCTCTGCAAGTCGGAGGTCGTGGAGCAGGAGAAGGTCTACGCTTGCGGCGGGTGCAGGCTCAAGATTTGGAAGTCCATCGCCGGCAAGAAGGTGAGCATCCGCACCGTACAGGCCCTACTCCGCGACGGGAAAAGCCCGCGACTGAAGGGGTTCCGGTCGAAGACAGGCCAGCCCTTCGAGGCGCGATTGAGGCTCGAAGGTGAGGACGTTAAGTTCGACTTCGGAACCTGATCTGTCACAGGCCCCCCTTTCAGCCTCGCCCGACAAATGGCATGGACGTGGCCATGATCGTCATGAAGAGCACGTTGGCATCGAGCGGCAGGTTTGCCATGGCGAGGACCGCTTGGGCCACGTGCTGCACATCCATCCGGGGCTCACTGGCGAATGTGCCGTTGGCCTGGATCACTCCCGCTTCCATCCGGGTGGTCATCTCGGTGTCCGCATTTCCGATGTCGATCTGGCCGCACGCGATGTTGTACTTTCGACCGTCGAGCGCGGCGGATCGGGTCAACCCCGTGATCGCGTGTTTGGTGGCCGTGTAGGGCGCCGAGTTGGGGCGTGGCACGTGCGCCGAGATCGATCCGTTGTTGATGATCCGCCCTCCCTGAGGTGTCTGGCCCTTCATGACGCGAAAGGCTTCGCGAATGCCCAGGAAGGGCCCGGTCAGGTTGATGTCCACGACCTTCCGCCATTCCTCGATCGTCAGATCTTCCAGGTCGACCGGAGGCGCCCCCACTCCGGCGTTGTTGAAAAGGAGGTCCACCCGCCCGAAGGCCGCGACCGTCGCGTCGAACAGCGACCGCATCGAGTCGGGGCTGGTCACGTCGGTGGGGATGGCCCTGGCGAGGGCGCCGTTTGAGCCCGCAAGTTCGATCGTCTCCGCGAGGGCCTCCGGCCGTCGACCCGCGATCGCGACCGAGTATCCCGCCTCAAGAAGGGTCAATGCCGTGGCGCGGCCGATCCCCGACCCTCCACCGGTCACGATCGCCACGCTTCCGTTCCTGATCATCGCGATTGATCCTTCGTGAGGTCGTGTATCCGGGGCGGAACCGAGGCCGCCCGGGCGATCGGAGAACCGGTCCGCTCGGTTCGAGGCGTCGTTATGATAGCGTGCTGCACGCCACGATCACCGGCAAGGAGTTACTCCGTGCATCCCACGCCACCGAGAACCGCGATCACGACCCTGATCGCGGCGATGACTGCGCTCGTCCCTCCGGTCCCCAACATCATGGATGCCGCCGAATCGAGCCCCGGTCTTTCTCGCGAACAGGCCTCAACGTTCGCCCGGCTCGCGTTGAAAAACCTGGGCACGGAATATCCCAACAAGCTCGAGCACGTGATGGGATCGGCCGACGACGTGAAGGGCCCCAGGGCCCTGCACCCGACGTTCTACGGGTCGTACGACTGGCACTCGTGCGTGCACGGATACTGGATGCTGGCCCGACTGCTTCGGGAGTTCCCCGACCTTCCCGAGGCCGAGTCCATCCGCACGACCTTCCGCCTCCACTTCACGAAGGCCAACCTCGCCGCCGAGGCCGATTACTTTCTTCGCAAGGAGAGCAGGCCGTTCGAGCGTCCCTACGGGTGGGCCTGGCTGCTCAAGCTTGCCGAGGAACTCCACGGGTGGGACGACCCCGACGCCCGGCAGTGGCGGGAGAATCTTCGCCCCCTGGAGACCATCATCGTGGCCCGCTACCTCGAATTCTTCCCGAAGCAGACGTATCCCATCCGCACAGGCGTGCATCCGAACACGGCGTTCGGCCTCACGTTCGCGCACGACTACGCCCGGGCCGTGGGCGACGCCGAGCTTCGGGAGCAGGTCGAATCGCGGGCCAGGTCGTACTTTGGTGACGATCAGGACGCCCCCGCCCGGTGGGAGCCGTCGGGCGCGGACTTCTTCTCGCCGGCATTGATCGAGGCCGATCTCATGCGGCGAGTCCTCCCCCCGGCCGAATTCCGCGCCTGGTTCGCCCGGTTCTTGCCGGGCGTGGGCAAGGGGGAGCCAAGATCGCTCTTCGAGCCGGCCATCGTGACGGATCGCACGGACCCGCAGCTCGTCCATCTCGACGGCCTGAACCTCAGCCGGGCGTGGTGCATGCGGGGGATCGCCTCGGCCTTGCCGGAAGGCCAGGCGGATCGCACTGCGCTGCTGGCGTCGGCCGCTCGCCATAGCGAGTCGGGGTTGGCCCACGTGACGAGCGGTGATTATGCCGGCGAGCACTGGCTCGCTTCGTTCGCGGTCTATCTCCGCACAGGCCAAACGACGAGGTGAACGGCGGCCCTGCGGCGATCACCATCGTGCGGAAATCCGCTCGTACCCCGTCATCTCATGAGGTTGTACTTCTTGATCTTTCGATAAATCGTGGCCTGGCCGAGGCCCAGGCGGCGCGCGGCCTCGCGGACATTGCCGTCGCAGAGCGAGAGGGCTTCGGCGATGGCTTCGCGCTCCACGCGGTCGATCGGCCGCATGGCCTCCGCGTCCTCCCCGGATGAGCCTGCGAGGAAGGGAGTCGACGACCGATCGTTGGAAAAGCGGCCGCCCAGCGACTCCGTGACCTCGGCCAGGCTGATCGTCTCGCCCGTGCCCAGGATCGTGAGCCTCTCGACCAGGTTCTCGAGCTCGCGGATGTTGCCCGGCCAGTCGTGTCGGGTCATGGCCTCCATCGCGTCGGCCGAGAACCGGGCTATCGGGCGTCCCGACCTTTCGGCATTCCTCCTGGCGAAGTGCTCGATGAGCAGCGGAATATCTTCCCGGCGGTCTCGCAGGGGCGGGAGGACGAGGGGGACCACGTTGAGGCGATAGTAGAGATCCTCGCGCAACATGCCGCGGCGGACCTGCTCGCGAGGGTCGCGGTTCGTGGCCGCCACGATGCGCACGTCGACCTTGATCGGCTTGCTCTCCCCCACGCGCTGGAGGGTCTGCTCCTGGAGGAACCGCAGGAGCTTGGCCTGGAGGCCGATCTCCATCTCGCCGATCTCGTCGAGGAAGAGCGTCCCGCCGTCGGCGACCTCGCAGCAGCCGACCTGCATCCGGTCGGCTCCGGTGAAGGCCCCCTTTGCGTGGCCGAACAGGGTGCTCTCGACGAGCTCGCGAGGCAAGGTCGCCACGTTCAGTGGGACGAATGGCTTGTGGCGACGAGGGCTCAGCTCGTGCAGGGCGCGGGCGGCGAGCTCCTTGCCGGTGCCGCTCTCGCCCAGGATGAGCACGGTGGCGTCGCTCGCGGCAAGACGGGCGATCCTCGACTTCAGCTCCCTCGCCGCGGGGCTTTCGCCCAGGATCGGTCGCGAGCAGCCGACCGGTTCCGAGGCCGGGGCGGTCGCGGCCTTCGCGGTGGACAAGGCGTGCTCGATGATCCCTCGCAGGCGAGGCAGGTCCACCGGCTTGGTCAGAAAGTCGATCGCGCCTACCTTGATGGCGGAGATCGCGCTCTCGATCGATCCGAACGCGGTGAGCATGGCCACCGACAGGCCCGGGTCGTGGTCCAGGAGCTGCCGGAGGATCTCGAGCCCGTCGTGGTCGCCGAAGCGGACGTCCAGGAGGATCAGGTCCGGCCTCCCGCGGTCCAGCAATCGGTAGAGCGTCCCCTTGTCCTCGGCGCACTCGACCCGATACGACCAGCTCTTGAGGTGATGCCCCAGGATCCGCGCGAATTGTGGGTCGTCGTCGGCGATCAGGATCGAGGGTGCGAGGGTCGCCATCGTCGTGATGAATCTCCAACGAGGCGCGGCAATCATGCCGTCCGCCTGAGTGTCATCCGCCCAGCCCCTCCGGAACTCCGGGGAGGCTTGGTCATGCGGTTTGGGCCCCGCGAGGAATCAGGGGGCCCAAAGAAGTTTAGATCGGATCCATGCGATTGGCACATCCCTGCGCAGAATTCGTCCTAAACTCCAGAGAGAGGGCACGCTCGTCGCCCGCGAGCGACACACAGGTCGTCGGATCGGAGCGGCGATGATTGATCCCGGAGAGTCTCGCGAGGGTCTGGTGGAGGGACACGCGGTCCGGAGCGAGGTCGCACCGTTTCCCCCTTCGCGAGAAGCCTGGGCGGATGCCCTGGCCCGCCTGACCGCGATGGCGATGGACTCAAAGTCGGCCAGCCTCTGCCGGATCGTCGACGGACGGTGCATCGAACTCGGGGCGTTCGGCCTCCCGATCGCGGGGGCTGAGGAGCTGATCGGACGCGTAGGCCGGTCCGGAGCCGTCCTTTCCTCGGTTTACCTCAAAGAATCCGAGCAGGCGAGCTTCCCTGGCGCGGCCATGGTCGGCGATGACGGCGTGGTCCTGGGCGTGCTCTCCGTTGAGGCGGCCGGTCCTCGCGGCTGGACCGAAGAGCAGGTCCTTTCGCTGCAGGGGCTTGCGGCCAGCGGTGCCGCCTTGCTCAAGGGACGTGCGGCTCGCGAGGAGGCCGAGGCCCATCTTGATCTGCAGCATGCCGTGGGGATGATCCTGGCCGGAGCCCCCTCGCTGGACGAGGCGATCGGTCGCCTGCTGGACGCGGTGGGGGATTCGCTCGGGTATGACGTGGGGGAATACTGGGTGCCCGATGAACCCTCCGGGCAGCTCAGGCGTCACGTCCGCGATCGGGCCCAGGGGCCGGGAGGGGAGGAGTTCGCGTCGATCTCTCGTGGATTTTCCTTCCGTCCGGGAGAGGGCCTCCCGGGCCGGATCTGGCAGACCCGGGAGCCGGCGTGGATCGAGAACCTGAACGCGAATCACGACTTCTGCCGGGCCTCGCAGGCCGCCGCCGCCGGCCTGAGGACCGCGGTCGGCTTCCCGATCGTCGGCCGCGATCAGGTTTTCGGGGTCATGACCTTCCTCTCTCGCCGGTCGATCGGTCGGGATGCTCTCCTCCTCCAGACCCTGAAAACGCTGGGCAATCAGATCGGCGAGCTCGCGCTCCGATCCGCGGCCCAGGCCGAGGTCGCCGGCCTGAACAATCGACTCCAGGCTGTGGTGGACTCGGCAAGCCACGTGGCGATCATCGCCTCGGACGTCCACGGCACGATCACCACGTTCAACGCCGGAGCCGAGCGAATGCTCGGCTACACGCGAGAGGAGATGATCGGCCGACGGCCCGACATCCTGCACCTGCCCGCGGAGGTCCAGGCGTATGCCGATCAGCTCGATCGGGAGCTGGGTGTGTCCGTCTCGGGCTTCGATGTCTTCGTCGAGCGGGCCCGCCGCGGGCAGCACGACGAGCGGGAGTGGACCTATCTCCGCAAGGATGGCGAGCCCCTCACGGTGTCCCTGACGGTCACGGCCGTGAAGGATGCTCGCGGGTCGATCGTGGGGTTCCTGGGGATCGCCCACGACCTGACCGAGAGCAAGCGGGCCGAGAGGGAAATGCGGAAGTTCGCGGCCCTGGTCGAGCAGAGCGGCGACTTCATCGCGATGGCCACGCTCAAGGGCCACGTGACCTACGTGAACCCGGCCGGACGCAGCCTTGTGGGCCTGGACGGAGAGGTCGGAGACCGATTCCAGAGGCTCTCCGAATTTCTCGACGGGCCGACCCAGGAGATCGCCGCCGACGTGGCCATCCCCGCGGCGTTGCAGGAGGGGTGGTGGTTCGGCGAGGCGAACCTGAGGCGCTTCACCG
>JANOBY010000031.1:0-19237 GCA_031411935.1 Planctomycetales bacterium | reverse complement strand
CTTCAGGTAAGTACCCTCGCCGCCGGGCTTGACCAGGAACTTGACCTTGGGCCTCAGCCCCACGTTGGGCTCGGCGTCCGACCTGGTGCGCACTACGGCCGCCAGCGCCCGCGGCAGGGCGTCATCCCGGGCCGTCATCTCATCCCGGGTCAGGGTCCGGCCTCCCGGATGGATCACGATGCCCTTCGGGCCGCACGCCACGTTCACGTCGAACGACTTCGAGGTGATGCCGTTCGAATCATCCCAGCCCTGGCCTCCGCCCGATCCGCTGCCATCCGAGGAGGGCATCCCGCCCCCTGCGGCGCTCGAAGCCGAGGCCACGGCTCCCGGAGGACGTTCGCCGCCCGACCCCGCCGCTCCACCCGGGGGCCGCTCGCTGCTCGTGCCCGCTGCGCCTCCGGCGGATCCGGAAGGCGAACCGCTCGACCCGGCGACCCCGCCCGGAGTGCCGGTCGGCGTTCCCGCTTGCCCGGCGTTGGCAGACGTCCCGACCCCTGCGCCGCTGGGGTTCGAGGATGAGGTCGCTCCCTCGGCTCCTCCCCCGGCGGGGATCGACCGCGAGGGGACGGAAAGCCTGGGGGCCTGGAGCCCCTCGTTACGGGCGATCGCCTCGCTCAGGGATCGCGGAGACGCGTTGCCGGGCAGGGGGGAGGGCGCGTCGCCCACCAGGCCGGGCACTCGCCCTGCGCTGCCTCGCGGTTGGGATCGCCTGGGGTCGCGCCGGGCGTCTGCCTGCGCGGTGCCTCCTCCGTCGAACTCGCCCAGGATCTGGCTTCGGGAGGGCGGGGTGATACTACGCCCGTCAAACTCGCCCAGGATCTCGCTTCGCGGAGGGGGATCGAACATGGGTTCGGACGCTGGTTCCAGGTCGCGCGGGACGACCGGCACACGGCCATCGCGGAACCCTCCCGATCCGCCATTTCCGGCCCGGGCGAGGGCCTCGAGATCTTCGGCCTCCAGGCCGCCATTGGACAGATCGCGGACCGTGCCCAGGCGGTTCCAGGCCTTTTCGGTCTCCTCTCGCGAGTTCCGTGAAGCGGTCACCCCCATCCGTCGCGTTCCGACCGGAGGAAGACCATTCAGGGGCGAGCCCGGCCTTCCGCCGAGCCCCTCCTCGCCAGGACCCGCCGGGGGATTGCCCGCCGGGGCCAGGCCACGACCCGGGCCGGATCCCTCGAAACGACCTCCGGGGCCCGTCCCGGATCCGGAGTTCCCGGCCAGTTCCGAGGCCGAGGGGGCCAACGGCCACGCCGCGGGCTTCGATCCGGGGGGGGGTTCGCCCCATTGTTTCGGGTCGTTCAGGTCGGGGAATTCGATGTCGGCGTCGGCATCGACGAGTTCATACCCGAATGCGATGCCCAGCGGTTCGAGGAGCCCTCGCGCCGCATAGAACTCGCGGATGCCGTCGGGACGCACGATAAAATAGATGTAGGGGACCGCGGGGGCGCCGTCGGGCGTGGCCAGGTCGCGGGTGCGGACCATCGCGCGGGCCACGGCCCCGACCAGCGGGTGCGTCCTGCGGTTCACGAACCCGGAAAGGTCCGCGATGCTGTACATCGGCCCGCCCGGCTGGAGCTGGGCCGACCCTCCGCGGCATTCGATCGGGATGGGCCGTCGCCACGTCCCGTTCGCTCCCTTGTAGGGGAGGACGGCCACGCCGTCGCGAGCCCTCAGGCTGGCGTGCTCCAGCTCCTTGCGTTCGTCGTCGCGCCTGGCCGCGAGGATGTCTCGCTCGCGAGCCAGGAGGTCCACCTCGTCCTCCACGCGTCGGGCGAGGGTGTCGGCCTTCGCGGCCTCGGTACGGATCAGGCGTTCGCGGACGCGGTAACGATCGGACACCGCCCTGGCCGCCTGGCTCGCGGCTTCAATCGCCACGGCCTTGCGTTCGAGAGACTTCCGGGCCTCGACGATCTCCGCCTCTTTCGCCGCGATCTCGGCCAGCTTCGCCGGCGTGAGGTCCTCGGGCTGAGGCGGGGCCACCTCTTCGGGGGGCTTCGCGGGCGAGGGCGGAGGTTCGGGCGCCGAAGGTCGGGGCGGGGCCTGGACCACGGTCGCCGGAGTGGCCTGGCCTTTGGTCTTTGCGCGATAAACCGTCACGACCAGCGCCACGGACCCGAAGATCGTGGCGAGGATCAAGGCGAGCAGGGCGATCTCGGCCCCGATTCGGGACGCGCGTACTCGCATCGGGGACGGCCTCCCCTGGCCATAGGTCCGCCAGGCTCGGCCTGTGATCCTCACAAGCCCGACCCCGGACGTCTGGTAGTATCGGAATCCCCGGCTCCACGGCTTGAGATTCCGATGAAGACGGGGAATCTGCGTAATCTGGTGAATCCCTTTGTTGGCCCCCCATCCCACGTCTTGCGGCGATCTTCGATGGCGGACGGTTTGGCATCCGGGTTATGCTCTGGATGTCTGCGCGACGGGCGTTCTTTGAGGCCATGTCGGCGGTGTGCGGAGAGCCCCTGGGAGGACGCCGGACCCGGCACGATCGACTTCCATGCCCGACGATTATCAGCAATCCCTCGCCTTTCTTTACGACCGGCTGAACTACGAGCGTACCGGCATGCCCCGCATCCCGGCCGAGCTTCGGCTGGGCCGCATGAGGCGCCTGTTGCGGAAACTGGGCGATCCCCAGGACGCGCTCCGCATCGTTCATGTGGCGGGGACGAAGGGCAAGGGCTCGACCTCGGCAATGATCGCCGCGGCGCTCACGGCCTCGGGCCGGACGACCGGCCTGTTCTGCTCTCCGCACCTGCATAGCCTGGAGGAGCGGTTCCGGATCGACGGCGAGCAGGCCACGAAGGACGAGCTCGTGGGACTTGTGGAGCGGGTCCGCCCGGCGGTCGAGGAGTTCGACTCGAGCGTGACCCATCACCGCCATCGCGGCCCCACGTTCTTCGAGGTCACGACGGCGATGGGCCTGCTCCATTTCGCCCTCCGTGGGGCCGAGATGGTCCTGCTCGAGGTGGGCATGGGAGGGCGGCTCGACTCGACGAACTGCGTGAGGCCGCTGCTGTCGGTGATCACGTCGATCTCCTTCGATCACACCAAGCAACTGGGCTCGACCCTGGGTGCGATCGCCACCGAGAAGGCGGGCATCCTCAAGCGCCGGACCCCCGCCGTGATCGGGGTCCGCGGCGACGAGCCCCGCGAGGCCATTCGTCGCGTTGGGAGGCTGCGTCGGTCCCCTCTCCGCATGATCGACGAGGATTTCGGCTACTCGTATCGTCCCCCGAGCCCTCCCCTGGCCGAGCCCTCCGCGGGGCGGGTCTCGGTCCAGACCTGGCGATCCGACTGGCCGGGGATGCCCGTGCCTTTGCTGGGTGCGCATCAGGCCCACAATGCGGCCACGGCGCTCGCCAGCCTGGACTCGCTCGCAGAGCAGGGGATTTCTGTCCGCCGGGAGGATGTGGAACGAGGCTGGACGGGGCTCACCTGGCCCGCCCGTGTGGAGGTCGTGGCGAGAGACCCGTGGACGGTGATCGACGGCGCCCACAACGTGGCGTCGGCCATCGCCCTGGCGGAGACCCTCGACACCTGCTTTCCGAAGGTCCCTCGCACGCTGATCTTCGGGACCACGCGCGAGAAGGATATGCTCGGGCAACTTCGCGCGTTGCTCCCTCGGTTCGAGACGGTCATCGCCACCCGGTACCTGGAGAATCCGCGATCGGTCCCGCCCGAGGAGGTGGCCGCGGCCGTTGAGGGGCTGACCGGCAGGGCGGTCCTCGTGGCCTCCACGCCGGCCGAGGCGATCCTCTCGGCCCGCGAGCGGACCCCGCGCGAGGGCCTGATCTGCGTGACGGGCTCGCTCTTCCTCGCCGCCGAGAGCCGCGCCTGGATCGCCGCGAACTCCTCCGACACGATTACCCCGTCCTGACCTGGAGCCTGCCCCATGAACTGGTTAAGGATTGGCGCGATCTCGGGAGCCCTGGCCGTGGCCTTCGGGGCCTTCGGCGCCCACGGCCTCACGCCCCGGCCCGAGGTCATGAACGCGATGGAGACCCCTGTACGCCAGGCTCTGGAGCGAAAGCTCGCCAATTACAACACGGGGGCCCACTATCACATGGCCCACGCGCTGGCCCTGGTGGCGGTCGGCCTGGCGGGCCGACGGGGCTCCGCCAGGTCGCTGAATCTGGCCGGCTGGTGCCTCGTGGCGGGCACCCTGGGCTTCTCGGGGTCGCTCTATGCGATGGCGCTCGGGGCACCTTCGTGGCTCGGGATGATCGTCACGCCCTCGGGCGGGGTCCTGTTCATCGTGGGCTGGATCGCCCTGGCCGTGGCGGCCTCCCGGGAGGGCCCGGCGGCGGTCTCGGTTGTGAATCCGACGTGAGAAGATTACATTGATTCGCTTGACCGCCCTTTGAGGTATCCCCCGGGTTTTTGTGAAATCATAGATGTACAATTATGTGGTGACGGTGACCGCTGCCGACCGCGTGGGGATCGTCCACTCGGTCACGGGCACGGTGCGGGACGAGGGCGGCAACGTCCTCGAACTCTCGCAGACGGTCATGCGGGGGTTCTTCACGATCATCCTGGCCGCCGAGTTCCCCGAGCGGCTCGACCCGCGCGTGCTGGAAGCGGCGATCATCGAGAAGGGCCGCAAGTACAAGCTCACCGTGGCGGTGATCGAGGCCGAGGCCAATCCGGCGCCGTCCCCGGTGGTCAACGGAGAGCGATTCATCCTGACGGTCCTGGGCAACGACAATCCGGGCAACATCCACGGCATTGCCGGGTGCCTGGCCGAGCGTGGGGTGAACATCGTTGACCTCCACGCCCGCGCGGATGGGCCGATCTTCTCGCTGGTGATGGAGGCGTTCCTCCCCCAGGACCTGTCGCCCGGCGACGTGCGCGTGGCGCTCGAGAACTTTGGCAAGGGGTTGGGCCTGGAAGCGTTCGTCCAGCACGAGAATATCTTCCTGGCCACGACCGAGACCGGCCCCGTTCGCGTAGGGGCCACTTCGAACTCTCCGGAAGGGGCCGCCGTTGCACCGCACTGAGGACGTTCTGGCCACGCTCGGGATGGTCCGCCAGCACAAGCTGGACGTTCGCACCGTCACCATGGGCGTGGATCTCTATCCCTGCGCCTCGCCCGACATCAACGAGCTTTGCGACCGGATCCGTGCCCGGCTGACGAAGTACGCCGGCCGTCTCCGCGAGGTCTGCGTGGAGGTCGAGGGCCGCTACGGCATCCCGATCGTCAACCGCCGGATCGCCGTGAGCCCGATCGCCGGGGTGGCCGCGTGCCACACCTCCGAGGGCTACCTGGCCGTGGCCCGCACGCTCGACGAGGTAGTGGCCGAGGTCGGCGTGGACCTCGTGGGAGGGTTCACCGCGCTCGTCCAGAAAGGCTGGACCGACGGCGATCGTCGCCTGATCGAGGTCCTGCCCGAGGTGCTCTCGACCACCAAGCGTGTGTGCGCCTCGGTGAACGTGGGGACCACGGCCGCGGGCATCAACATGGACGCGATCTCGCTGCTGGGGCACGTCCTGAAGGACGCCGCCGAACGCACGAGGTCGCATGACGGGTTCGGATGCGCGAAGCTCGTGATCTTCGGCAATGCCCCGAACGACAACCCGTTCATGGCGGGCGCTTTCCACGGCGTGGGCGAGCCCGACTGCGTGATCAACATCGGCGTGAGCGGCCCCGGCGTGGTCAAGGCCGCGGTCGAGGACCTCGTCCGCAACGCGCCCCTCCGACCGACCCTCGGCGAGATCGCCGAGGAGATCAAGAGCACCGCCTTCCGCGTGACCCGCGTGGGCGAGCTGATCGGCCGCGAGGTCGCCGCGCGCCTGGGAGTGGCCTTCGGCATCGTGGACCTCTCGCTCGCCCCCACCCCGCAGGTCGGCGACAGCGTGGGGGAGATCCTCCAGGCCATGGGCGTGAAGCGGCTTGGCGGCCCCGGTTCGACCGCCGCGCTCGCGCTCCTGAACGACGCGGTGAAGAAGGGCGGGGCGTTCGCCTCGTCCTCCGTGGGCGGGCTCTCGGGCGCTTTCGTCGCGGTGAGCGAGGACTCGGCCCTGGCCGCCGCCGTCGAGTCGGGCGACCTCACGCTCGCCAAGCTCGAGGCCATGACCGCCGTGTGCTCGGTGGGCCTGGACATGATCGCCGTTCCGGGCGACACGGACGCCGAGACCCTCTCGGCCCTCATCGCCGACGAGGTGGCCATCGGCGTGATCAACCACAAAACCACCGCCGTCCGCATCATCCCCGTCCCCGGCAAGGCCGCCGGCGAACGCGCGGTGTTCGGCGGGTTGTTCGGCGAGATGATCATCCTCCCCATCCACGCGGCGGGCGGGAGCACCGATTTCGTGCGGCACGGCGGCCGCATCCCGGCTCCCCTCTCCAGTCTCAGAAACTGAGGTCCGTCGCGGGGGGAGGTCATCACCTCGCCCCGCGACCTCGGTGTCGGGTTCCGTCCTTTCTCAACCTGAAACGCGGAGGCGGGTCATGGCGGGAAGATCAGGGAGGTTGCCGATCGCGGTCGGCGTGGTGGGGGCGCTGCTGGCCGGCTATGGGATCGGGATCTCGACCCGGGAGGACACCGGTTCGGCCCGGGCTCCCAAACCCTCGATCATCACAACGGCCTACGTCCCGCCCCAGGATCGAGAGGTCGTGCCGCTCTCGACCACGCCCCTGGAGAACTTGCCCGTCCTGGCCGAGCCGCCGATCGCGGACGTCACGCCCACAAGCTTGACGAGCGTAATCGACCCCGCGGGACTGGCGAGCCAGGAGCCGACGACCCCTCCTCCATCCTTGCAGCGAAACGACCTCGTTCCGCCGTCCGCAGCCTTGCCGCCCCCCGATATGCCCGGTCTAAGTGCGGCACCCATGGTGGTTCCAGGCCCCATCCTGCAGCCGCAGGAGGCTCCCGATCTCAAGCCTCCGGCGTCGCCCCTGGCCGATCCGATCCAGGCCGCCGATGACTTCGTGGCCCGATCGTTGAAGGAGGCCGAGACGGCGGTCGAGGCCCTGAACAAGGAGAAGGCCGAGCTCAAGGAGAGGCTCGCCAAGGTCGAGCAGGGGCTCAATCGCTACAAGGCCGCGGTCAACGCCCTGAAGTCTCACGGGAGAATGCTTGACAGCGTCGGTCCGAACTCAGCCCGGACTCGCTTCCTCGCTGAGGATGTAGAACCGGAGCTTCAGCCCCTGGACGCGACCGATCCGGATAGCCTTCCGTCTCCTCCTCGGAGCAAGGCGGGGACCGAGAGACGGCGAGACCCCTTCCGACCCCAAACAACTCGTCCCTCGGGTCCTCCGCCAGATGAGGCCGAGACGCCGGTCCTGACGACTCCGGAGCCCGAGGCGCCCAAGCCCGCGGCTCCCGAGCAAATCCCACCGCCTCCCGTCGAGCCGAAGCCGAGCGCCCCAGCGATCCCGCCTCCCGGCTGATCCCGGATCGACGGCATTGTCGCGACATTTCAGGTGGTCATGCAGCCGCAATGCGGTCCGTTCCGCACTGCGGCTTCGCGTCGGGACGTCCAGCGCGACTTATCCCAGCAGGTGGCGGCTCGAGTGATAGATCCGCTTCTGGCGGGTCTGGGCCGCGGGCGTGACCTGCTCGGCCTTGTGCTGGAGGTCGGCCAGGTTGGCGGTGCAGAAGGGGCAGGCGATGACCTCGATGTGGAACTTCACGTAGTCAGCATGGTCGGGGTCGAGCGCCTCCAGCAGGTAACTGCCGAGCTGCTGGCGGGAGGCGCAGGTGAGCCTCGACCGATTCCAGATCGCCCCCAGCGTGTGCAGGCCCGCGTCGCCTCGATTGTTGCGGACTTCCTCGAGGCGAGCCCGTAGCTCCGAGGAGTCGCGCAGAGCTTTCTCCACCCGGACCATGTCTTCGGGCGCGAGTGTCTCGTTGAGGTACTCGCGGAGGGTTTCGTCTTCGATCGGGCCGGCGGACATGATCGGGGCTCCAGGGCGCTAGAGGGGCGGTCAGACGAGGTCCTCGAGGCCGAAACCGGCCCGTCGGGCCATGTCCTTCAGCCTCGCGATCGTCTGGAACTTGTAGCTGGCCACCGCCTGTTCGGTGATCCCCAGGTGTTTGGCCACGTCCTTGTTGGCCCAGCTCTTGACGATCAGGAGCTCCAGGCAGCGCAGGCGGTCGAAGTCGCCGCGATCCATCCATTCCCGGACGAGCGAGCCTAGGGATTCGGCCAGGTGGCGTTCCTCGGCCACCCGGCGTTCGTCGCTGCGTGCGATGCTCGACGCCGCGCGGGCGTTGCCCTGGACCTCCTCCATGGGCCGGCCGTGATCGTCGGAGCCGAATTGGTCGATCGGCCGACGCCCCTGACGCCGCAAATGGTCGGTCAGCTTGTGGGCCGCGATCGAGAAGAGGTAGGCTTCGAGGTCCCGCCCCTCGTCGTAGTGGGGGAGGCTCGTGAGGAAGCCGATGAAGGTTTCCTGCACGGTGTCCTCGGCCGCGGCCCGGTCGTGGAGGCGGCTGTCGACGAACGCGAGGAGACGGCCTTCGTAGCGCTCGATCAACTGATGCCAGGCCTGGGTGTCGCCGCTGCGGACCTGGCGGATGAGGAGTTTCTCGGCGTCGGTCGTCGCCATCGCTTCGATCACTCGAAAGGCCCGGCGAAGTCCCTGCGAGCATCAGGCTCGCGGGAATCGGTTCGCGGTCTCTACGCTTATTCTAAACCCCGCGCTCATGGAGTCGCCAGGCAAAAGGAAAACGTTTCACCCAGAGATCGCGAAGCGGGAGGAGTTCAGAGAACGGATTCCACCTTCCGGATTCTGTCTCCTCCGCGTCCACTGCGTGAAACTTTTCCGCCAGACCCCAAGGCTCATGTCAGGATCTGGTAAACGGCCACGCCCGTGGCTCCCACGCCGGCGGCGGCGAGCAGACGGAGGTGATTCGTGTAATAGCCCTTCGTGGCCTCGTCGGCGCGGATGTATCCGCTCACGCCGGCCAGGCAGGCCAGGATCACGGCGAGCCCTCCGCCCAGAATCGCGAGGCGACGGCCGCCTTCCTGCCGGTGATAGGCCTCGACCAGCTCCCGCTTGCGAGACGGAGAGAAGTCGGCGTCCACCGAGGCCCGGTAGACGTTGAAGTCGTCAACCTTGACCTCTTCGACCAGGACCTTCGACGAGATCATCCGGTCGATCAGCCGGCGGGGCGGGGACCAGGACGCGGGCACGTTCTCCTCGGCCAGCCAGCGCTGGACGGCCTTGTCGAGCTGGACCCGTACGTCGGCCTCGGCGCGCTGGGTGTTGGCCTTCAGCTCGCTCTGGACCTCGCGGAGCACCTTGGGGGCCGGGGCGGGAGCAGGCGGCGGCTTGGGGGCGGAATGCCCGACCGAGAACCGGATCTTCCGCGTGCGGTGCGCCCTGGGGGCGTGCCGATGGTCGTCGTCGCCGTCGTGCGATTGGGCGACGGCCATCCCGGCCAGGGAGCCGGCCACGAAAACGCTGAGGGCCATCGTCCGTACGAAGCGAGTCATGGCGTGATTCATCCTTCAGGCCTGGAATTCCGTCGATCGGCAAGGCTTGAGGTCACGGAGGGAGGCCTCACCAGGGGATTCGCAGATCGGGGCTGGGGATTGGATCAACACGCGGAGAAATCCGCGAAACGAGCGATCTCAGGCCACGGCCTTGCGGCGCGAGAGCCGGACATATTCGGCCGCATCCCGGCTCCAGGGGCTGACAAATTGCGTGACCACGGCGGTCAGGGCCAGGGTCAAGGGGCCGACGGGCAAGAGCGAGGGGAAGGCCAGCCCCAACGCGGCCGAGGAGAGCCCCGCCCACGCGATCGGGAGGAATCGGAACTTCCGGCGGCGATCTCTCACCGCCAGCTTCCACGCCGGGGCGACCGCGAACGCCAGTCCGAAGTAGGTTGCGTAATCCGCGGCCCCCGCGAGGGTGGCGCGGATCGAGGGCGTGGCGAAGGAGAAGAGCGACGGCTCGAACGTCCGCACTCCGACCGCCGCCGAAGGGCCGATGTGCGTGGCCTCGGCCAGGCCGAGCCCGGCGAGCCCCACGATCGCGCCCATGACGAGCATCATCCCCCTCTGACGGAGCAAGCCCCCAGACGTCCGTCCCTCCCACATCTTCCCCACGATCGCGGCACCCCAGGTGCCGAGCATCGTAAGCGAGAAGGCCAGGGCCATCTGCCGGGGGTCGGTCGACGGGGCATCGGCGGCAGCCGCGGTCAAGGGGACCGCGAGGACCGAGCCGAGCGCCGCGAGCGGGGCGGCCCACAACATCGAGCCCGCAAGCTCGCCCACGCGAATACGCGTGCTGGGCAGGGGCGGGGGCGGCCCGAGGACGACCGGCTGGGCCTTCGGGGCCGGGGGCCTGGGCGGAGCCGGAGGCCTCGCGGCGGCCGGCACCGGGGCGGGCCGGGGAGCTGGACCTGGGGCAATGGAGGTCCGTACGGTGGCCCGCCGGGCCTTGACCACACGGGCCACCGGGCTCTGAGTCCAGAGCCAGTTGCGGACGTTGCAAGACTTGTTGACCGGGCGAGACGGGCGCGTGTCGGGGCCGATGTAGAAAACGGGTTCCTCGTCGGTGATCCTCAGCACGTCCTCCTTCGGGGCGTTGGCCCCGATCGGGGCGGGGCCGTTGGGCGGCCACGACTTGTCGCCGATGAACCGGACGGCGGCTTCTTTCGGGGCGTCCCCGGGAAGGAGCAGGTCGGTCACCCGCTGCGGGCGATGGTTCGGGTCCTTGGCCAGGGCTCGGCCCACGATCCCCTTGAAGGGCTCGGGCAGGACCGAGAGGTCGGGGCGGCTGGTCAGGTGCTTCATGAGCACCTCGCCCACGGATTCGCCGTCGAACGGGACGCGGCCGGTGACCATCTCGAAGAGGATCACGCCGATGGCGTACACGTCGATCGGCTTGTGGTACTTGCCCGTGGAGGTCTCGGGGGCCATGTAGTGGCAGGTCCCCACGCATTCGGAGTGGCCGGGGTTCTGGCTCGCCGCGGACACGGCCTTGGTCAGGCCGTAGTCGCCGATCTTGACCACGCCCTCCTCCAGGAAGAGGTTGGCGGGCTTGAGGTCGCGGTGGACGATCCCGTGATCGTGCAGATAGGCCACGCCGTCCACCAGGCCCTTGAGCCACATGCGGATCTCGGCGGTGGGCAGGCCGGCGGGGGCTTGGGCCAGGATCTGCGCCAGGCTGGGGCCGGCGATGTACTCCATGATCACGAACGTGTCGCCGTGCTCGTTCTGCTTCAGGTCGTGGATGGCGACCAGGTGCGGGCTCTTGAGGTTCATGCACTGCACGACCCCGCGGCGCTCGATCTCGAGGTTCCTCGTGATGAGCTTCAGCGCGACTTCCTTGCCGGCGTCGGAGTGGGCGTAGTAGACCTCCCCGAACCCGCCGCGGCCGATGGCCCGCTTGATGGTGAATCCGTCCAGGGGGCGGGCCCCGGACGAGAAGGTGTATCGCTGGCCCGATCGGTCGGCGGGGGGATTCACGTCGTGGCTCCCGTGGCGGTTGGGGCCGGGGGACTCGTGGGGGATCGTCTCGTTCAGGTAGACGTTGTTCGGGTCTCGTGTCGTCGAGCTCATCGTGATCCTCTCTCCGTCGCCCTCGGGTGCTCATCCGCTCGCCACAACGACGGGTTCAGAGCGATTCGGCCCAGCGGACAGTTTATTGATGGGTTCGCGTCAGACAGAAGACGGCCGAGGGGACATGGGCTCGAGGCTGAAGGAGAACCCCTCGCCCCGAACGCAGGAACGCAACGTCAGAGGGGAACGCGAGGAACGCTCCTCGCCGTCCACCGTGAACTCGCCGGAGGCCCTGCACCAGAGTGACGCCCCCTGGCGATACAATACAAGGGGCGCCTCCAGCGCGGGCGCGGGAACATGCGCCTGGGGCGACGGCCCCACGATGCACGTCTCGGCCATCAAGATCACCGCGTCGACCGCCATGGGCAGCCGATGCCGGCTCACGATCTCCAGCCTCGCGGTCGAGCTCACGGGGCTGGGCTGGTGGAATTCCAGCTCCAGCGTCGCGCCGAGGCGGATCACGTCGCCGTTGCGGAGGGCCGAGGCCTCGATCCGCTTGCCGTTGATGTAAGTGTCTTGATGGGCCTTGAGGATGTACCCGTCCCCGTCCCGCACGAGGGTCGCGTGCTTCCGGGAGAGGTCGCCCAGAAGGGGGACATCGGCCGGGCTGTCGGCCCCGGCCCGCCCGAGGACGATCTCGTCGTCCAGGCACACGAGGAACCCGCCGATCACATCAGCCCAGAGAAGGAACCGGCCGCCAAGCCGCCCCCCCTCGGACCGCCCCGGGATCGAGGGCTGCACGGGAGAAGGTCCGTTACGCCGGAGCATGGCGTCCTGCCACGAGGGCTTCGCGGGATCGCGATCCTTGTCGGCCGAGTCGAGGAACATGATCCCGCCCTTTGCCGGCGAGGCCGGCGGCACCAGCGGGGACTTCGCCACCGCGACCTGCGGGGCAGGCCCCGCGGCCACGCGGCCGGGCAGGCTTGCCGAGGGGCTCAATCCGCCGATCTGCTGCCAGGCGCGAGACCGGGCCTGACGCGCCGCGGGATGGTCGGGCACGAACTCCAGGACACTCTCGGCCGCGGCCAGGGTCTCGCCCCATCGGGCCAGGCCCAACGACGCATACAGCCGCTCGATCCGGGGGGCAGCCGCGTCCCGACGATGCTCGATCTCTTGCCTTGCGGTGTCCACCGCCGATTCCACGCTCGGGCCGCCCAGGCGGGCCGTTCGGGCGAGTTCCTCGAGCGCCATGCCGAACTCGCCACGGCGGGCGTCGTCCAGGGCCTTCTTCCAGGCCTCGGCCGTCTCGCGGATGCGCCTCAGGTCGGGGCTGGTGATCTGGTGCTCGGCCAGCTTCGCCAGCCGCTCGACGACCTTGCACGGGTCGCCCGCCGAGAGATCCGCCTGGATCTCGCGGATGGCCCGCTCGGCCACCTTCAGCCGGGCCGTGGCCAGGAGGTCGGCGGGAGCGCCG
This sequence comes from Planctomycetales bacterium, assembly GCA_031411935.1. Classification (GTDB taxonomy): domain Bacteria; phylum Planctomycetota; class Planctomycetia; order Isosphaerales; family Isosphaeraceae; genus JAQGHR01. Next base: position 6,309 of record JANOBY010000031.1, on the reverse strand, counting down.
TGCCTCTGGGCCAGGTCCAGGTCCGCGATCGCCCCCGCGGTGTCGTCCGCGTCGGTCCGTCGCGAGGCGCGAGCGATCAGGTCTTCGGCCAGGCGGTGTCGCAGAGACACGACCTGCTTATGGTCATGGACGTCGGGGCGATGAACCAGGACGAGCGCCTCTTCGAAGTGCCCGGCCCTGGCCGCCTCCTCCGCCTGCTTCAGAACGATGCGCCATTGTCCCAGCATGGTGTCATTGCCGCCCGGTTGGACCATGGGGATCACCACCACTCCCGCCTCAAGGTATTCGACATCCAGGGAGCGTTGTTCAATCGGTGCTGAAAAATCCGTAAGGCGTGTGGAACAGCCCGCGGAGAGAGGCCGCGGGATGATCGACACGCCCTACGGGCCGCGGTCCCGTTTCCGGTCCCGCGGCCCGCAAGGCGATCGCGTTACGCGATCAGAACTTCTCGTTGCCGGCGTTGTCGGCGGGCTTCGGGGTCGAGCTGAACTCGGCCTCGATCTCCTTGGTCACGTCGCGGTCCACGTCGGTCGGGATCAGGACGGTGCGGTCGGCATACTTGCCCTTGAGGTCGTCCACGCGGGCCATCTGCTCGAGCTTCATCTCCAGCTCGGTCACGGTCTTCTTGGCCTGGCCCACCGCCGAGTCGTCGAAGTTGAACTCGTTGGAGGTGCGGGCGGCCTTGATCTGGTTGAGACGGGCCTCGGCCCCCTCGACGCGGGCGGTCAGGTCGCGGCGGGCGTTCTGCATGGCGCCCAGGCCCTCGCGGGCCGAGACGACGTTCTTCTGGAGGATGTTCAGGGTCTCCTGCTTCTCGGCCAGCAGGGTCTTCACGATCTTGTAGTGGTCCATGCGACGCACGAGGTCATTCTTGACCTCCTTGGCCGAATAGGCCACGCCGCCGGTCAGGTGCAGGTCGCCGGTCTTGAGGTGCTCGTTGAGCGCCTGCAGGGCGCGGCCCTCGCTGTTCATCTCGTCGCGGGTCGCGGCGATATCCTTCTGGAGGTGCTCGGCCTCGACCTGGGCCTTCACCAGCGACTCGATCGCGTTGGCGATGGCGGGATCCAGGGCCGTGATCTCCTGTCGGGCACGCTCGAGCTCGAACTCGATCGGGACCGAGCCCTTCACGCTCGTGCGGGCCTTGTGGAAGGTCGTCTTCACGTAGCTCGGGGCGGCCGTTCCGAAGACCAGGCCAAGAGCACCGGCGCCAAGGGCGGCCCCGATCAACCCCTTCTTCAACGTCTTGCAAACCATCGTCGTCTCTCCTGTTCACGGGTCGAGGGCATGTTGTCGATCGGTGGCTCGGGTTGTCTATCCCTCGCCCCCTGCAAGTAGATTCGAGGGGGCTATCCAATTATTAGGATTCTCGACCCGGGAATTCCCGATCCGACGCCCCTTCGTCGCCGATCCGGTGCATTCCACGCGCGAGAAATCGCCTGTCCCCCAATTGCGGTCGCGTCGAGCGCAAAGGGAGAACGCAAAGATCCCGGCGCAAGTCAAAATCCAGGTTTGACTTGCGTCGGGATCTCTGAGGAATCTCGCCGCGGAACAACCTTAGCCGACGGCCGATCCGAATTCGGTCGAGGGGACCATCGTCCCGGCCGATTCGGGTTTTGTGGGATCGACGGGCTGCCCATCATTCGGGAGGTCGGGGGGCAGGCTGGCCGCGTCGGGGCCGACTTCGGGCTCATCCTGACCGTGCGGGATCGGCTTCTCGCCGAAGATCTTGTCGAAGTTGGCAAAGCCATACTTGCGGACGATCGGGCCGCTCATGGGGTGCTTCTCCTGGCGAGTGGCGACGCGGGCACGGCGGCGAAAGCTTGCCGCCGTGCCTTCACTTCCAGTTTACTTCTTCGCCTGGGCCTCGGCAAACGCGGTGTCGAACAGGCGGCCGGCGGAGGCGAAGCCCATCTTGGTCTTCACGAACTGGGCGGCCTCGGCCGCTCCGAACTCGCGGTCCATGCCGGGGTCTTCCCACTCGACGGAGAGCGGGCCTTCATAGCCGATGCCGTTCAGGGCGCGGGCGATTTCCTCGAAATCGACCTGGCCTCGGCCCGGAGAGCGGAAGTCCCAGCCTCGGCGGGGGTCGCCGAAGTTAAGGTGCGAGCCCAGGATGCCCGTCTTGCCGTCGAGCGTCCGCGCCGCGTCCTTCACGTGGACGTGGTAGATGCGGTCGGGGAAGTGGCGGATGAACTGGACCGAGTCCACCATCTGCCAGTGCAGGTGGCTGGGGTCGAAGTTGAACCCGAACTCGGGGCGACGATCCAGGGCGTTCAGGGCCATCTCGGCCGAATAGATGTCGAAGGCGATCTCGGTCGGGTGGACTTCCAGGCCGAACTTCACGCCCTCCTGCTTGAACACGTCCAGGATCGGGTTCCAGCGCTCGGCAAGCAGGTCGAAACCGGCCTTGAGCATGGCATCCGACACGGGCGGGAACGAGTACAAATAAGGCCAGATCGACGAGCCGGTGAAACCGTTGACCACCTTCACGCCCATCTTGGCCGCGGCGCGGGCGGTGTCTTTCATCTCCTGGATGGCCCAGGTGTTCTTCTCGGTGTGCTTGCCGCGAAGCTCGGAAGGGACCCAGTCGTCGGTGCGGGCGTCGTTCACGTCGAGCACCAGCTGGCCCACGAGGTGGTTCGAGATCGCCCAGCACTTCAGGTTATATTTGGCGAGAAGGGCATGCCGCTCGGCGCAGTAGTTCGGCTCCGTCAGGGCTCGCTGGACATTAAAATGGTCGCCCCAGCACGGCAGCTCGATCCCGTCGTAGCCCCATTGCTGGGCCTTCTGGCAGATCACTTCCAGCGTGAGATCGGCCCACTGGCCGGTAAACAGCGTGACGGGACGGGCCATCGGATGCACTCCCTCGATGCGGGTCGCACGTTTGTCGGGCTTGGATGAAGAGGCGGGCAAGGGGCTTAGGATAGGGGGGATGCCCAGAGAAGTCAACGATTTGACGGTACACACACGACCATCTATCATGCTCTCTTTGGCGGCCCCCAGGAGGGGGGACCCTCGCGGTCTCGCCTTTGGCCTTTGTGCGGAGTCGCCTCGTTGTCCAAGCGTGCCGTCCTGTTCGACTTCGATGGGGTGATCGCCGATACGGAGAACGTCCACATCGCCGCGTGGGAGCGCACATTCGCCCTGCTCGGCTGGGACGTGGAGCCCGAGGTCTGCGTCCGTGCCGCCGAGCAGGACGATTTCGCGTTCCTTGCCGACGTGTTCCTCGAAAAAGGGATCGAGGACGGCGACGTGACGGGCTGGATCAGGCGCAAGCAGGGGATCACCCGCGAATTACTTGCGTCGTCGCCGCGCATCTACCCGGGAGTGCGAGAGCTCGTCGCCGCCCTGCACGGCAAGGCCACGCTCGCGGTCGTCTCGGGGACGTGGAGGGAAAACCTGACGACGGTCCTGGACGCCGCCGGGCTCGCCGGGGCCTTCTCGCTGGTGCTCGGCAAGGAGGACGTCGGGCGGCCCAAGCCCGACCCCGAGATCTACCAGCTGGCCCTCAAGAAGCTCAATGTGGACGCAAACTCGGCCGTGGCGATCGAGGATTCGCCCACGGGGCTGCTCTCGGCGAAGGGGGCGGGCCTCTCGGTCGTGGCGGTCGGCCATCGCCGCCCGTCGCCGGAATGGGCGGAGGGGGCGATGTTTGTCCCGAGCCTATTGTCTTTGGTCTCGCTCAAGGGCTGGTTTGCCTGATCGGTTCAGGAACGCAGCCAGTCCACGTAGGCTTTCAGGCCGTCGGCGAACGAGGTTTGCGGCTCGTAGCCAAGCTCGGTGCGGGCCCGGCTGATGTCGGCGTAGGTCTGGCGGACGTCGCCGGGCTGCTCGGGCTGGCGGTCGATCACGGGGGGCTTGCCCAGGGCCTTGGCGATCGCTTCGACCATCGCCGCGAGCTCGATCGGGTTCGAGTTGCCGAGGTTGTAGAGGTGGTGGCCCGTGCATCGGTCCACGGCCCGGACGATCCCGTCCACAATGTCGGCCACGAAGGTGTAGTCGCGGCGGGTGGAACCGTCGCCGAAGACCGGGATCGGCTGGCCCGAGTCGATCAGCTTCACGAACTTCGCGATGGCCAGGTCGGGGCGATTCCGGGGCCCGTAGGCCGTGAAGAAGCGCAAACCCGTGACGGGCAAGCCGTACAGGTGGTGGAACGTGTGGGCCATGAGCTCGCACGCTTTCTTGGTCGCCGCGTAGGGGCTCACCGGCAGGTCCACCGAGTCGGTCTCGCGAAACGGGGCCGTGTCGCGGTCGCCGTACACGCTTGAGCTTGACGCGTAGACGAACCTGGGCCTGGCTTCGAGCTGGCAGGCCGCCTGGAGCAGGTTCACGGTGCCCGTCACGTTGACCTCGGCGTAGAGCGAGGGCTGGTCGATGCTCGGGCGGACCCCGGCCCTGGCCGCGAGGTGCACGACGGCCTCGGGCTGAACCGTCCGGATCAGGCGATCCACGGCCGAGGCGTCCCGGATGTCCACCTCCTCGAGCCGGAAGTGGGGCGAGCGTGCGGCGGAGGCCAGGTTCCGGCGTTTGATGGCCTCGTCGTAGAACGGGTCGAAGTTGTCGATGACCGTGACCTCGTGCCCCTCGGACAGGAGCCGGTCCACGAGGTGCGATCCGATGAAACCTGCCCCGCCCGTGATCAGACTACGCATAGAATCCTGCCTTTCCACTCTCTCGTGGGCATCCCGTCCCACGTTCTCAGGCCGCGAATGGCCCTGATCAACCGGGCTCGAAGACGAGTTCCCAGTGCAGGGTCGCGGTCCGTCCGTCCAGTTCCAGGGTCGAGCCATCGGTCGTGCTCGTCAGGTTCACGGGAGCTTTGCGGGAGCCGTCGGCCGCGAGTCGATAGGCCGTGACGTTCCCCTTGCGTTTCCAGGTCACCCGGGCACGGACCGGTTCCACGAGCATCGGGGCCTGACCCGCGAACGCGACCCGACTTTTGTTCTGGTCGCTGTAGCGCAATCCGGAGGGCTCGGCGCGGCTCACGGCGGTCAGGAGCAGGCGCCGGGCGGTCGCGATCGGCTCGGTCCCGAGCGACGAGACCATGACCGCCGCATAAGGGTTATCGACCTCGACCCGCACCGATCCAAAGTTTTGCGGTTTTCGGCCCGCCCACCCGGCGAGCCCCTGCGTGTGCGGGGAGTCGATCAGGATCCGCCCGTGGGCTCCATCCCAGGTGAGATCTCGCGTCTTCTTCGCTCGCGACCCCTCGTCGGCCGACCTCAGGTAGAGCGAGGCCGCATGCGGGAGCATGGCGAAGACCTGCGGGTTGGCGTTGATCGCCTCGGCGATGGAGAAGAGGTCCTGGTCGCCCGTGGTTCCGGGCGCGGCCTTGCCCCAGGTCTTCGGATGGAGGAACACGCCTCGCCGGCACAGGGCATCCCAGTCGTCCACCACGGCCAGACGGGTCACGCAGAAGAGGTCGGCCGCCTCGAAGGGCAGGGCCCAGTCGCCGTCGGTGCGGTTGCACCACTCGCCCACCACATAAGGGCGTTCGCGGTGCTTCTTCCGGGCGACCTCAAGCGACAGGTCGCCGCTGAGCTTCCAGACCTGCGAGCGGTAATAGGGGCCGAGGCCCGGTCGGGGGGCCCAGTACAGGCGATCGTCCACCAGGTCCAGGCCCGGTCGCGTCTGGGCGGAATTGAATTCGGAGTCGCGCCGCCAGTGGGACGACCCCGCGACCGGCCGCTTCCAGCCCGAGGCGCGAAGGCCCTCGGCGATGGCCTTCCACTGCTCGCCCTCGATCGCCGAAGGAGACCTGCGCGGGGGGCCGGCCTCCAGGCGACGGAGGGCGGCGGAAGAAAGCTCGGAAAGTTCCTCGCGATCGAAGACCGACCGCTCGCCCGCGATCGTGATCCACACGAGGACGGGGTCGTCCTTGAGGGCGAGCCCGGTCTCCGGATTCACCCGCGAGAGCAGGGCCTGCGCGGACTGGAGCGTGAGCTTCTGGATCGTCGGGTCGAACGCCGAGGCGGCCCCTCCGCCAAGGGGGAGGCGGATCCAGTCGGGCACGGCATCTCCCTCGCGAAACCGGCGATTGGCCAGGAGTTCGAGCGAGATCGAGATGCCGCGCTTTTTCAACTCGGCCACCAGATGGTGGAACCGCGACAGGGCCTCGGCGTCCAACTCCAGCGTGTCGTCGCGCCCGTCGTCGTAAAGGCTCTGGCCGGGGCCGAGCGGGGAGTCGATCGCCGAGAATCGGACGAGGTTGACGCCCGACCTTGCCAGCCGATCGGCCAGGGGCGCCGCCTGTTCGGCCCGGGGGAAGGCGAGGGGGGGGAGCAGGACCACGCCGAAGAACCGGGCCCG
>JANOBY010000030.1:0-2185 GCA_031411935.1 Planctomycetales bacterium | reverse complement strand
CGGATTCACGCAGATAAAGAATCGATTTGATTCTATCTGCGTCAATCCGCGGCATCTGCGGTTCGATTCTCTTGCACCAGGATCAGGCAAAGAGGAGTTCAAGTCGTATGCAGAACCCACGCATGTGCTTGCGTGTGGCCTCGCGAATGCCCCTGCTGGGCCTGATCCTGTGCGTTTCGGTCCCGCAAGCTATGGCCGATGAGCCCGCCGAGCGTGTGCGCGATCGGAAGGTGCTGGAAGCGGTCTTCGCCGATCAGATGGATCCCGGCAATCCGTTGAACGAGAACTTCCTCAGGAATAATCAAGGCAAGGCCGGACGGGGGATCGTCGTCGGCGTCGACACGTGGCCGCTGAAAGCTGGGGACCGACATCTGGCGCTTCTAGATCGCCTCGAGTCCAGCGGGAAGATCGCCCGAGGACATGGGGAGGGGGTGAGGCGTCGTAACGCCACAGGTCCGGCCCACCTGAAGGAACTCGGCATCGAAGACGAGCGAGTGAAGTTCGCGGACCTCGCCAAGCTGGCCGCGGCCCACCCGGGCTCCGAGGAGTTCGCCGATGTCTTCTGGGCAAGGTATCCGGAATCGTGGGGCTTCACGAATGCCTATCTCCCCAGCTTTGGGGAGGATGGCAGGACCGCGGTCGTGGTGATCGATACGGGCCCTTCGCCACATGGAACGGCGGAAGTCTATCTCCTCGGCGAATCGGACGGCGACTGGAAGGTCAAGGCGCGATGGCGTGAGATCTTTAGGGGGCCACTCCTTCCTGAGCGTGGCAGGTGATCGAGAGGACACAGCCTGGCTGAGACTCATTCGCCTTGTTCGCAGGCCCAGGCGTGGGAAGGAATGCGCGAAGGCTGTGGCAGAGCGCGGAACTCCTCGAACCTCGATCCGCAGAGGACGCGGATTGACGCAGAGAATGACAGATGGAAACGTCTTATCTGCGATCATCCGCGCCATCTGCGGATCGAGTCTTCTCGTCTTGCGGGCGGAACGGCCCCGAGGCTTCGGCCGGTGCGGGCGGGGGGATGGTGATGGCCTCGGCGGGCGGGTGCTCGTTGAGCTGCACGCCCACCACGCGTTCGAGCGAGGCCACCGCGCGGCCGAGGTCCGATTCGAGCCGGGCCACTTGCAGCCTCACGGCGAGCAGCTCCCGCAGGCCGGTGATCAGCGTGAGGAAGTCCTGCGTGCCGGCGCGGTAGTCGTTGGCGGCGAGCTTCAGGACGTCCTCGGCGCGGGGCAGATAGCTCGATCGGAAGAGGTCCAGCAGCTCGCGGCGGGCCTTCGCTTCGAGGTAGAACTCCTTGACCTGCTCGTAGGTCTCGTCGCGCAGGTCGTCGTAGCGGCGGGCGTCGGCGATGGCGCGGGCCTGGGCCTCGCATACGGCGGCGTCGAGCTTCTGGCGGTACACGGGCAGGTTGAAGCCCACCACGAGGCCGAAGTTGTCGCGGCCGTCGGCCTCGGGCGAGGGGCTGTTCTGCCGCGTCATAAGGCCGTACGAGAGCCCCGCCGTGATGTTCGGCTTGTAGCGCTTCTTCGCCAGCTCGACCTGCCTCTCGTCGCGGGCGACCTCGGCTAGGCGGCCTTGCAGCTCGGGCCTCGCGGCGGCGGCCATGCGGTAGAGCATCTCGACCTGCTGGGGGACCTCGGCGACGGGCATGGCGGTCACGGCGCGGAGGTCGGCCTCGGGGCTCACGTGGATGAGCCGGGCGAGCGAGCTCCGGGAACCGGCAAGCTCCTGCCTCACGGTCACGAGTTCGCTGTCCACGTCGGTCACGACGTTCTGGGCGCGGAGGACGTCTTGCAGGGTCGTGGAACCAGCCTTGAACCGCTGCTGGGCGAGGGCCACGAAGTCCTCGGCGAGCCCCTTGTTCTCGGCCAGGATCGCCTCGGCCCTCTGGTTGTAGTACACGTTGAAATAGGCCCGTTTCACGCGCTCGACCACCTCCAGCTGCGCGGCCAGGAGCTCATAGAACGCGGTCTTGACCTCCTGCTCGGCGGCCTGCCCCCGGAGCTTCAGCGTCCCGAACCAGGGGAATTGCTGGGTGATCATCAGCTCATAGGGCATGTAGCCCATGAGCGAGTACTGGGGCGCGTTCTTGGGGAAGGGCCAGATGGTGTTCTGCACCATCGGGTCGTCGAGCGCGGTCTCCTGCGGGATGCGGGCCTTCATGGCGAGCAGGTTGAAC